>LNEQ01000001.1 GCA_001464995.1 Actinobacteria bacterium Ga0077541
GTGGCGCAGGTCGTGGAAGGTCAGCTCCGGAATGCCCGCCGCCCGTGCCGCCGGCTTGAAAACCCGGCCATGAAGTTGTCAGCATCGAACGGCGAGCCGGCTGAGGTGGGGAAGAGGTAGCCGCCGGCGTTGGCGGCGCGCACGCGCTGCTGGTCGCGAAGCAGATCGACGACGTGATCTCCGACGTCGACGGCCCGACGGCAAGGGCCGCGTGCGGCTCGACCATCCCGGCCCGGGGCTCATCGGCTTCCAGTCCGACTTCCTGACGATGACCCGCGGCACCGGCGTCACGAGCCACGTATTCGACGACTACGGCCCGATGAAGCCGGAGATCGCCGAGCGCCGCAACGGCGTGCTTGTCTCCGCCGAGGACGGGGAAGCGGTTGCCTACGCGCTATGGAAGCTGCAGGAGCGCGGCCGCATGTTCGTGGACCCCGGCGAGCCGCTTTACGAAGGCATGGTCGTGGGACTGCACAGCCGCGACAACGATCTCGTTGTGAACCCCGTGAAGACCAAGCAGCTCACCAACATCCGCGCCGCCGGCAAGGACGAGGCGATGCTGCTGACGCCCCCGATCCGCCACACGCTCGAATCGGCCGTCGAGTTCATCGCCGACGACGAGCTCGTCGAGATCACTCCATCCGCATCCGCGCAAGCGCCTGCCGCTCGAGCACGAGCGCAAACGCGCCTCCCGCGCCGCCGCTTAATAAA
>LNEQ01000002.1 GCA_001464995.1 Actinobacteria bacterium Ga0077541
TGCAAAGATTCCGCCAGGATCGCGAGTGCTCGACGTGGGCAGCGGGTTGGGCGGCCCGGCGCGTTACCTCGCCGCAACTTTGGGTTGCGACGTGACAGGCATCGATCTCTCGCCTGAATTCTGCGGGGTGGCCAACGCCCTTTCTCGGATGACGCGGTTGTCCGATCGCACCCGCTTTCAGGCGGGTGATGCCCTGGAGCTTCCGTTCGCCGCGTCCAGCTTCGACGTGGTGTGGACGATACAAATGCAGATGAACATCCGGGACAAGCGCCGCCTGTATTCCGGAATCGCCCGGGTACTCAGGCCGGGCGGGCTGTTCGTCTGCCAGGAAATCTGCGCGGGGAACGGCGAGCCGATCGAGCTTCCGGTCCCATGGGCGAGCCGCCCCAACCAGAGCCATCTGGCCGATGCGGAATCCCTCCGCGGGTTGATCCGCGGTGCAGGTCTCCTGGAGCGCACCTGGCGCGACGTTACCGCCGACATCGTGGCGGCGCGCAAGGCACAGCAGGCGAAGGCGCAAGCGTCGGGTGCGAGCGGCTCCAGCGCCCCTCCTCCGCTTGGACTGCATCTCGTGCTGGGAGAACAGGCAGCCGTCAAGATGACTAACTCCGGGCGCAACACCGACGCCGGGCGCACGGTGTTCATCCAGGGCGTATTCGACAAGCCTGGCTAGTGGTCCGATCCGCTGATCCCGCTGGAGAACTCGGCCGAAAATCAAAGGCCCCGCGCGACGCTGAAACGGGAGGCGAACCGATCGCTTGTCGTCCGTTGTTCACAGGGCGTGATCTCGGCGATCGCGCGTTCGGACGCAAAGGAGTTGCTCGGCGATCAACGCGGTGATCTTGTGGCAGCGGGGCTCGTCGAGGGCGACCGCCGATTACCGTCACGATCTCCGATGGCGTACGTGCCGAGTTCCAGCGCAGGGTGCGCGCCGCAACGTCCGAGCAGCGAGCTGCGGCGGCTTCAGCTAGAGGTCGCAGATCGCGGTGACCTTCGGGCGAAATTCGGGGTCCGGACTGTGGAACCACTGCTCCGTCTTGTGAGGCTTCACCTCGAGGCCGGCCAAGATCCGCTGCACGCGGCTCCAGCTGATGTCTGGCACGATGCCGCGACGAATCACCTCGTCGCCATGCAGAAGGCCGTGGGTTCGAGTCCCATCATCCGCTCTCATGCGAAAGCCCCCGGAAACGGGGGCTTTCGTCGTTACGGTGGTATCGAGGTCGAGCCCTTTGTGGCTATGCCCTCCCTGCTTCACTCAGTAAGGCCGCGAAGGCCCTGTGTGGGACCCCCGGCCTCTCCCGCCGCCACCCCTGACAGACGAACCTCCGTCACCGCCGCAAGGTCGTCGCCCCGGCTCGTTGCTGGTGCGTCTCAGACGAGGGCGGCTGCCCCCGACATGATCCACGCCGCTCCCGCGAGCACGTTCAAGGCGGTTGCGCCGCGCTCGGGCCGGATCGGTTGCCCTCGGTAGCGGGTCCACGAGCTCAGCCGCTCCTGAGCAAGTCGTCCAAGGACGAGAATCGCCGCGCCACCCCCGAGAAGGGCAAGTGCTGCGCCGACCGATAGCTCGTCGCGCACCGAGAACGCCTCGAAGACCATGGCGGTCGCGGCGACGCCTGCGATGACGAAGTACCCCCCGATCGCGAGCGAGTCGGACCACTCCGGATACCGGAACGCCCGGTGGGCCCACTTCACCTGGATGCCGTAGAGCGGAAACAAGGGGCCCATGATGGCGACCATCACCCCGGTGAACGCGACGGTCTCGTTCATAGATCCTCCTCCACTTCGTGGAAGACGCCGCCCCCTGGCGAGCCGACGCCGACGGACCACCCACGGCGGCCCCGACCGGTATCCCTTCGATGTGGTGGCGCAGGCGTAGAAGCAGACACCGGAGTCTGTGATCCACGAGCCGTTGCGGGGAACCCGTCCGGCGCCGAAGCGACGATACCTCCCAAGCGAACCGTGGTCCGCCGAGCCTCGCCGACGCCTCCGCCGATGCGAACGCCCCGTCGCGGTGTCCCGCGCATCTCCTGGAAGGACTGTCAATGCCGGTCGAAAACTGGGCTCTTGCTGAACGAGCCGGGTTGACAGAGGGCGGATGCGGGATGATCCGCTTCGGCGCCCTCGACAGCCCGACCAAGCGATGATCCGGAGGAACCCGATGCCGCAGGGGCACGACGCCCTCACGACGCTCGAACGCCGCCTGCTCGAGAAGCTTCTGTCGATGGAGTTCCCCGGCGTCCGAGAGTTGCGCGAGCAGGCGCGGACGGTGCGCGCTGCCGGTCGATACTGCGGCGCGGGCCGATCAACCGATCTCGTCGTCTCCGGAAGCGCTCCTCTGGCTGCCGTAGATCGACGAATCCCGGTTGAGGGCTCCGTGCTCGTGTCCGACGCCGAGGGAGTGAGCGGTCATCTCCTTCTTCATGTCCTCGACGGTAGGTTGTCCGGGCTCGAGTACTACATCGGCGACGGCAGGGACGCGGACGATTACCCGCAGCCCGAGCTGTTGGAAGTCAGCGCCTGCTAGAGAAGCGGCTGCCCTCCTGCGGGGCGCCTCGTCATCCGAGGATCAGGGAGGGGTGCGGCTTTGGCGGGTGATCGCAGAGAGCTCGTTCTCGACGTGATTCAGATCCGGAGGCCCCTTCACGCCGCCATCGAGGCGCTTGCGCAGTTGCCCTGGGACTGCGAGCAGGAGCTCGCTCTCCTCGGCAGGCCTGATGCCCTCCGGGTGATGCGTCGTTTCCTGTCGGGGGATCTGACGAGCACGGAGGTGGAGGACTGGGCGAACGCCCTGGAAGCCCGGGACGATGTTGGTCTCGACGACCACGCGCGAGACCTTCTCGAGGACTTCCTCTTCACCATGGCCAACCCCCTTCTCACCGAGCCTCTCACGGCTCAGACGGCGCGGGCATGGGAGGCGAGGCTGGAGCGCTCCGCTTCTGAGCGATGAGCCCCGTCGCTGAGAGTCACCTGATGGCCTCACCTCCGGCGGCGACGCTTCTGAGAACGTCCACGACCCGAGAACCCACCCGGCTGATGAGGAGACGTCGGACAGCTGGTGCTCAACGGTGGCCTGCGCTGTGCACCCGGGGGCCGGAGAACGCCGCCTCGTCCGGTGCGCGGCGATGCGCCGACGAGCCGCGGGAGGACCCCTGGCGGTCGATCGTCGAAGGAGCACTCGCCAGTGAGACGGGCCTCGCATGGTGGGTGTCCTGCTCGGCGCGTTCGCCCGCTTGGAGTGAGGGCAGGGGCGGGCGCTTCTCATGACCCTCTGGGCATGGACGGCGGGGATCATGGGCAGCGGCTTCGGCTCGTGGCTCGGAGCGGCCGTCTTCGATTCGAACGTCGTCACAGCCATCCTGAGCATCGGGGTGGCGCTGGCATGGACGGCTCTCTACTGGATCCTGCTCGACAGGCATGAGATGCCGGACCACACCGTCGGGCGCTCCGTCCTGCTTGCGGTCTCCATCGCCCCCGTTTGCGTTGCACTCATCGTGGTGCTCGGCATAGAGACCGAACACCAGCTCTGGTTCGGCTTGGGAGTGCTCGCTGCGGCCCAGATCTACGGCGTCCCTACGGCTCGACTGCATGTTCGGCAGCCGCCCATTGATGACGACTGGGGCGTGGAGCGGGCGCGGAGACTCCGAGGTTACGGGTTGCCCACGGGTGCCCCTACCGGGCCCAAGGTCGTCGGTCAGGGCCCCATCGTCTGCGGACGACGCTTGCCTCCTGTGAGCGCGCCCCCGCCGGACCCCCTCGCCGTCAGCCGTCCTGCCCGCGCGTGACCGCGATGTCGGCGGAGGCGCCCCTCGATCCGGCCCCGGCACCGCGCGCGCCGGGTCGAGGACGCCCGGCGCGCGTCTCGGCGAACACGCTGCGGCCGAGCCACCGCCAGAGGTCGTCCGCGTCCGACGACGCACCGACGACCCGGATTGCCCGCGTCTTCACCGCATCCGCGTGCCGGCGCTCGCCCGTCCAGATGTCGGTCAGGGTCCGCACCGTCGACTCGACGACGAGCGTGACCTCCTGGCCGGGGTCCTCGCGGCACAGATCGACCTCGCCTCCGCTCACCACGAGCCACCAGACCCGCTCGCCTGCAGGTGCGTCAGTGAGCCGGAAGTGGATGACGATGCGGCGCCCCTCCGGGCACTCGTCCACTCTCATGAAGCGGCGGACATCCCACATCAGGAAGCCCGCGTCGAGCTGGTCGCGCTTCAGGCGGCTGCCGATCCATCGCGCCCCCCAGTGCCCCAGCGCCATCACGATCGGACGGAGCTCCTCGCCTGCGCTCGTCAACTGGTACTCGACGCCGGAGCCCGTGCTCACACGACGCACCACGCCCACCTCCTCGAGCGTGCGGAGTCGCTCCGCCAGCAGCGAGCGGGAGATGCGGGGCACGCCGCGGTGGATGTCGTTGAACCGGGTGCTGCCGCACAGGAGCTCGCGCACCACCAGCGGCGTCCACCGCTGCCCGATCACCTCGGCTCCCCGCGCGACGGTGCAGAACTGTCCGTAGTCGATCATCCGACGACGGTACTCCGCCGCGCGGAGGCGGCGCCAGTTCAGAAACTGGACTTGAGCGCGCACCCCGGCGCGCGGAACCCTCGACGGGTCACGTACCGACGACTCAGCGAGGTTGAGACCAATGAGCACCACGACGAAACCGATCTTCGACGGCGCCGCGTTCAAGGTGGCGACCCGCGCGCAGTGGCAGGACGCGGCCGAGGCCTGGCACCGCTGGGGCCCGACGGTGGGGAGCTGGCTCGGCGACGCCACCGAGGCCATGTTCGAGATGGCCTCGGTCGGCCCGGGCTCCCGCGTCCTCGACGTCGCGGCCGGGGCCGGTGAGCAGTCGATCACGGCCGCGCGCCGCGTCCTGCCGGGCGGCCACGTCGTCGCGACCGACCTCGCCCCGGCCCTGCTCGAGCGCGCGGCGGCCGACGCCCGGGCGGCCGGGCTCACGAACGTCGTGGTCCGTGAGCTCGACGGCGAGGCCCTCGACGAGCTGCCCCCCGCGTCGTTCGACGCCGCCATCAGCCGCGTCGGTCTCATCTACTTCCCCGATCAGCACCGCGCGGTGGTCGGGATGCGCCGTGCTCTCAGGCCCGGTGGGCGGGTCGCGGCGGTCGTGTACTCGACCCCCGACCGCAACCCCTTCTTCTCGATCCCGGTGAGGATCATCCGCGAGCGGGCGGGGCTTCCCCCGCCCCTGCCCGGGCAGCCCGGTCCGTTCTCCCTCGGCGCGGACGGCGCCATCGAGTCCCTGTTCGCCCGGGCCGGCCTGCGGGACATCGACGTCCGCCGGGTGCCCTCGCCGGTCCGCCTCCCGAGCGCGGCCGAATGCGTCCGGTTCGAGCGGGAGTCGTTCGGGGCGCTCCACCAGATGATGGCCGGGTTGACC
>LNEQ01000003.1 GCA_001464995.1 Actinobacteria bacterium Ga0077541
CGGGCGAACATGGTCTGGGAGCGGCTCGGCCGCTCCCACGAGGAGCTCGAGCCGCCCTCGATCGCATACCGGCGCCTGCGGATGCAGATGCTCGCGGCCGAGCGCGAGACGATCATCCGCGCGCGCGACGCCGGCACCGTCGATGACGCCGTGCTGCGGTCGGCGATGGCGGCGGTCGACCTCGAGGAGTCGCTGCTCGACCGGGTGGAGGACGCACAGGCGCGCATCGACGACGAGCTGACCGCGCCCCGCTCACGCACGGGCGACTGCGAGCACCTGCGCGACGCGCCCCGGGTGGCGGTGGCCCGCACGCCCGGCGGCTGCGAGGAGTGCCTGCGCGACGGCACCCGCTGGGTGCACCTGCGCCTGTGCCTGGCCTGCGGGCACGTGGGCTGCTGCGACTCGTCGGTCGGGCGCCACGCCGACCTCCACTTCCGCGAGACCGGTCATCCGGTGATGCGCAGCATCGAGCCGGGTGAGGCCTGGCGCTGGTGCTACATCGACGAACACCTGGGCTGACACCTCAGCCCGGCGGGCGATCCGCGGGGGTCCGGCCCGTCATGAGCGAGAGCGCGTCGCCGTGCAGGACGGACGGGTAGCCGACGCGCGCCCCCCAGCGGACGCCGAACGCCACCGCGGCGATCGCGGCGAAGCCGATCGCGCCCGGGCCGGCGAGCGCCACGGCGACCAGGACGAACGGCGCCATGACGAGCATCAGAAGGGCGCTGAAGATCCCCATCGACACCACCACCCGCGGCCGCCGCAGCTCGCGGTCGGACGAGCGTGCGATCGCCGCCACCGCCGCGATCAGCGCACCCGCGACGGAGGCCGCCACGACGATGCCGAGCAGGTCCATGCGATAGGCGAGCCAGTTGAACCCGTCCGCCGGCAGGGTCTCGTAGTGGCGGCTCAGCAGGATCGCGCCGGCGATCCACGCCGGTACGCCCAGTCCGGCCGCTCCGATCAGGGCCGCCCGCTCGACACGGTGGGTCGGTCGCCGCGGGCGGGTCGGATCCCCGCCGGGGGGAGGGAGCCTGGAGAGGTCCACCGGCCGATCCTGATGCCCAGCGGCGGCGGCCGCAACCGCCGCCCCCTGGCGCGTCCGGGGAACGGTTGTCTCCGGCGCCGCCCCGGCCATAGGGTCGGAGGACCGCCGGACGGGCGCCGTCGCGGCATCCGCCGGATCCTCCCGGGTGAAGGAGACACATGCGACGCGATGTCGAATTCGACGCAGAGGGCGTTGTCCTGCGTGGCTGGCACTACGTACCCGACGGGGCGAGCGGGCCGGTTCCCACCATCGTCATGGCCCACGGCTTCTCCGCCGTCAAGGAGATGTACCTCGACCGTTTCGCCGAGGCCTTCAGCGCCGCCGGGCTCGGCGCCCTCGTCTTCGACAACCGCAACTTCGGCGCCAGCGACGGCGAACCGCGCCAGGAGATCGACCCCTGGGCGCAGGTCCGCGACTACCGCCACGCGATCAGCTATGCGTCCACGCTGCCCGAGGTCGACGCCGACCGCATCGGGATCTGGGGGTCCAGCTACTCGGGCGGGCACGTCCTGGTGGTCGGCGCCATCGACCGGCGCGTGAAGTGCGTGGTCGGCCAGGTGCCCCTGATCAGCGGCCACCGCAACGCCCGCAGGATCGTGAGGGCGGACTTCATCGCGCCCGTAGGCGGGATGTTCGACGAGGATCGCGCGAAGCGCTACGCCGGAGAGCCGCCGGCGATGATCCCCGTCGTCGATGCCGACCCCATGGCGCCCTCCGCCCTTCCCACTCCCGACTCGTATACGTGGTTCACCGAGACCGGCGCCTCGCGGGCACCGTCATGGCGCAACGAGGTGACGCTCAGGAGCGTCGAGATGTTCTGGGAGTACGAGCCGGGGGCGTACGTCCAGTACGTCTCGCCGACGCCCCTGTTGATCGTCGCGGCCAGAGGCGACCATCTGACGGTCTCCGACCTCGCCATCGAGGCCTACGAGCAGGCTCGGGAGCCCAAGCGGCTGGTGATCCTCCCGGGCGGCCACTTCGACGCCTACGTCGCGGGTTTCGAGGGCGCGGCGGGTGCGGCCGTCGATTGGTTCACCGAGCACCTCCTGTAGAGCTGACGCCGCGGAACGCGGCGGAGGCCCCCCTCCAGGGCCTCCGCCGCTCCGCTCGCGAGCCGGCCCGCCCAGGCGGGGCTGCCGGGGGCGGCGTCGCGCTGGCGGGTGACGGGAGTGGACTCGTACTCGTAGAAGCCGGGGGCGTCCGTCCAGCGTGAGACCACCCTCCCGTCGCGCCGGAGCACGCCGGAGGTGCGCGCCTCCACCTCCACCAGGGCGCTGGCCCCGTCGAGGCGGAACCCGAGGGGCGCGGCGCGGCGGGCGCGATAGCGCACGGTCGCGCTCCAGCCCCCGGTGAGCCGGGCCTCGAGCACCAGCGAACGCGGATAGGCGTTCAGCCCGACGCGCGACCAGCGCGCGCGGCGGATCTCGACGTCCTCGGCCCGCGCCGACCCGAGGCGGCCGTCGGCGCCGGAGAGCACCAGCACCCCGTCGCGGGGGAACGGATCGGCGGGGCGCACGATGCCGCTCACCAGGCTGCGCCCGCCGGGCAGGTGGATCGCGCTCCAGTCCCAGCCGCCGTGGGCGTCGTCGGCGAGGTCGAACGCGCCGTAGTTGTGGTCGTGGTACCCGCGCGCGCCGTCCAGACGGAAGGTCCGGCCGTCCACGGTCACCACGCCGTCCACGCG
>LNEQ01000004.1 GCA_001464995.1 Actinobacteria bacterium Ga0077541
GACGGGAACGACGCGCCCAGCGCGGCCGCCACCGAGAAGTCCCGGGCGGGGTCGGTGGCGCTCACGAACCACCACTCCGTGCGGTCGCCGTCGCCGGGGTGCGCGCCGTCGTCGGCGGGCGTCGCGGTCCGCAGGCCCGGGGCGCCCGCCGCCACGGCGGCCGAGAGCGCGAGGATGGCGAGAGAGGCGCAGAGGCGGCGGAGGACCATGGGTTGACGGTACCCCCGGCCGCCTGCCCGCCGCCGGGGATCGGGCGGCGCGATCAGGTGCGGCCGGGCCGCTCCGACAGGGCGCCGCTTCCGTGCAGCCGCTCGAGGGCCGCCACGACCTCGGGGTCGAACTGCCCGCCGGCCTCGCGCCGGCACTCCGCCACGGCCTCGTCCCACGACCGCATCTGGGCGTACGCGCGGGGGGAGGTCATCGCGTCATACGCCTCCGCCACCGCCAGCACCCGGGCCCCGTCGGGGATCTCCGCGCCCTCCAGGCCGTCGGGGTAGCCGCCGCCGTCCCAGCGCTCGTGGTGGCCGCGGACCCAGGAGGCCTCCTCGGCGGCCACCACGTCCTCGAGCATCCGCGCGCCGAGGGCGGAGTGCCCGGCGACCGCCGCGCGGTCGGCGGGCGTCAGCGCCGTCGCGGAGAGCAGGACGTCGTCGGGCACCCCGATCTTGCCCACGTCGTGCAGCAGCCCCGCCTCGTGCAGCTGGGCGCAGCGCACCGGCGACCACCCGAGGGCGGTGGCCAGGCGCACGGCGAGATCGGCGACCCGTTCCGAGTGCCGCCGGGTGCCGGGATCCTTCGCGTCGACGACCCGGGCGAGCGCCCGCACGCTGCTGAGCGCGTGCTGGCGCTCGAGGCGTCCGTTCTGCTCGTGGCCGGAGAGCGTCCCGCCGATCTCCGGCCCGTAGCGCACGCAGACGTCCCGCCCGTGGGCCTTCGCCCAGTAGAGGGCGGCGTCGGCCAGGCGGTAGAGGTCGGAGGCGTCGCGCGCCTGCGCGAGCTCGCAGACGCCGCCCGAGATCGTGATGCGCCCGACGACCGCGAAGGGCACCTCCGACACCGCGCGCCGCGCGCGCTCGGCGGCCTCGCAGGCGTCGAACGCGTCGCACTCGGGCAGCAGCCAGGCGAACTCCTCCCCGCCGACCCGGGCGATGACGTCGCCCGGCCGGGCGCAGTCGGCCAGGCGCCGCGCGGTCTCGACCAGCACCTGGTCGCCGGTCTGGTGGCCGAAGCGGTCGTTGACCGGCTTGAAGAGGTCGAGGTCGAAGAGGGCGAGCGCCAGCTCACGGCCGTGACGGCGGGCGCGCTCGGCCTCGGCGGCGAGGTGCTCGTGGAAGGTGCGGTGGTTGGCGAGCCCGGTGAGGGGGTCGTTCGACGCCCGCACCGCCAGCTGCGTCCTGGCCTCGGCGTTCACCACCGCCAGCCCGGCGAGCTCGGCGAACTCCGACAGGCTCCGCTCGGCGCCCTCGGAGAAGGAGCCGGGGCGCTCGTTGGCCGCCGCCACCGCGCCCCACCGCCCCGCCCCGGTGCGGATCGGCGCCGCGACGCTCGCGCGCAGCGTCCCCGCGAACGCCGGCACCGGCACGACCTCGGGCGCGGCGAGGTCGTCGACCCGGCACGGGCCGCCGGTGCGGTACACGCGGCCGCTGGCGGTCGCGTCCGTCAGCTCGAACACCTGCTGCGGCGGCGGGCGGACGCTGGGGCGTTGCCACGCGCCGACGATGCGTCCGTTGGCGCCCCCCTCGAAGCGCACGACGAAGCCGCAGTCGGCGTCGAGGATGGCCGCGACCTGCCCGGCGACGAGCCCGAACACCTCCTCGGGCGGAGCCTCCGCGGCGACGGCGGTGGCGACCCGCCGGAGAGCGGCCTGCTCGGCCTCCCCGCGCGCGACCGTCCGGTACAGCTCGCCCATCTCCCGGCTGGAGATCGTGAGCGAGCGCTCCATCAGGTAGCGGTCCTGGTCGGCGCTCTCGTACGCCCGGCTGATCCTCTCCAGCAGGGTGCGCCACTCGTCGTCGCCGGGCGCGGTGGACGGGTCGATGCGCAGGCGGCCGAGCTGGCGCGCCAGGAGGGGGTGGATCCCCTCCTCCCGGGGTCCGCTCATGGCCGGTCGCCCGCGGCCGCGCGGGCCCGGGCGGTTACCGGCCCCGACCTGTCGGCACGTCCCATCCTCCGAGGCTACCGCCCCCCCGCACCGATCGGGAGGGCGACGGCGACGCGGTCGCGCCCACGAGTGTGGCGGAGGCATGAGAGCACTCTCATCCGTGTCTCATCCCCGCCACATCGAGCCCGGATAGAGATGCGGCATGCACGCACTCCCCCCGTCCGAGTGACCGACCCCGCCCGGAGCTCGTGGGGCTTCTCCGAGGGCGACGAGATCGCGCCCGGCCGTCACGCCGTGCGCCTGCTCGGCGGCGGCCGGCGCTACGAGGCGTACCTCGCATGGGATGACGATCTCCACCACCTGGTCACGGTGAAGGTGGTGCGCCCCGCGCGCGTCGGCCACCGCGGCACCCTCGAGGGCCTCGCCGGCGAGGCGCGCGCGCTCGACGCGCTGCGCCACCCGAGCCTGGTGCGGGGCTTCGACGCCGTGCTCGACGGCCCGCGGCCGCACCTCGTCCTCGAGTTCCTCGAGGGGCCGCGGGTGTCCACCTACATCCGGCGCGACGTCGTGTCCGTCGAGCAGGTGCTCTCGCTCGCCCTGCAGCTGGCGGCGGTGCTCCACTACGTCGGCAGGCGCGGGTGGGTCCACCTCGACGTGAAGCCGCGGAACGTCATCATGGCGGGGCCCCCGCGGCTGATCGACCTGAGCGTCGCACGCGCGGTCGAGGACGCCCGGCGCGACCCCGGACCGATCGGCACCGCCGGCTACATGGCCCCCGAGCAGTGCGACCCGGACCGGGCCGACGAGATCGGGCCGCCGGCCGACGTGTGGGGCCTGGGGGCGACGGTCCACGAGCTGGC
>LNEQ01000005.1 GCA_001464995.1 Actinobacteria bacterium Ga0077541
TCGCTCACCGCCCCTGGATGCCCTGCGACACGGACATCCAGGGGGTGGAGGCGGAGAGGGGGGATCTGAACCCCCGTCAGACCGAAGGCCCGAAACGGCTTTCGAGTCGCCGTGAATCCGCGACGTTCTGCCTGCAAATTGACATATCGAGTGCCGGAATGGGCGAGTGGATGGGCGAGTCTCACACGATTCGCCCGCCCCCAGCGGCTCCGCCCGCCGATCCGCGGGCGGGCGAGATCGCTCAGCGCGGACGATCCCCACCGCGGCCGACTGGCCCTCCGCCGCCGCGTCATGGAGGCTCGACGGCCTCCGAAATCGGCCCCAGAAACGACGCGACCCGGGGTGCCTGCCCCGGGTCGGTCACTACGAAAGATCGCTGCTCAGTGGTCGAAGAATACCCCGTGCCCCAGACGGCGTCCAAGACGTCGGGCGCAATCTCAAAGAGGCGAAGTTCCGCGTGAGCGACGCCGCCCGCGCTCTCGAGATCGAGGCCCTGGCCGGCGAGCGCTTTGCCGCCGTCGGCCAGACGGTTCTCGCCGTCCTCGCCGAGTCGGGCCTCAGCGGCCGGAGGGTTGCGAACGTAGTCAGCTGGTTCATCGTGGCTCAGCTCGCCCTCGGTCCGTGGCGCGATCGCGGCGAGGTGCGGCCGGCCGAGCTGGCAAGGGCGATGAGGGTCTCGCGCTGGACCGAGTGGCGCACGCGCCTCGACGCCGCGCGCGCCGGCCTGATCCGCGACTGGACGCTCCCCGATCCCGAAGCCCGCGGCTACGGCCGCGGCGCCGTCCGCGTCCTGGACCTCGCCTTCGTCGGCACCCGCCAGATCACCCAGCGCGTCGCGGCGAACAGGGAGGAGAAGGCGAGCCGCGCCGAGCGACGGCGGGAGGCGCGCAGGCGGGCGAAGGAGGCGAGTCGATCGGCGACGCCGGCGACCGCCGCCCAGCCGCCGGTGACGCCGAGTGCGCCGGTGGGGCGCGAGGAGCTGACCTCGCCCGCGGCGGGGCGGCTCTGGGAGATGTTCCGCCGGCTCCAGCCCGTTCCGGCGCCGGACGGCCCGGCGCTCCCGCGCCCTCATCCACCGCCGGGGTAGCCGCGGCCCGAGCCGCTGTCCCCGAAGTCGAACGGACTGACCTCCCTGGATCCGGAAGGGGCAGTCGACACCGCCGCCGGCCTGTCGCCGCTCTGCGTCCGCCGCCAGACCTACACGCGACCGATGCACACGCCGTCGAGGCGCCCTGCACCAGGATCACTTCGCCCGACCCGGCCGACGGTGCTGCAACAGTCGCAGCCCGGCGGCGCCAGCGAGTGCGCGAGCGAGCCAACAAGCGTCGAGGTCCCTGATGGGGTGAGCGATCTCGCGCGCGCTAGAGGCTCGTATGGAGCCAAGACAAAGAGGGCCGACCGGTTCCGGGCCGGGGATGAGCTCGGTTGGGCTCCCCTTGTAGGGCGGCACCGACGGGCATCGCTCCCGCCCGGCGACCCAACACCCAGTTGAGGCCTGGCGAGCGGTTGGCGATGGCCCACGATGGGCGGACGATGGCGACCCACTCGAAAATCGCCCCCTCTGAGAGCCTTCGCTCTCTCGTGCCCGCCGTGGTCGCGGACATTGTGAGGGCAGCCGAACCCGTGCGAGTGATCCTCTTCGGCTCCGTCGCCCGTGGGGACGAGGGCCCGAACAGTGACCTCGACTTCCTGGTCGTGCTCGACGACGTCGAGGCCGGTCCCGCCCGGCGCCGCTTAACGGGGGCGATTCGTCGTGCGATCACCGTGGATGCCCCGATCGATGTCTTTGTAACCGGTGTCGCCGAGTGCGACCGTCGCCGCGACGTCGCCGGATCCCTCCACTATTGGCCGATGCGCGAGGGCGAGGTCGTCTATGAGCGAGCCGCCTGACACCAACGCTGGGGAGGCCCGACGCTGGCTGCGCCAATCCCGCGATGAACTCAAGCCGCTGAGCGGCTCGCCGCCGACCCCGACCTTGCTCCGCGCATCGCCCGCTTTCTTGCGCACCTCGCCGCCGAGAAGGATCGCGCCCCAGGTAGTGGTGTAGGAGCGGCAACCGGCTGAAAGCAGGGCCGGCCACCGCGAGCTCCGAACCGTTGGTTCATCCCCATGAACCGAACCCCCACAACCTGAGCACCGACGAGTTGGTGCGCAAGGTCCTCACCGACGATCACGCCGACCTGGTCAGGGAGGCGGTGAGCTTCCTCTGCCACCAGATCATGGAGGCCGAGGTCTCCGCACAGATCGGCGCCGGCCTCGGGGAGCGTGCTCCCGGCGAGCGGGCCACCCAGCGCAACGGCTACCGCGAGCGCCGCTGGGATACGCGCGCCGGATCGCTCGAGCTGTTCATCCCGAAGATCCGATCGGGCAGCTACTTCCCGAGCTTCCTGGAGCCCCGCACCCGTGCCGAGCAGGCGTTGGTGTCGGTGGTGATGGAGAGCTACGTCAACGGGGTGTCGACGCGCAAGGTCGAGCGTGTGGTCGAGCAGCTCGGGATCGCGAACCTCTCCAAGTCGGCCGTCTCGCGGATGTGCGCGGCTCTCGATGAGCAGGTACTCGCCTTCCGCGAGCGGCCGCTTGAGGGCCGCTATCCGTACCTCTGGCTCGATGCCAAGGTCGAGAAGGTCCGCGATCCCGATGGCCGCGTGCGCCGCAAGGCCCTGGTGGTGGCCTATGCGGTCCATGAGCAGGGCTACCGCGAGGTGATCGCCCTCGATGTCGGGGCCACCGAGTCCGGGGCCTTCTGGCGCGAGTTCCTGCGCTCGCTCGTTGCCCGCGGCCTCACCGGTGTCGAGCTGGTCGTCTCCGATCAGCATGAGGGCCTGAAAGCCGCCATCGGCCAGATCCTCGGATGCCCGTGGCAAAGATGCACCGTCCACTTCCTGCGCGAGATGCTCGGCCACGTGCACCGCGGCCAGCAGGGGATGATCGCCGCGGCCCTGCGGCAGATCTTCCAGGCGACCTCGGGCGAGGAGGCGCGCACGGTGTGTCGCGAGGTGATCGTGCGCCTGGAGTCGGCCGCGCCGAAGGTCGCGGGTCTGCTCACCGAGGCCGAGGACGACCTGCTGGCCTTCTACGCGATGCCGGCCGAGCACTGGTCGAAGCTGCGCTCGACGAACCCACTCGAGCGGGTCAACCGCGAGATCGGCCGGCGCACCGACGTCGTCGGCATCCTGCCCAACGACGCCGCCCTGCTGCGGCTGGCCGCGAGCCTCTTGATCGAGCAGAACGACGAGTGGCTGGTCGGTCGGCGCTATCTGTCGGAGAGCTCGATGGCGCTGGTGCTCGGACGCGGCGCCGAGGCCGATGCCGAGCCCGCCTCGCTCCCGGCCCAGGCGGCCTGATGGCCCGGCCGCCTCGCGTCCGCCACGCCCACTACGGCACCCTCGCCTGCGGCTCGGTCGCCTCCGGGGCGTGGCGGGACATGACCTCAAGGAGCATCCCGATGTAGCGTCACCCCACCGACGGCTCGGAGCTACACCACGTCCTGGGGCCTAACT
>LNEQ01000006.1 GCA_001464995.1 Actinobacteria bacterium Ga0077541
CGCTCGGCCTCGGCCCACTCGCGGGTGCGCTCGGCCCGGGCACGCGCCCGATCAGCCTGGGCGCGAGCCCACGCACCCGTCGCGGCCGCGCGCCGGCGAGCTCCGGATGCCCCGTCGTCCGGGGTGTCACGATCCACCGGAGCCCGCCCGCTCTCACCAGTCCCGCGTCAGCTCAGGGCTTTTGCCTTCAGCGCCGCGAACTCGTCCTGGGAGATCGCCCCGCTGTCGAGCAGTTGCTTGGCGGCCGCGATCTCCTGCGCGGGGCCCCCCGAGCCGGCGACGTCCTTCACGTAGCCGTCGAACTCGGCCTTGGCGGCCTGCTGCTGCGCCAGCGCCCGCTCGGCCATGCCCTTATGACGGGCGATGATGTAGATCAGGATTCCCACCAAGGGGAAGACGACGAGGAGCAGCAGCCAGCCCGCTTTCGCCCACCCCGACAGCGCACGATCGCGGAACAGATCCGCGACGATCGACACCATCATCATGATCACGGCGAAGAGCGCGTAGATCACGATGATCGTCCAGATCAGATCCCAGAAGCCGAAGTCGTCCATGCCCACCCCTTTCTCAGGTCCGGAGGGGGTTCCGCCCCCCGGTGCCCGCAGAGTAGCGACGGCGACGGCCGTCGGAGGGCGAACGGTCGCCGGGCGTAAGTAATGTTGCGCGACGGCCCGGGCCGCGACCCCGACGCGGACCGGGCTCGGGCGGCTCGTCGATCCCCGCGTCCGGCTGGTATCGTCTGCCGTCGCCAACGCGGTTCGGGCGGTTAGCTCAGCGGTAGAGCGCCTGCTTTACACGCAGGTGGCCGGCGGTTCAAATCCGTCACCGCCCACTTCCGTCCCGACCCCGCCGAAGGCCCGGGGGGTGTAGCTCAGATTGGTTAGAGCATCGGACTGTCAATCCGAAGGCCGCGGGTTCGAGTCCCGTCACTCCCGCTCGTGAAAGCCCCGTGACCACGGGGCTTTCGTCGTTCCGGGGCGCGTTCGGCGCCACCGCCTGACATCCCTGGGCGGCGGGCTCGGCGCGGGCGGCGGCACACGGTAGGGTGCGCGGTCGTGCGCCGATGGCTCCCCCACGCGATCCGCGGCATCTGCATGGGCTCCGCCGACGTGGTCCCGGGGGTCTCCGGCGGCACGGTGGCCCTGGTGCTCGGGATCTACGAGCGGCTGGTCGCGACCATCCACCACTGCGCCAGCGCGGCCGGCCACCTGCTGCGGGCCGACCTGCGCGGTGTCCGCGAACGGCTGCGGCAGGTGGAGTGGGCGTTCATCCTCCCGCTGCTCGGCGGCATCGCCGTCGCCTTCGTCACGCTCGCACGGGTCATCGAGGTCCTGCTCGAGGACCATCCGGTCGAGCTGGCCGCGGTGTTCTTCGGCCTGGTCGCGGCGTCCGGATGGGTGGCGCTCGGATACCTCAAGGAGCCCGACGCGCGGCTGATACCCGTCGCGCTCGTCTCGGCGGTCATCACCTTCCTCGTGCTCGGCCTGCGAGGGGACGACGTGACCGACCCCTCGCTCCTGGTCGTTTTCGGCGCCGGGGCGCTGGCGATCTGCGCGATGATCCTCCCCGGCATCTCGGGGTCGTTCATCCTGCTGATGATCGGCCTCTACGAGTACATGATCGGGGCCCTGAACGACCGCGACCTGCTGGTCGCCGGGGTGTTCATCCTCGGCGCCGCGATCGGCCTCGCGCTGTTCTCGTCCGTCCTGGACCGGCTGCTGCGCGACCACCACGACATCGTGCTGGCGGCCATGATCGGCCTCATGGTCGGCTCGCTCCGCGTGCTCTGGCCATGGCCCGATGGGACCGAGAGCGCCGCGATCGAGGCACCGCCGTCCGGCGAGTGGCTGATCCCTCTGGCGCTCGCCCTCGCCGCCGCGGCCCTCGTGGTCGCGGTGGGCCTGGCCGCGAGGCGCCGGCCCGCCTGAGCCTGAGCGGGGGGCTCCCCGTCGTCCCCCGGACGGGATCGCCGGGGTCGCCGGCGACGGTCGCACAACCGATCGGCCCGTCCGTCGCGGATACACCCCGACGTGAAACAACGACGGGAGACTCCGATCGTGAGACGGTACCTTCGCCTTCCCCTCGCCGCGGCGCTCGTCGCGGCGCTCGCCCTCGGGCTGGTCGCCTGCGGCGACGACGATGACGACGCCGCCGAGGCCACCACAACCGCGGCTCCGGCAACGCTGACCCTGACCGGCGAGGGCACGACCCTGTCGCTCGACACCGCGACGGCCGGCGTGCTCGCCGACAACCAGGTCGAGGTGGCGCCGATCGACCCGGCGACCGCCGGTGACACCGGCATCACCTTCCCGATCACCGGGGGATCGGTCGAGTCGGAGAGCCTCGCCGGCACCATCGAGCACAGCGGCGGCCTCATGTTCTCGGCCGGCGGCACGGACCTCGAGCTGACCGACTTCGTGATCGACACGGCGGCGGGCACGCTCACCGCGACGGCCGGCGACGCGCAGGTGCCGATCCTGGACGTCGACCTGAGCGGCCTCCAGCGCAGTGACGACGGCGGGGTGATCGTGCTCGAGGGCATCACGGTGACCCTCAGCGCCGACGGCGCCGGGGCCCTGAACGACACGTTCGGGGTGACCCTGTTCGAAGAGGGCCTCGCCATCGGCGAGGTGACGGTGCGCGCCACGGCGTGACCCCTCGTCGGGGCCGCCGGGCCGATGTCCGGCGGCCCCGACGGGTCCGCCGCCCGAGGTCCGCCGAGCGGCCGGGCGGCGGGTGGATATGCTGCCGCCGTGCGATCCGGGCTGATGAACGCGCCTCTCTGGGTGACCGGGGTGCGGATCGTGGCGATCCCCCCGCTCATGGCCCTGCTCCTGATCGACGACATCCCGGGCGGGCGATGGTGGGCCTTCACCGTGTTCGTGGTGGCGAGCCTTGGCTGGCGCGCTCGCGCGGGATGGTGACCGTGGCCGGGGCCTTCCTCGACCCCCTGGCCGACAAGCTCCTCATCTCGGCGGTGCTGGTCGCCCTGGTGGAGACCGGCGAGGTCGCCGCCTGGGCGGCGATGGTGATCATCGCCCGCGAGTTCGCGGTCACCGGGCTGAGGCTGGTGGCCGCCGCGGAGAACGTGATCATGTCGGCGGGCAAGTTCGGCAAGGCGAAGGCGCTCAGCCAGAACATCGCCCTCGGCCTGATCATCATGCCGGGCATCGCCGACGGCGTCCGCGACGCCTTCCTCGGCATCGCCCTCGTGATGACCGTGCTGAGTGGCGCCCACTACTTCCTGGTGGCGCGCTGGCGGCTCTTCTCGGGCAAGGCGATGTCGCACCCCGACTCGATCAGCGAGCCGTGACCGAGGCGCTCGCGGTCGCCGCCGCGTACCTGCTGGGGTCGATCCCCTTCGCCTACCTGGCCGGCCGCTCGCGCGGGGTCGACCTGCGCACGATCGGCAGCGGCAACCTCGGCGCGGCCAACGTCTTCCGCGCGCTCGGCAAGGGCATGGGCATCGCGGTCATGGCCGCCGACATCGGCAAGGGGGTCGCGGCGGTGCTGCTCGCCCGGGCCATCACCGACGACCCCTGGCCCGCGATCGCCGCCGGCGCGGCCGTGGCCGGCCACGTGTTCCCGGTGTGGATGGGCTTCAAGGGGGGCAAGGGCGTCGCCGTAGGGGGCGGGGCGGTGATCGGCCTGATGCCGCTGGCCAGCCTGATCCTGCTGCCGTTCTGGCTGGTGGTGGTCGTGATCAGCCGCTACACGTCGCTGGGCGCGATCCTCGGATCGATCGCCGCAGTGCCCGTGGTGTGGGCGCTCGGCTACTCCACGCCGAACATCGCCTTCACCGCGGTGGTCGCGGCGGCGGTGCTGCTGCTGCACCGGGGCAACATCGTCCGCCTGCTGCAGGGGCGCGAGAACCGGATCGACCTCTCCGGCCGCGCGGCCCGGCGGGGTCCCGGGGCCCGCGCCTGAGCCACCGGGGTAGCCTGGAGGGGTGCCCTCGCCTCCCCGCCGCCGCCCCCCCGGCCCACCCCCCGCACCGGACGCACCGCGCGACCCGTCCCCCGGCGGCCGCGGCCCCTTCCCCCTGATCGTGGGCGGGGGCCTGGCGCTGGTGGCCGTGGTCGTCGCCGTCGCCTTCCTGACCGGCACCTCCGACGATCTTCCGTGGGGCGCGCTGATCGGCGTCGTCGTCATCCTCGGAGCGATGGCCGCCACCGCCCGGCGGCGGGAGCGCAGCATGCGCGACGCGTTCCCCGACGACGAGGACTGACCCCGGCGACGGCGCGCCGGTGCGCCGAGTTTGGCGAATCTGGCGCACGGGGACTGACAGGCGGCGTCTCGATGGACCGGACGGGGTTTCGCCGCAGGGGCCATCTGGGGAAAGATCGTGTCGATCGGCACAATCCGAGAGGTGGTCTCATGGCAGAGGCAACACGAGGGAAGACCGGATGGCGTGAGGGCCAGATGGGTGAGCTCCTGTCGGAGTTCCTCGGCACCGCGGTGCTCATCATGTTCGGTACCGGCGTGGTGGCGATGGCCGTGGCCGGCCTTCCCCAATCGGGGCGCGGTGACGGCACGATCAGCAACGGCGACTGGCTGCTCATCACGTTCGGCTGGGGCATGGCCGTCATCATGGGCGTCTACGTCGCAGGCGGCATCAGCGGGGCGCACATCAACCCGGCCGTCACCATCGC
>LNEQ01000007.1 GCA_001464995.1 Actinobacteria bacterium Ga0077541
GGCTACTTCGACAACTACTGGGGCCCGGTGATCAGCGAGATCACCGGCACGATGCTGCTCATCATCATCGTGTTCGCGGTGATCGACCTGATGAACATCCCGCCGAAGGCCAACCTCGGCGCGATCGTCATCGGCTTCGGCGTGATGGCGATCGGCATGTCCTTCGGCGCCAACTCCGGCTACGCGATCAACCCGGCCCGCGACTTCGGCCCGCGACTGTTCACGGCCGTGGCGGGATGGGGTGAGGCGGCCTTCCCGGGCGACACCGGTGGAGCGCTCGGCGTCTACTTCTGGGTGCCGATCGT
The DNA here is from genome assembly GCA_001464995.1 of Actinobacteria bacterium Ga0077541. Classification (GTDB taxonomy): domain Bacteria; phylum Actinomycetota; class Thermoleophilia; order Miltoncostaeales; family Miltoncostaeaceae; genus Miltoncostaea. Next base: position 306 of record LNEQ01000007.1, read on the forward strand.
CGCACCCATCATCGGCGCCGTGATCGGCGCGTTCGTCTACGACTTCTTCATCAACGACGTCCTGAAGGCCCGCTCGAAGCCCGAGGACGCCGACCTCACGCAGCGCGGTGAGGTCGCGGAGGAGGACCTCTGATGAAGAAGCTCATCAACGATCCGGCCGACGTCGTCGCGGAGTCCCTCAGGGGCTTCGCGGCGGCGCACGCCGACCTGGTGCGGGTCAACGCCGACCCGGCGTACGTGGTCCGCGCCGACGCACCCGTGTCGGGCAAGGTCGGGATCCTGTCGGGCGGGGGCTCGGGACACGAGCCGATGCACGGCGGGTTCGTCGGGCGCGGCATGCTCGACGTGGCCTGCCCGGGCGAGGTCTTCACCTCCCCGACCCCCGACCAGATGCTCGAGGCGACCAAGGCGGTCGATGGCGGCGCCGGGGTGCTTCACATCGTCAAGAACTACACCGGCGACATCCTGAACTTCGAGATGGCGGCCGACCTCGCGCGCGAGGAGGGCATCGAGGTGGAGGCCGTCATCACCAACGACGACGTGGCGGTGCAGGACAGCCTCTACACCGCCGGCCGCCGTGGCGTGGGCGTCACCGTCCTGGCCGAGAAGATCGTGGGCGCGGCCGCCGAGGAGGGCAAGGACCTCGCGGCGGTGGCGGAGCTCTGCCGCAGGGTGAACGCGGAGGGCCGCACGATGGGCATGGCGCTGACCTCCTGCACCGTACCCGCGGCGGGCAAGCCGACCTTCGAGCTCGGCGAGAGCGAGATGGAGATCGGCATCGGCATCCACGGCGAGCCGGGGCGCGAGCGCGTGCCGCTCGCCTCGGCGAAGGAGATCGTGGAGCGCCTCGCCGGGCCCGTGATCGACGACCTGCCCTTCGCCTCGGGCGACCGGGTGCTGGCCTTCGTCAACGGGATGGGCGGCACGCCGCAGATCGAGCTGTACCTCGTCTACAACGAGCTGAAGCAGCTCCTCGACGGACGGGGCATCACGATCGAGCGCAACCTGGTCGGCTCGTACATCACCTCGCTCGAGATGGCCGGGTGCTCGATCACCCTGCTGCGGCTCGACGACGAGCTCATCCGCCTCTGGGACGCGCCGGTGCTGACCGCCGGGCTGCGGTGGGGCGCATGAGCGACGGCGCCATCACCGTCGAGGAGGTCGTGGCCTGGCTGCGCGACTTCGCGGCGGTGATGGCGCAGGAGAAGGACGCGCTGACCGCGCTCGACGCGGCGATCGGCGACGGCGACCACGGCATCAACATGGACCGCGGCATGCGCGCGGTGATGGAGAGGGTCGACGCCGCCACGCCGGCCGACGTCCCGGCCCTCATGAAGACGGTCGGGATGGCGCTGATCTCGAAGGTGGGAGGGGCCGCCGGGCCGCTGTACGGCACGCTCTTCCTGCAGTTCGGCTCGGCGGCGGGGCCCGACGGCCTGACCCCCGACGGCTGGGCCGCGTGCCTCGCCGCCGGCGTCGCCGGGGTGCGGGCGCGCGGAAAAGCCGAGCTCGAGGACAAGACGATGGTGGACGCACTCCAGCCGGCCGCCGACGCGGTCGGCGCGGCCCTCGGGGAGGGGGCGTCCTTCGCGGACGCGCTCGCCCGGGGCGCCGACGCGGCGGAGGAGGGTGCCCGGGCCACCATCCCGCTGGTCGCCCGCAAGGGGCGCGCCAGCTACCTCGGCGAGCGCAGCGCAGGACACCAGGACCCGGGTGCCACATCGAGTGCCCACCTCGTGCGGTGCGCCGCACGCACGTGGGCCGCATAACGACGGATCGGAGATACGACGTGGCCAAGTACGTAGGCGCGATCGACCAGGGCACCACCAGCAGCCGTTTCATGATCTTCGACCACGGCGGCACGGTGGCCGGAATCGCCCAGAAGGAGCACGACCAGATCTACCCCAAGCCCGGCTGGGTCGAGCACGACCCCGCCCAGGTGTGGACGCGCACCGAGGAGGTCATCGGCGAGGCCCTGGAGTCGACGGGCATCGGCAAGGACGACCTCGCCGCGATCGGCATCACCAACCAGCGCGAGACGGCCGTCGTGTGGGACCGCAACACCGGCGAGGCCGTCTACAACGCGATCGTGTGGCAGGACACGCGCACCGACGTCATCTGCGACAAGCTGATGGCCGACGGCGGGCAGGACCGCTTCCGGGCGAAGACCGGCCTGCCGATCGCGACCTACTTCTCCGGGCCCAAGGTGCGCTGGATCCTCGAGAACGTGGACGGCGCGAGGGCGAAGGCCGAGGCCGGCGACCTGATGTTCGGCAACATGGACACCTGGGTCATCTGGAACCTCACCGGCGGCACCGACGGCGGCCTGCACATCACCGACGTCTCCAACGCCAGCCGTACGCTGCTGATGGACCTCGCGACGCTGCAGTGGGACGACGAGCTGCTGGAGATCATCGGCGTCCCGCGCTCGATGCTCCCGGAGATCCGCTCCTCCAGCGAGGTCTACGGCGAGGCGGCGGTCGAGGCGGTCAGGGGCGTGAAGGTGGCCGGCGATCTCGGCGACCAGCAGGCGGCGCTCTTCGGCCAGACGTGCTTCGCCGTCGGCGAGGCCAAGAACACCTACGGCACGGGCAACTTCCTGCTGCTGAACACCGGCACCGAGGCCGTCCAGTCGAAGAACGGCCTCATCACCACCGCCGCCTACCGCATCGGCGACCAGCCCGCCGTCTACGCCCTCGAGGGCTCGATCGCCATCACCGGGGCGCTCGTGCAGTGGCTGCGCGACAATCTGAAGATGATCAAGGCCGCGCCGGAGGTCGAGGAGCTGGCGATGTCGGTCGAGAACAACGGCGGCGTCTACTTCGTCCCGGCGTTCTCCGGCCTGTTCGCCCCGTACTGGCGCAGCGACGCCCGCGGCGTGATCGCGGGGCTCACGCGGTTCGTCAACGAGGGCCACATCGCGCGCGCGGTGCTCGAGGCGACGGCCTACCAGAGCCGCGAGGTGGTGGAGGCGATGAACGCCGACTCCGGCGTGGACCTCGAGTCGCTCAAGGTGGACGGCGGCATGGTGCAGAACGACCTGCTCATGCAGTTCCAGGCCGACCTGCTGAACGTGGACGTCATCCGGCCCGCCGTGGCCGAGACGACCGCGCTCGGCGCGGCCTACGCCGCCGGCCTCGCCGTCGGCTTCTGGGCCGAGCAGGAGGACCTGCGCGAGAACTGGGTCGAGGACAAGCGCTGGACCCCGACGATGGACCCCGAGCAGCGCGAGCGCGAGTACCGCCACTGGAAGAAGGCGGTCACCAAGTCGTTCGACTGGGTGGAGAAGGAGGATCAGGAATAGTCACGCACGAATGTGACGTCCTGGTCATCGGCGGCGGCGCGACCGGCCTCGGGGTCGTTCGCGACGCCGCCGTGCGGGGCTACCGGACGATCCTCGTCGAGCGCGTCGACCTCGGCCAGGGCACGACCGGCCGCTTCCACGGCCTGCTCCACTCGGGCGGCCGCTACGTGGTCTCCGACGAGCGCTCGGCGACCGAGTGCGCCGAGGAGAGCGCGATCGTGAAGAGGATCGCCGCCGAGGCGGTGGAGGACACCGGCGGGCTCTTCGTCACCACGCCCGCCGACGACCCGGGCTATGCCGACCGCTTCCTGGCCGGGTGCCTGAAGACCGGCGTGCCGGTGCAGGAGATACCGGCCGCGGAGGCCCTGCGGCGCGAGCCGCGCCTCAACCCGGGCATCTCGCGGGCGTTCGAGGTGCAGGACGGGGCGGTCGACGCCTGGAAGCTCCTGTGGGGCAACGCCCGCTCGGCCGAGGAGCACGGCGCGCGGATCCTGTCTTACCACTGGGTCACGGAGGTGATCCGCGAGGGCGATCGGGTGCTCGGGGTGATGGCCCGCGACAACCGGGCGCAGGAGATGGTGCGCATCGAGGCCGCGTTCGTGATCAACGCCGGGGGCGTGTGGGCGGGCGAGATCGCCGACATGGCCGACTGCCCGGGGGTCACCGTGGTGCCCGGCAAGGGGATCATGATCGCCATGAACCACCGGTTGGTGCGCACGGTGGTCAACCGCTGCGAGCACCCCGGCGACGGCGACATCCTCGTCCCGATCCGGACCGTCTGCGTCATCGGCACCACCGACGTGAAGGCCGACAGCCCCGACGACTACTCGATCGACCGCGCCGAGGTGCAGCAGATGCTGGATGCGGGCGAGGTGATCGTGCCCGGCTTCCGCCAGGCCCGGGCCCTGCACGCGTGGACGGGGGCCCGCCCCCTCTTCAAGGACGAGCGGGCGGGCGAGGGCGGCGAGGACACCCGCCACATGAGCCGCGGCCTGGCCCTGGTCGATCACCTCCGCCGCGACGGCGTGTCGGGCTTTCTCACGATCACCGGGGGCAAGCTGACCACCTACCGGCTGATGGCCGAGACCGTGGTCGACGCGATGGTCGAGCAGATGGGCGACGCGCGCCCGTGCACCACGGCCGACGAGCCCCTCCCCGGATCGGAGGACGGCCGCCACTACTGGCTCGGCTCGCGCCTGGCCGCCCAGGAGGAGGCGATGGCCGACGACCAGCTCGTCTGCGAGTGCGAGCTGCTGCCGCGGCGGAAGCTGATCGAGGCGGCCCGGCGGAGGCCCGGCATGACGCTCGACGACGTGCGGCGGGCGCTGCGACTCGGGATGGGCCCCTGCCAGGGCGGGTTCTGCACCTACCGGGCCACGGGCATCCTCCACGGCCTCGGCGACGCGGAGACCGAGCGCGCCGACGAGCTGCTGCTCACCTTCCTCCAGCACCGCTGGCTCGGCCTCGAGCCGATCCTCTACGGCGACCAGATGCGGCAGGCCTGCCTGGACGACTGGATCTTCCAGGGGACGCTCGACGTGGAGCACCTCCCCGTGGCCGTCCCCGCGTGAGGCGGGCCGTCGTGATCGGCGCGGGGCTCGCGGGCCTCGTGGCCGGGGTTCGCCTGGCCGAGGGCGGGATGCGGGTGACCCTGGTCGCCAAGGGCGTGGGCAGCCTCAACCTGTCGCCCGGCGTCATCGACGTGCTCGGCTACGCGCCCGGAAGGGTCGATGCACCCCGGGAGGCGATCGGGAGGCTCGTGGCCGAGCGGCCCGACCACCCCTACGCCCGCATCGGGGCGGACGCGGTCGAGGAGGCGCTCGCCTGGTTCACCGGCCGCGTGCCGCAGATGCGCTACCGGGGCGACGGCCCGCGCAACCTGCTGCTGCCGTCGGCCGTGGGTGTGCCGCGGCCGACGGCGCTCGCGCCCGCGTCGATGGCGGGCGCCGACCTCCGCGGCGGTGGCCGTTTCGTCGCCGTCGGCCTCTCGGGCCTGAAGGACTTCTATCCCCGGCTGCTGGCCGACAACCTGACCCGTGCCGATCTGCCGGAGGGCGCCACCGTGACCGCCCGCCACGCGGAGATCAGCGCCTCCCCGCGGCCGGGTCGCGCCGACGTGGCCGGCCAGGTGTACGCCCGGGCCCTCGACGACCCGCCCTTCCGGGCGGAGTTCGCCGCGGCGCTGCGCGGGCTGGCCGAGCCCGGCGAGACGATCCTGCTGCCCGCGGTGCTCGGCACGGCGCGCGCGGGCGAGGTGTTCGACGAGCTCCAGGAGCGCGTCGGCCTCGCCATCGCCGAGGTCCCGACCGTCCCCCCCTCGGTCGCCGGCATGCGGCTGAACACCGAGCTCGCGGGGGCGTTCGCCCGGGCCGGCGGTCGCGTCGTGCTGGGCGTCGAGGCCGTCGGGGCGACCGGCGCCGACGGCCGCATCTCGGGGATCCTGATCCGCGACGCGGCCCGCACGCGCGAGCTGCCGGCCGACGCGGTGGTGCTCGCGACCGGCGGCTTCTCGGCCGGCGGCATCGAGCTCGACTCCCACGGCGCCCTGCGCGAGGTGGTGCTCGACCTGCCGGTGAGCGGCCCTCCGGAGGGCGTCCCCCCGCTCAGCGAGCGGCACCTCGATCATCAGCCCCTGATGGCGTCGGGCGTCGCGGTCGACGGGATGCTGCGTCCCGTGGGCCCCGGCGGGGAACCCGTATGGGACAACCTGTACGCGGCGGGCACCATCGTGGCCGGGGCCGAGCCGTGGCGCGAGAAGTCGGGCGAGGGCATCGCTATCGCCGGGGCGTACCGGGCGGCCGGCGCCATCCTGGAGGAGACATGACCCACCAGTTGCACGAGCTGATGCGCGACTCGCTCGACCACTGCGTCAAGTGCACGATCTGCGAGACCTACTGCCCGGTGGCGGCGGCCACCCCGCTCTTCCCCGGCCCCAAGTACGTGGGACCGCAGGCCGAGCGCTATCGCGGAGGCGACGCCAACGCCGACGCCTCGCTCGACTACTGCTCGAGCTGCGGCATCTGCACGCAGGTCTGTCCCCAGGGCGTGAAGATCGCCGAGATCAACTCGCAGGCGAAGGCCGAGCTGGCCCAGGAGCGCGGCGTGTCGCTGCGCGACCGGCTGATCGCGCGCCCGACGCTGGCGGGCTGGATGGGCGCGCCGGTGTGGCCGGTGGCCAATTGGACGACGAGCTTCGGCCCGTTCCGCCTGCTGCTCGAGAAGGTGCTGCGCATCCACCGCAAGGCGCCGATGCCGCGGTGGGCGGGCCGTACCTTCCAGAGCCGCACGCGGGCGCGGCGGAGGGCGCCGAACCCGTCGGCGCCGCAGCGCCAGGTGGTCTTCTTCCACGGCTGCGCGGCCAACTTCTACGAGCCCGGCACGGGGGCGATGGCGGTGCAGGTGCTCGAGCACAACGGCCTCGAGGTGATCATCCCCAAGCAGGGCTGCTGCGGCCTGCCGCTGCAGAGCAACGGGCAGTACGACGCCGCGCGCGCCTACGTGCGCCGCCTCGCCGCCCAGCTCGCGCCCTACGCGCGCGCCGGGCACGACATCGTCGCCACGTCGACCAGTTGCGGGTTGATGCTCAAGCGCGAGGCCCACGAGATCCTGGGCGTGGACGACGACGACCTGAAGGTCGTCTCCGAGCGCATGTTCGACATCTGCGAGTACCTGGTGATGCTCGACGAGCGCGGCGAGCTGAACCGCGACATGCAGCCGGTGGACATGGAGGTGCCCTACCACGCCCCCTGCCAGCAGCGCGGCCACGGCGTCGGCACCCCCGCGATGGAGCTGATGGCGCTGGTGCCCGGCCTGCGTGCGAGCCAGGTGGACGCCGTCTGCTGCGGTGTGGCCGGCACCTACGGGCTGAAAGCCGAGAAGTACGACATCGCCATGGAGGTCGGCCGCTCGCTCTTCGACCAGGTGCGCGCCTCGGGCGCCCCGCTGTCGGTGTGCGACTCGGAGACCTGCCGCTGGCAGATCGCAGCGGCGACCGACCGGCCGTCGGTGCACCCGGTGGAGATGCTCCACCGGGCCTACGGGCTGGGGTGACCCGGTGAGCGCGCCCGTCGTGGGCCTGGTGATCGTGTCGCACAGCGCGCGACTGGCCGAGGGCGTGGTCGAGCTCGCGCGCGAGATGGCCGGCGCCGATGTCCCGATCGCCGCCGCCGGCGGGCTCGACGAGCCGGGAGATCCGATCGGCACCGACGCGGTGCGCGTGATGGCGGCGGTGGAGGAGGTGACCGGCGAGGGGCGCTCGGCGCTGGTGCTGATGGATCTGGGCTCCGCCGTCCTGAGCGCCGAGACCGCCCTCGACCTGCTCGACGACGAGGTCCGCGCCCGCACCATGCTGTGCGAGGCGCCGCTCGTGGAGGGTGCGGTCGCCGCCGCGGCGGCGGCCCGGGCCGGGGGCGCGCTGGAGGACGTCGCGCGGGAGGCGCGCAACGGACTGGCCGGGAAGGCCGCCCACCTCGGCATGCCGCCCTCCGACCCCGATCGGCCGGCGGCGGCGGAGGGCGGCGGGGACGGCTGGACGGGCCTCGAGGCGGTGGTGCGGGCCGCTCACGGGCTGCACGCCCGCCCGGCTGCCGCCGTGGTGCGGGCCGCCGCCGACCGCGCCGCCGAGGTGCGCATCCGCAACCTCACGACCGGCGCCGGGCCCGCCGACGCCCGCTCGCTCACCGGCCTGTCGGCGCTCGGGGCGCTCGACGGCCACCGGGTGCTGATCGAGGCGCGCGGCGAGGAGGCCCGGCAGGCGCTCGACGCGGTCCGGGAGATCGTCGAGGAGGCCGAGGAGGGCGAGCGCCCCACCCCACCCGCCCCGGCGCCGACGCCCCCCGCTCCCACTCCGGCCCGCGCTCCGCAAGCCGGCGATGAGCTGCAGGGCGTGGCCGCGTCGCCGGGCCTCGGCTCCGGGCCGGCCCACGTGCGCGGGGCGGCCGCGGCCCTGCCGGACGCGCCCGAGGGCGACCCCCCCGCCGAGCGGGCGGCGCTGCGCGAGGCACTCGCGGCGGCCGCGCGGGAGCTGGAGGCGATCCGTGCCGGGGCCACGGCCGAGACCGCCGACATCCTCGGCGCCCAGATCCTCCTGCTCGGCGACTCGGCGCTCCTGGACGCCGCCGACGGTGCGATCGACGCGGGGGCGCCGGCCGCGCGCGCCTGGCACGACGCGACCGCCGATGCCGCCGCCGCCTACGAGCGCCTCGACGATCCCTATCTGCGCGCCCGCTCGGCCGACGTGCTCGACGTGGGCCGGCGCGTCGCCGGGATCCTCACGGGGGGACCGGCCACCGGGCTCGCCGGCGTGCTGGTGGCGCCGGAACTCGGGGCCGCGGAGGTGGCCGGGCTCGACGCGGCGCGTGTCACGGCGATCGTGATGGCGGCCAGCGGGCCGACCGCCCACGCGGCGATCATCGCCCGGGCGCTCGGCATCCCCGCGGTCACGGGCCTCGGCGGCGGCATCCTCGCGGTGGCCGAGGGCACGCCGCTCCTGGTGGACGGCACGGCCGGGACGGTGGTGGCCGACCCGTCCGCCGCACGAATGGCCGCGTACGAGGCGCGGGTGGCCGACGAGGCCGCGGCGGCGGGGAGGGCGGCCGCCCACGCGCACGAGCCGGCGCGCACGCGCGACGGCTGCGTGGTGGAGGTGGCGGCCAACATCGGCGCCCCCGGCGACCTCGAGCAGGCGGTGGCCGGCGGCGCCGACGGGGTCGGCCTGCTGCGCACCGAGTTCCTGTTCCTCAACAGGACCAGCGCCCCCGACGAGGACGAGCAGTACCGCGTCTACGCGGAGGCCGTCCGGCGGCTGGAGGGGCGCCGGCTGGTGCTGCGCACCCTCGATGCAGGTGCCGACAAGCCGCTCGCCTATCTGCCGATGCCCGTCGAGGAGAACCCTTTCCTCGGCGTGCGCGGCATCCGCCTCTCGCTCCAGCGCCCCGCGATGCTGACCGCCCAGCTGCGGGCTGCGCTGCGGGCGGCGGCCGAGGGGCCGGTGGGGGTGATGTTCCCGATGATCGCCGAGCGCGCGGAGCTGACGGCGGCGCGCGCGCTGCTGGACGCCGCCGCGCAGGAGCTGCGCGACGAGGGCCTGCCGATGGGCGACGTGGAGGTGGGCGCGATGGTCGAGGTGCCCGCCGCGGCGCTGCTGACCGACATCATCGCGCCCGAGGTCGCCTTCCTGTCGATCGGAACCAACGACCTGACCCAGTACACGATGGCCGCCGAGCGCGGCAACGCCGGCGTGGCGGGGCTGTCGGATCCGCTGCACCCGGCCGTGCTGCGGCTGATCTCCCGCGTGGCCACCGCCGGGGGCGCACGCGGGTGCCGCATCGCGGTGTGCGGCGAGGCGGCGTCCGACCTGCTCGCGGTGCCGCTGCTGGTGGGTCTCGGGGTCGACGAGCTGAGCGTCACCCCACGCCGTGTCGGCGCCGTGAAGGAGCGCGTGAGGGGCCTCGACATGCCGTCCGTCCGGGCGCTGGCCCAGGCCGCGCTCGACCTGCCGGACGCCGCGGCCGTGCGGCGCCTGGTGTCCGCCGGTACGGTCGGGGGATGAGCGAGACGATCCTGATCACGGGCGGCGGCGGGTTCGTGGGCGGCGCCGTGCTGGAGCGGCTCGTCGGCCGGGGGCGGAGCGTCCGCGCGCTGACCCGCTCTGCCGCCGGCTGGGAGGCCCTCGCGGCGGCGGGCGCCGACCCCGTGCGCGGCGATCTCGCCGACCCCGCCTCCCTCGAGAGGGCCATGGCCGGCTGCGGCGTCGTGTACCACGTGGCGGGGCTCAACGGCTTCTGCCTCCCCGACCCCTCGGCCCTGACGGCCGCCAACGTCGAGGGCACCCGGGCCGTCGTGCGGGCGGCGGGCGCCGCGGGCGTGCGCCGGATCGTCTACACCTCCTCCGCCGCGACCATCGGCGAGGCGAGGGGGACGATCGGCGGCGAGGCGTCACCGCACCGGGGCGGCTTCCTCTCGCACTACGAGCGCTCCAAGCACGAGGCCGAGCAGGTGGCCTTCGCGACGGCGGCCGAGGTGGGCGTGGAGCTGGTGAGCGTCAACCCGTCCTCGGTCCAGGGGCCGGGCCGCACGCGCGGCACGGCGAAGATCCTGATCGACGCGCTCAACGGGCGGCTGAAGCTGATCGTCGACTCGCGGATGTCGATCGTCGACGTGGCCGACTGCGCCGAGGGGCATCTGCTGGCCGAGGAGCGCGGACGGCCCGGGGAGCGCTACATCCTGTCGGGGGTCACGCTCACCGTGACCGAGGCCGTGGAGTTGCTCGGGAGGATCTCGGGCCGGCACGAGCGCCCGAGGCGCCTGCCCCCGGCGGTGGCGATGGGGATGGCGACGGGGGCCGAGCTGCTCGGCCGGGCGAGGAAGCGCCGCCCGTCGGTCTGCCGGGAGATGGTGAGGACGATCCTGCACGGGCACGCCTACGACGGCGGGGGAGCTGGGACTGGCCTACCAGCCGATCGAGGACTCGCTGAGGCGCACGGTCGAGTGGTACGTGGCCGAGGGCCTGGTCACGCGGCCGCTTCCGGGGGTCCCCGCGCCGGGCTGACCGCCCCCCTTGGCCGGCAGGACGCGGGCCCGCCTCCGCCGGCGGATCCGGCGCCGGATGGGCACCCGGCCCCGGGTTCGAGCCCGGCCCCTCCGGCCCCTCCGGCGAGGCCGGCAGCTCACCGAGCCACCGCCCGTCACGGAACCACCGCCGCATCGTCGCCGCGCTCGGAGGACGCGCCGGGCCGCCCGCCTCGCGGGCGCGCAGCCGCCTGATCACCTCGCCGGGGCCCTCCCCCGAGGCGAAGCACGACTCGGCCTCCCGGCGCAGGGCGGCCCACGAATAGGAGCCCGGACACGGCCGGGCGGGCATCGAGGACGTCAGGCGGGACGAGTGGATCTCGAGCGCCCGGGACCGGGCCTTCGTCAGACACCCCGCGGCGCGCCACACGTGCATGAGGCTCGCCACCAGATCCCGCCCCGCCCGGCGCGAGAGGAACTCGTCGGACCGGTGCGCGGCGCACAGCCATACGCGCAGACCGTAGGGCAGGTGGAGCTCCGCCCGTCCCCCCTGCCCCGCCCCGCCGCAGATGGCGCACGCCGGAAGAGCCCCCAACCGCTCGCCCTTGTAGAAGCTCCTGACCATGACCCGAGGCTGCCAGGACGAGGCGCATCCGGGGCGCCCCGATCGCTCCGACAGGGGGACGGGTCCGTGTCGCTGGGTGTGCGATTGGACGGGGAGCCGTCGTCCGATTGCACAACAACCCCGCCGGACCCAGCCCCCGGGGACCAGCCCACCTCAGCCCTGCGGCACCGGCGGCTCCGGATCCAGGGCCCCGCGGTAGTACGCCCGGGCGGCCATCACGCGGCTCAGGCGGTCGAGCTCGTCGTCGAGGAACTCCTCCCGGTTGCGCGACTCGCCCAGGGCGACGCCCGTGAAGTAGAGGGAGGCGAATGCCCCGAGGGTCGTCGCCACGCGCACCAGGGCCTCGCTCACGATGATCTCGCGGCCCGAGAGGCTGACCGAGAGCAGGACGTGGGGGTCCTCGCCCACCCACTCGGCCGTGAGGGCGCGATCGACGATCAGCAGGCCGAAGAGCGTGAAGGCGGCGGCCACGGCCACGCCCACCGCCAGGACCCGGATCGCCAGGGAGACGAAGAGGGCGACGGCCACGTTCGTCCTCTCGCGCCGCTCCAGCGGGGGGAAGCGCGGCACCACGCCCCGCTCGATGAGGGCGGCCGCCGGGGTGGTCCTCGCGGCGGCCTCCAGCCCGGGCCCGGGCTCCCAGGCGATCACGGCGTCCCGCTCGCGCCGGAGGCCGGCGAGCAGGATGACGGCCGACAGGAGCCCGAAGCCGATCAGCACCGACCCGTAGCGCCATCCCTCCAGTCTGCCGAACGCCCGCCAGGTCTCGCTGGCCAGCGACAGGAACAGCAGCACGGCGAGGAGCGGCGGCATCGCCCGCACCGCCACCGAGGCCGTCGTCCGCAGCCCCTCGAGCGCCGCCTGCCCCTGGTGCAGGAAGAGCGCGAGCACGCCCAGGTCGACCAGCAGGTAGCTGAGGCCCGCGGCGAGCACCGGGATCGCGATGGCGAAGAGGGTGCCCACCCACCAGCGCACGTCGAGCACGGCGACCAGGATGCCGAGCACGACCCACGCCACCAGCACCGCGGGACGCCGCCACTGGCGCACCCGTTCGCCCATGCGGTCCTCAGCCGTCAGGTGCGGCAGGCCGCTGCGGCGGAAGAACGCCTCCACCTCTCCGAGGCCCGCCTCGGGCGCCGCCGGCTCCAGGGTCACGACGCGCCGACGGCCATGGGCCGCTCCAGCGGGATCCGGCGCGCGGCGACCCGCGAGCCGACGACCTCCAGCACGCCCACGGCCGGCGTGTGCGCCTCCGGCGGCAACGACATCCGGAAGCGGCGATATCCCCGCGCCCGCAGGCCGCCCCAGTCGTAGTGGGGATCGCACTCGGGCTGGTACACCGCACCCGGGGAGAACAGCAGGGCACCGCCCACCCGGCGATGGATCGGCAGGTGCAGGTGGCCCGTCACCACGCAGTCGACCCGGTCGAAGCGCCGCCGCATGGCGGTGCCGAAGCCGAGCAGGACGGGCCGCCCAGCCACCAGCGAGAGGGCCGCCGCGGGAAGCTCGACGGCGGCGGTGCGGTGACCGTGCGTCAACCCGATGCGCGCGTCGCCCACCCTCACCAGGACGTCCCGCGGGAGGTGGCCGAGGCCGCCCTCCTCGTCGTGGTTGCCGCGCACGGCGACCACCTCTGCCACGCGCCCGAGCTCCTCGAGCACCACGGTGTCGGTGAGGTCGCCCGCGTGCAGGATCAGGTCCACCCCCGCGAGCAGCTCCGGGATCTCGGGGGGCAGCACCGGCAGGTGCTCGCCCACGTGCGTGTCGGCGACCACGCCGATACGCACGCGCCGGCTCACCGCGGCGGGTGGATCAGAGGCCCATTGCGTGGAATCCGGCATCGACGAAGATCGTCTCGCCCGTGACGCTCGCCGACAGGGGCGAGGCGAGGAAGAGAGCCGTGTCGGCCACCTCGTCCTGCGTGATCTCCCGCCGCAGGGGCGTCCGCGCGTTGATCGTGTCGGCCATCGTGCCGAAGCCCGGGATGCCGCGCGCGGCGAGCGTGCGCACGGGGCCGGCGGAGATGGCGTTGACGCGGATCCCGTGCTCCCCCAGGTCCCACGACAGGTACCTGACGATCGACTCGAGCGCCGACTTGGCCACCCCCATCACGTTGTAGCCGGGCACCGCCCGGTCGGCCGCGATGTAGGAGAGCGCCATGATCGAGCCGCCGCCGCGGGCGACCATGTGGGGCTCCACCTCGCGGGCGAGCGCCGCGAGCGAGAACGAGGAGATGTCCAGGGCCAGGTGGAAGCCCTCGCGGCTGGTGTCCACGAAGCGGCCGCCGAGGTCCTCGGGGCGCGCGAACGCGACGGCGTGCACCAGCACGTCGATGCCCCCGAGCGCATCGGCGGCGGCCGACACCGAGGAGGCGATCTGGGCGTCGTCCTGGACGTCCAGCGGCACCACGGCGACGCAGTTGGCGAGGGTGTCGGCGAGCTTGCGCACGTCGCCCTCGGTCCGCTCGCCCTGGTAGGTCAGCACCAGGCGGGCACCCTCGGCGTCCATCTTGCGGGCGATGGCCCAGGCGATGCTGCGCTTGTTGGCGACGCCCACGACCAGGCCGGTCATGCCCTCCAGAAGCTGGGGCAAGAAAGCCCTCCTCCGACTCGCTCCGACGGGTCGGGCGCGAGCGCGCGCCCGGATCGCGCGGCACGCTACCACGCAACCGCCCGCCCTCCTTGCGCCGGACGGCGAGGGTCGCCAGCATCGGGGTGTGCGCAGGCTCCTCATCGCCGTCCTCGCCATGGCGGCCCTCCTCACCACGGCCGGAACGGCCCTCGGGCACGCGTACCTCGTCAGCAGCTCCCCGACCGCGGGCGCCAAGCTGTCGGCCTCGCCCGCCACGGTCACGATCACGTTCAACGAGCCGGTCGAGCTGCTGCGCACCCAGGACGCGGAGGTGGTCGACGGGGAGGGCGCCGGGGTCAGCGCCGGGCCCGCCCGGCGGGGCGCCGACAGCCGCGTGGTCGAGATCCCCGTCCGGCCGGGCCTGCCCGACGGCACGTACACCGTCCGCTACTCGGTCATCGGCGCCGACTCGCACGTGATCCCCGGCGTCTTCGTCTTCGGGGTCGGACCGGGCGAGCTCGGCGAGCCCTACCTGGCCGGTGCCGGTGGCGGCCCGTCGGAGACGAGCTTCTGGGGCACCAGCGCGCGCTTCCTCGAGCTCGTCGGGCTGGGAGGCCTGATCGGCCTGCTGGCGTTCCGCTGGATCGTCTGGGCCCCGGCGATGCGCGACCTCGACGGCGTCACGCGGGCCGAGCGCGAGTCGGTGCTGGCCTGGGGACGGGACTCCTTCTGGGTCGGCTTCGGCATCCTGGCGGTGGGGGCGATGCTCGCCGAGGGCTACCTGCTCGTCGTGCAGAGCGCGAGCGTGCTCGGCACCGGGGTCTGGTCGGCGCTGCGCGACGCCACCGGCATCAGCCAGGTGCTGGGCGACACGCGCTTCGGAGCGCTCGTGCAGCTGCGCGGCGCCCTGCTGTTCGCGCTCTTCGCGGTCGGCGCGATCATGTTCATCCGCGAGTACGGCAGCTCGGGCACGCCGAAGCCCGCCACCCGCGCCGGCACCTGGTGGTCGGGGCTGCTGATGGGCGGTCTGCTCGCCATCGTGCTCGGCGGCATCGCCGCGCAGGGCCACGCGAACGTGGCGGGGCAGGCCTGGCTGCAGGTGGGCCTCCAGCTCTCCCACATCATCGCCGTCGCGGTCTGGATCACCGGCCTCGCGATGGTCGCGCTGGTCCACCTGCGCCTGCCGAAGGTGGCCGAGAGATCCGGCGGGGCGCTCTCGGCGCGCGTGCTGGCGCGCTTCTCGAAGGTCGCCCTCGCCATGGTGGCGATCGCCATCGTCACCGGCGTGCTGCGCACCGTGGCCGAGCTGAGCGATCCGGCCCAGCTCTGGCAGACCTCGTACGGCCAGAGCATCCTGTGGAAGCTCGCCCTGCTGGTGCCGATCGGCGCGCTCGCCCTCTACAACCGGCGCATCATCGTCGCGCTCTCGAACGTCTCGCGCCCCAACGGCCCGACCCTCGCCCTCGTGCGGCGGATGGCCGGAGCCGAGCTCGCGCTGTCGCTCGTGATCGTGATCGTGGCGTCGGTGCTCGTCGCCCAGGTGCCCGGGGGCGCCTGAGGCCGCCGGACCCTGCAGGGACGGCCCCGGCCGGTTAGGCTCGCGTGGTCGACGTATCCACGAAAGGTGTCCCGGAGACATGAGCACGATCACCACGCCCGAAGGCGTCCAGGTCCTTGCCGAGGTCAGCCCCGCGCAGGCGGAGATCCTCACCACGGAGGCGCTCGCGCTCGTGGCCAAGCTGCACCGCGAGTTCGAGCCCCGCCGCGAGGAGCTGCTGGCCAAGCGCGTCGCGCGCGCCAGGGAGATCGACGCGGGCGTAGACCCGGACTTCCTCCCGGAGACCAAGCACATCCGCGACGACCCGTCGTGGAAGGTGGCACCGGCCCCGGCCGACCTCCAGGACCGCCGCGCCGAGATCACCGGGCCGGTCGACCGCAAGATGATCATCAACGCGCTCAACTCGGGCGCCAAGGTGTTCATGTCGGACTTCGAGGACTCGAACACGCCGACACGGCCAGATCAACCTGCGCGACGCCGTCGCCGGAACGATCTCGTTCAGCTCGAACGGCAAGGAGTACGCGCTCGGCGAGAACCTCGCCACGCTGCTCGTGCGCCCCCGCGGCTGGCACCTGCGCGAGAAGCACGTGCTGATCGACGGCGAGCAGGTCTCGGCCGGCATCTTCGACTTCGCGCTCTACATGTTCCACAACGCCAAGGCGCTGCTCGCCAAGGGCTCGGGGCCGTACTTCTACCTGCCCAAGATGGAGAGCCACCTCGAGGCGCGCCTCTGGAACGACATCATCGTCATGACGCAGGACGAGATCGGCGTGCCGCACTGATCGAGACGATCCTCGCCGCGTTCGAGATGGAGGAGATCCTCTACGAGCTGCGCGACCACTCGGCCGGCCTCAACTGCGGCCGCTGGGACTACATCTTCAGCTGCATCAAGAAGTTCCGCACCCGCCCGGGCTTCGTCCTGGCCGACCGGGTGCTGGTCACCATGACCACGCACTTCCTCAACTCGTACTCGCTCCTGGCGATCAAGACCTGCCACAAGCGCGGCGCGCACGCGATCGGCGGCATGGCCGCGCAGATCCCGATCAAGAACGACCCGGCCGCCAACGAGGAGGCCCTCGCCAAGGTGAAGGCCGACAAGGAGCGCGAGGCCGGCAACGGCCACGACGGCACCTGGGTCGCGCACCCGGGCCTGGTGGCCATCGCCGTCGACGCTTTCAACGCCGTCATGCCGGGCCCGAACCAGCTCGACCGCCTCCGTGAGGACGTGGAGATCACGGCGAAGGACCTGCTCGACTTCGGCCCCGAGGGCCCGATCACCGAGGGTGGCCTGCGCCTCAACATCAGCGTCGGCGTGCAGTACCTGGGCGCCTGGCTCAACGGCCTCGGCTGCGTCCCGATCAACAACCTGATGGAGGACGCCGCCACGGCGGAGATCTCCCGCAGCCAGGTGTGGCAGTGGATCCACAGCGACAAGGGCGTGCTGGACGACGGCCGCGTGGTCGACGACGAGCTCTTCCGCGCGATCCTGGCCGAGGAGCTGGAGAAGATCCACGGCCAGTACCCGGAGAACCTCCACAGCTTCTTCGACCGGGCCGCGGTGCTCTTCGACGACATCTCCACCTCGGACGACTTCGTCGACTTCCTGACGCTGCCGGCCTACGACATGATCGACTGACCCGGCACGGCGGCCGGTCCGGCGTGCGGCTCCTCCTGCTCAGGCACGGGATCGCCGAAGACGCCGGCCCGGCCACCGGCTGGCACGACGCGCCGCGGGAGCTCACGGCCGAGGGCGCCGCGCGTATGGAACGGGCCGCCCTCGGCATGCGTGCGCTCGGCGTGCGCGCGGACGTGATCCTGTCCAGCCCCCTCCCGCGATGCCGGCGGACGGCCGACATCGTTGCGGAGGCGATCGGAGGCGTCGCCCACCCCGACCGCCGCCTGGCGCCAGGTGCAGGCCTCGCAGACGTCGAGCAACTCCTGAGCGAGCACCCGCGAGCGGGATGCGCGCTGCTGTGCGGTCACCAGCCCGACCTCTCGGACCTGGTCGCCGAGCTCACCGGCGGTGGGCGCGCTGAGTTCCGCAAGGGCTCCCTCGCCGACCTGGAAGTGGAGCGCCTCGCCGCCGGGGGCGGACGCCTACGCGCCCTCTACCCTCCCGGCCTGCTGCGACGACTGGCTTCTGAGCTGGAGGGGTAGGGCGCCGCGACGACGGCGCGGCCGCCCAGAGCGGCTCAGTGGATGGCGGCGCATGCCGGCGTCGCAGTACCATCGCCCGTGATGGACTCATCAGGGCCGGGCTCATCGCCTTCCGTCGTGGTCGCGCTCGCCGGCGGGTTGATGGTCCACGGTCCGGGCGTCGTGATAGAGGGGGCGCAGCTCCGGAGCCACCGCGCGGAGACCGCGTTCGCGCGGCTCGCGATCGACTCCGGAAGGCGGGTGTCGCGCGGCGCGCTCGCCGAGGCGGTCTGGGGTGCCTGGCCGCCCGCGTCGTGGGAGTCCGCCCTTCGCAACGTCATCGCCGCGCTGCGACGGTGGATCGTCGCTGCCGGCCTGGAGCACGTGGTCGAACTGCGCACCGTGTCGGACTCCTACCGGCTGGACCTGCCGGCCGGATCGCGCGTGGACGTCGTCGCCGCCGACCAGTGCGCCAGGCGTACCGAGGCCCTGCTGCGCGCGGGAGATTTCCCCGCGGCGCTCGCCGACGCAGACGAGGCACTGGAGAGCCTCTCGCGGCCGGTGATGGCCGGGGCGACGGGCGAGTGGGTCAACGCGTTGCGGCTCGAGGCGGAGGAGACGCGCTCCCGCCTGGAGCGCATCGTGGGCGAGGCGGCGCTCGGGCTCGGAGACGCCGCGCGCGCAGAGAGGGCGGCTCGCGCCCAGATCGCCTCGGTGCCTCTGCGTGAGGACGGCCATCGCCTGCTGATGAGGGCCCTTCGCGCGACGGGTAATCCCGGCGAGGCCCTCGCCGCGTACGACGCCTGCCGCCGCGTGCTCGCCGACGAGCTCGGTGCGATGCCCTCGCCTGAGACCCAACGACTGTTCCTGCGGATCCTTGCCGAGGACGACAGCGGTGCACCCGTCCCCTCCGAGCAGGTGGCGCGCCCGGTCGCCGCAGGCCCACTGCTGCTCGTGCAGAGCCAGACGCCGTTCGTCGGCCGCACCGCGCTGCTCGACGATCTCATCGGACACCTGCGGCTGGCCCGCGAGGCGGGCCCGCTCACCGTGTGCGTCCAGGGCGAGCCGGGCCTGGGCAAGACGCGCCTCGCCGCCGAGGTCGCCGCGCGGGCGCACGCCGATGGGATGAACGTGCTCTACGGAAGGGCGGACGACCGTATCGCCGTTCCGTACGGCTGCCTTCTGGAGGCCCTGCACGGCGCGCTCGTGACGCTCGACCCCCACGACCTGATGCGGGAGCTCGGTCCCCATGCCGGCACCGTCCGGCGGCTGCTGCCGATGCTCGATCGCGGGGAGGCCGGCGAGGCCGGCTCTACCGCGGAGCTGACCCCTCCCCGCATCGAGCAGGCGATCCTGGCGGCGCTCGAGTTACTGCCGGGGAACCGGGGGACGCTGCTCGTGCTCGACGACATGCAGTGGGCGTCCCGGCCCGAGCTCGACGTGGTGGAGGCAATGGCGAGCGCGGCCCGCCGAGTCGCGCTCATCGTGCTGGTGCTGCACCGCTCGAGTGTCGGGCGGGAGGGGCTGCGCGCGTCCGGCGACGCTCCGCGTATCACCCACATCTCCCTGGAGCCGCTGACCGAGGAGGAGATCGCGGCGCTCGCGACCGCGCTCGGACCCGGGGAGGCGGGCGGACACGGCCCCGCCCTCGCCGCAGAGGCATGGAGGCTCGCCGGCGGAAACCCGCTGCTCTCGAGCGAGCTGCTGCGTTCCTGGCGGAAGGGGCACGGACACGAGCGCTCCACGCGGATCTCGGAGCTCGTCAGGGAGCGCCTTGCGCTGCTCCCCCCGGACGCGGAGGGGGTGCTGCAGGCGGCCGCGGTCGCCGGCCTCGAGTTCGATCCCGAGATCGTCGCCGCGGCAGCCGGCGAAACGGGAGCCGAGACCGCAGACACGCTCGAGCGGGCGCGGGTGCTCGGGCTGCTGGTGCGCGCCACGCGCGATCCCCGCTGGCTCGCCTTCCGCCACGCCCTCGTGCGCTCGGCGTTGGTCGAGTCGCTCGCACCCGATGCGCGGCTCCGCATCCACCAACGGCTCGGTTCCGTGCTCGAAGCGGGTGGTGAGGCGGGCGGCGACGCGCTCGTCGGCCTGGCCTACCACTTCGGCGCGGCGGCGCCGCTCGGGGACTGGCGCCGCGCGGTGCGTTACGGGCTGCCGGTCGCCCGGGCGGCCTACGACGCGCGCGTCTACGACGATGTCATCACGATCACGACGCGCACGATCAACGCGCTCGCGAGCGCGGGCGATCCGGATCCCGGAACACGCCTCGATCTGCAGATACTGCTCGGCGGTGCTCAACGGGCGCTGGGGCTCGCCTCCGGACACGCCACCTTGAACGATGCGTTCGCGTCGGCACGGGCGCTGGACGACCCTCAGCGGGCGGCGGACGCGGCGCTCGCGTTCTCGGATCGCCGCAGCACGAGCGAGGAGCTCTTCATCGACGAGAACATGCTCGGTACGTACCGGGAGGCGACCGAGATGCTGGGAGCCCGCGACCGGCGGCGGCGCGCGCGGTTGCTGGGCCGCATCGCCGCCGCTAACGCGTGGAGCACCGACAGGGCGGAGGCGGGTCGTCTCGCGGATGAGGCCGTCGCGCTGGCCCGGGAGCTGGGCGACACCGACACCCTCTCCCGGGTGCTCTTCGCCGTGCGCCAGGGCCTCGCCGGCTCGGGGCGCGGCGACGAGCAGGAGCGGCTCGAAAACGACCTGCTCGCACTGGGCGATCAGCTCGATGATCCGGGACTGCGGCTCAGCGGACTGATGTTCCGCTTCGTGACCCGGATCGAGAAGGGGCGCGGCGACGACCTCGACGACCTGTTCGAGCGGGCGATCGAGGACGCGCTCGCCCTGCCCCCGGGCGGCCACCGCCACACGCTCGCCTACAACCGGGCCGCTCTGGCACTGCTCCATGGCCGCGTGGCCGAGGCGGAGCTTCTCGTGCAGCGCGCGGCGGACATCGGACGCGAGCATGGGCTCGATGCGACGATCGTCGAGATGATCCGGATCACCCAGATGATCGGGGTGCGCCACGAGCAGGGGCGGCTCGCGCAGATGCGCAACGAGGGGCAGGCCTTCTTCGGCGCCTCGGCGGACACGGCGTGGCCGGGGGTCGCGTTCCTCGACGCGGAGGCGGGGTCATTCGACCACGTGGGCGAGAACCTCGATCTGCTGATGGACGGGTACGCGGCGACCGGGCCGACAGTGCTACGTCCGGTGGGCCTGATGGCTCAGATGGCCGCCCCGATCGCCCGAATCGACGACGTCGCACGCGCCGCGCGCCTCTACGACCTGACTCGTCCGTTCGCGGGTCAGGGCGTGTTCCTCGGCTACTTCGCCGGGCCGGTCGACTACCACCTGGGGCTCATGTGCCGTGTCCTCGGGCGCGAGGACGAGGCCCGGCGCCGTTTCGCCGACGCCGCGGCGTTCAGCGAACGGCTCGGCGCACCGAGGTGGGTCGAGCGTTGCCGCGCGGCGATCGCGGGCGCCGACCGCGCGTTCACCCGGCGATGACCGTCCAATTGGCGCCGCCGTTCGTCGAGCGCAGGACCACCCCTCCGTCTCCGACCGCGATCAGCTGAGAGCCCACCACCGCGATCGACCTGATCGAGCGCGCGGTCGGCAGGTTGATCGGGTTCCAATGCAGGCCGTCGGGCGAGGCGAGCGCCCGGCCCTCCCCGGTCGCGATGAAGCGCCCGCCGACGAACACCACGCTGTCGAGGTTGATGTCCACGCCGGTGACACCGGGAGTCCATGTGCGACCGTCATCGGTTGAGACGAGCGCCTCGCCGTTGTGCCCGACGATCACGAAGCGGCCGGCGCCGGCGGCGACGGAGGTCTGGAACCGCGCGAAGCCGACCGCCTGCGGCGATTCGGGGACCCGGCGCGTGCTCACGCGCACCACGGTCCCGGCGCCGACGACGACGGTGGTGGCGCCGGCCGTGGCGAAGTCGCGGATCGAGTACGACCCGGCGGGCATCTTCTGCCACCTCACCGCGTCGGTCGACTGGTAGAGAACGCCTCCGTCGCCACCGGCCATGTAACTGCTGCCGGTCCACGTGACCGCGCGGAGATCCTGCTTGGTGGGCCGGGGGCCGGTCAGCCAGTTGGCGCCATCGGCCGAGGTCAGCGTGATGCCGCCGGCGCCCACGGCGACCCATCCCGCCGGTCCGTAGGTCACCCCGTAGAAGTCTTCTGACGCGGGTTGGCGCCCCGCGCGCCATGTGACGCCGTCGTCAGAGAAGAGGACGCGCCCGGAGCCGCCGACCGCTACGTAACGACCCGCGCCGTAGGCGACCGACATCAGGGCGCACGGCATCGCGCTCTCGTCGATGTGCCAGTCGACCGCGTCGGCCGAGTCGGTCGAGATCACCGTGCTCTGGTCTCCGACGGCGACGAATCCGCTGCCGGTGTACGCCACCCCGCGCAGATCGACGGTGGTCGGCGAGACGACCGGGAGCCAGATCGAATGGGCGGCGAACGGCGAGCGGAGGATGGTGCCGCCGGTGCCCACGGCCACCCACATCCCGCCGCCGTATGCGATCCCGCGCAGCGTCTCATCCGAATTGGAGAGCTGCGCCTCGAGGCCGGCGAGGTCTCCCGCGAGCACGGCGCCGAAGTCGCCGGCGGCGGCCACCGTCGTGCCGTCGGTGGCGAGCTGCCAGAGGAGGGGACGCGACTCGAACGGATTGCCCGTATCGTCCGGCGAGGTCGGCACCGGTGTCCAGCTCGTCCCGTCGTCGCTCGCGAGCACCGTCGCGTCGTTACCGCTCAGGAGCACCTTCGACCCGACGGCCGTCGCGCCCCACAGGATCCGGTCCGCACCCAGGTTCTGTGCGCTCCAGCTGAGCCCGTCCTCTGATGTCAGGACGGTGCCGGCCGACCCCGCCGCCACCACCAGACCCGGCCGGGCGGCGATCGCCCTCAGGCCGGAGGCGGGAATCCCGCCGGCCTGCTGCCAGGTGAGGCCGTCCGGGCTCGACAGCACGGTGCCGCCGTCGCCGACCACCACCCAGCGGGCACCGGTCCAGACCGCGCCGCGCAGCGCGTGGCTCACCGGAGTCGGGCTCTCGGCCAGGCCGTCCGGCCCGGATCCCCCGGCGACTAGGCCGTCGGACCCCACCACGAGCAGGCGCGAGCCGGCGGCCCCGACGTTCGCGAGCGTGAGGCCTCCGCCGGGCGACTGTGCGCACACCGCCGCCGCCCGAGGCGGGCGTGGCAACGCCTTCGGGCGAGCGACCCCCGGAGGCGGGGACACGGCGATGCCGACGGGACCCGCCGCGCCGGTGACGAACGACATGTCGATGTCGGCCGCCCCGGTGGTGGCGCGCGCGAGCGCGTCGGCGCTCGTGCTCCAGTAGAGCCGGCCGGGAGAGAGGGCCACCCCGCCGGCGCCGGTCTCGGATCTGATCCACTGCCGCTCCACGCCGGTTCCATCGATCTTCGCCCGGCCGATGGCCGGAGCGCTGTTGTCGCCCGCGTCGGACCAGTAGAGGTAGTTGCGGCCGGCGGCGACGCCGGTCGGTCGGACCAGGCCGGTGATGAAGGCGGGGTTGATCGAGGTGCGGTCCTTCCGCGCGCGCCAGATCGTCGTGCTCCCGGTCCAGTAGACGTATGTGGAGTCGACGGCGATGCCCCCGCCGGCCTGCGCGGGGAGGAAGCTGCGTATCGCGTTGCCGCCGTCCAGGTCGGCCCGGCCGACGGAGTAGCTCCCGCCGGCCGGGTTGTGGTTGATCCAGTAGATGGACCCGGAGTCCACAGCGATTGCGGACGGCTGACTGGCTTGCGTGATGAAGTTCTGGTCGACCCCGGTTCCGTCGAGGTTGGCCCGTCCGATGGTGTTGCGGTCGTGATTGGTCCAGTAGACGTAGCGACCGTCCGCGGCGACGCCCGTCGGCCGGCCCCCGAACGCGCGGACGAACGCCTGGTTCGCCCCCGTGCCGTCGAGCTGGGCCGTCCCGATGCTGTCGCCGTCGGCGTTCGCCCAGTAGATCTGCTGGGCGGCCGCCGCATGGATCGCCGACGCCGCGAGGAGCGCGAGCGTGGCGACGACCACGCTGATCGTCCGACGCATGCCTCCTACCCCTGACAACTGAAGTAGTAGGGCTGCGCTCCGGTTTTGGCCGCGGCCGGGAGCTCGACGTCGGTGTTGAAGTTGCGCGCGTAGAACCACTGCTTGTAGAGCCCGAGCCCCTTTGCCGACAGCGGCTGGAAGAGGGGGGCGAGGAGTGACGCCGATGGTGTGCTCACGATCGTGTTGGGGTTCATCCAGGGCGTCTGATTCGGGTACCAGCCTCCGTTGACGGTCGGGTCGGCGACGACGAAGAGCCGGCCGCGATCGGTTGTGCCGGGTGCGACCGGGGTCGGGACCACGAACTGTGCGTCGGCCGGCGCGTTCTGGAACGGGAACCACTGGTAGTTCTCGAGCGAGCAGAGGAACCCCGAGGCCGGCGGGTCGCACTGAGCCACCGGGCTGGCGACCGGGCACCAGGGCGGGTTGTTGTTCGCCTCCTGGTGCAGCATGTCCAGGCGGTAGGCGGCGCTCAGCATCTTCCCCCACGCGACGCGTTTGGCGCTGAGCTTGAGGCTCTGCTCGAGCTCGGTCAGCGCGGTCGAGTTGGCGCCCACGTTCGGCGACTGGGTGAACGCGCGCAGCTTGCCTCCGTCTGTGACGATCATGTCGGCGAGGTGGCCGAGCTCGTCGGACATGCGCTGGTAACGGCTGGCGATCTCCGAGCCGAGTTGGGCGGCCGGGACGCCAAGAGTGGGGCTGTTCAGCACGGGCGTGCCGTCGGAGTCGGTCATGGAGTCCGCCACGAGGTGGACGCCGTTGGCGAGGAGGCCCGCGATGAGGTCCTCCCCACCCAGGAGCTCGCCGATGTCCAGCACCTCGCCCGCGAACGTCGTCCAGTAGTCCGTTCCCTCCGGCTGCGCGGCCGGTGGCGGAGTGAGCGCGTCGCTGACGGTGGCGAAGACCTCGTTCACCTGCACCGCCGCCTGCACCTCGCTCGTGCCGTACACCTGCTGGAGCTGCGAGACGAGCTTGTAGACCGACGGCACCGCGGCCATCTCGTTGGAGAGCTCGGTGGTGACGTTGTTCCAGTCGTCCTGCGCGAACCCGGTGCCCGCGGGCGGCGGCGTGTTGATGAGCGCCCCCACCTTCTCGGACATGTTCGTCCAGTTCGCCGACGTGTAGGTGGTGATGTCGCAGTACCACGCGCGGATGTCGGGCTGAGCGGGCACATAGCACCCGGCGCCCGCGTTCGGGATCTGCGGGATGCCGAGAACCTTCGCGGTGATGTAGGAGACGATGGACCGCTGCGCCGGCGAGTCGGTCGGCGCCCACGGCTGCAGCGGCTGCTGCGGGTAGACGATGCTCGTGAGCGTCTGGGTGAAGTCGCCCCCCGGCGTGCCGAGGATGACCTCGTAGTGGTACTGGCCGTTGCGGCGCAGCACGCCCGTCAGCGTGCCGCCCGAGTTGGTCAGGGATCTCGAGGTCTCGGGACCACGGCTGGCGATCGAGCCGGGCTCGGTGAGCCCGTCCCCGCCGACGAGGGCGTATGCGCCGGTTGCGGTGTTGAACACTCCGGCCGTGCCGCCGAGCTCGTCCAGGTCGAGGCCGACCTGGTACCACGCGTCGGTCGCGTTCGCCGGAAAGGGGGTGCCGATGCTCTGCACGAGCAGCACGTGCGGACCACCGGCCGCAGACGGCAGCGCCGTCAGCTGGGCGTGGAGGTTCGCCAGAGCGCCCGCGTTCGCGGTGGCGTCACCGCAGTTGGTGGCGTACGTCGAGTTGAAGGCGGGAGCCAGCGTGCGCGAGGAGACCGCCACGACCTGAAGACCGCCGCCTCCCGGGCAGCTGAGCGCCTCCGACGGGTACGACTGCCCGTTCACCTGCATCGTGTTGGAGGACGAGGTGGACGCGATGGAGGTGGAGTAGTTGGCGTACTGGCCCGCCACGAAGGTGTAGCTCGGGTAGTCGCCGGTGGCGTCGAACTGGAGGTATCCGGTCATCCCGCCGTCGCTGTTCGACGCGCCTCCGTCTGCGGCGCCGGGGACGCCGATGACCGACCAGTTCCCGTTGCTCAGATCATCGCTGGGCGTCGCTCCCAGCTGCGCCCATACCTTCGGCCAGTCCCCGCCGATCGCCGCCGGGTTGGACACGCCGCCGGTGGTCAGCACGACGAGCTGACTGGAGTCGCGCTGCTTGAGGTCGTTGAGCGCCTGCGCCGCGGCGTTCGGTCCGTCGAAGAAGTTCCGTGCCTCCAGCGAGAGGAGCTGACGGTCGAACACCAGCTGCTCGACGACGCCCCGCGTCGGGTAGAAGGCCCAGTTCGGGTCGGAGGGTCCGGTCCCGATCGTCACCGCGGGCTCACCGTTCGGCAGGATCGCGATCGTGTTGATCGGAGCGCCGATGGGCGCGAAGGACGGTTGGTTGCCGATCGTGGCCTCGTCGACCGCCCGGCGCGGCCCCGGGGCACCCGCCCTGGGGCGAGCGCCCGCCGGCGGGCGCTCGGTGACGGTCACCCGCGTGACGAACCTTCCCGGCACGTCGGGAGTGAGCGTGGCGACCCTGGAGTCCGCGCGCCGGATCGTGGCCTTCGACCCTGGCGGGCGTCGGGTGAGCGTCCACGAGTAGCTCAGCGTGCCGCCGCGCGCCGGGCGCGTCCGATGCGCGCTGAGCCGTACCCGCTGCCCTGACATGGTGAGCTGATCGTTGCCGGCCGCCACCAGTGGCCGCGAGCGAGGCACGCGCAGCGTGCGCGAGACGCGGCCGTAGGTGCCGTCCTTGCGTGCTGCAACGACCACCAGACGGTTCACGCCGAAGCGCAGACCGTCGTCCGCGGAGAGCCGCGCTGCCCGCTCGCGCCCGAAGTGGGGGAACACGTGCGTCACGTCCAGGCCGTTGAGGCGGGCCTCGAAGTGGGTCGGGCGAGAGCCGACGGTGACCCTCACGAACGAGCCCGGGGTGAACCGGCGAGCGGACGAAACGCTGCGCACGTAGCCGGGGTGCGCCCGGCCGATCGTCAGCCGCACCGTCTCCACCCCCTCCCGGCCGCGCGAGTCCCGGGTGAGCACCGCGAGCTCGGCCGGTCCCGGCCTGAGGACCCTCGGGCGGGTCAGGGTGGCCTGCCACAGGCCCGGGCCGACACGGTGGAAGTGGCGGCTCACGTCGCGGCCCCGCAGACGCGCGGTGAACGTCCTCAGCCCGGGGGCGGTTCGGACGACCACCCGCATCTCCGTCGAGGTCACGAGGCCTGCGCGGGGTGTGACGATGCGCACCGGGCTCTCCGCGGCCGTCGCGCCCGGTGCGCCGGCTACCGCCGCGACCGCGCCGGCGATGGCGATGGCGATGGCGACCGCCACCGCGGATACGTGCCGGTGCGGTCCACTCGTGCCCATTGCGCTCTCTCCCGCCTTCGTTGCCACCGGTGAGGCGGGCCACGATGGCAGCGGGCCGCAACGCGAGCGCAATTCACGATCGTCGCGGGCCTCAGGGCTCCGAGGTCGAGCCGTCCCCGGTGCCGCCGACGCGCCGTCCGTCGTGCCGGGATGACGGGCGCCCGGCTACACCGCCGCGAAGATGATCATGCCGCGACGGACCTCCACGACGATGGCGCCGCGTGAGCCGTCGTCGCCGGTCCAGCGCAGCGCAGCGCGTGCCCCGTGCTGCTGGGGCGGATCCCAGGAGGAGGCGCGCGCTGCGATCTCCATGTGGCGGGCCACCGCCGCGTCGACCCCGGTATGCACCCCGTCGGGGGCGAGCCACACGACGTCGTCCCGATAGAGGTCCGCGAGCGCGCCCGCGTCGTGCGCGCCCACCGCCTCGATCACCGCCGTCAGGGCCGGAAGCGACGCCTGCGCACGGTCGGCGTCGCTCAGATGACCGCCGGCCACCGTCTCACATCCCCGGCGGCCCGGGCTCGATCGAGCGCTCGAACAGGAGCACGAGCTCGGGCGACAGCAGAGCCGGGGTCGC
>LNEQ01000008.1 GCA_001464995.1 Actinobacteria bacterium Ga0077541
AGCTCGTCGTCGGTGAGCAGCTCCTCACGGCCGAGCCACGCCATCCCCTCGGCCGGCATGCAGTACCGGCAGCGCAGGTTGCAGCGGTCGGTGACCGACACCCTCAGCGAGCGATGGACCCGTCCGAAGCCGTCCTGGAGCGGTGTCGAGGTGCTCATCGAACGAGGGTACGCGCCCGCGCCCGGCCGGGCCCGTCGGGGGGCCCGGCCGGAACGGCGGTCATCGGGACAGCGCCTCCTCGACGGCCCGGCCGGTGAGGACGCGGGCCAGGTGGCGCCGGAAGTCGCCGGTCGCCCACGTGTCGCTGGGCGGATCGGTTCCCTCGTCGGCCTTCTGGGCGGCCTGCGCGACCGCATCCCGCGGCGCGCCATCCAGCGCCGCCTCGACCGCCGCCGCCCGCAGCGGGGTCTGCCCCATGTTGGTGAAGGCGACCTTGGCACCCTGGATGGAGCCGTGGCTCGATCCGACCACCGCGGCCACGCCGACCGTCGCCCAGTCGAGCGCGCGCTGGCGGAACTTGAGGTAGCTCCACCCGGCCGAGCCGGTCTTGGGGACCCGGACCTCGGTGATGATCTCGTCCTCGGCGAGCGCCGTGTCGAAGAAGCCGTTGAAGAAGCCCGACGCGTCGATCGTGCGCTCCCCGCCCGGCCCGCGCGCCACGATCACGGCGTCGAGCACGAGGCAGATGGTCGGCAGGTCCGAGGCCGGATCGCCGTGTGCGAGCGATCCGCCGATGGTGCCCCGGTGCCTCACCTGCGGGTCGCCCACGAGGCCGGCGGCGTAGGCGATCAGCGGGCAGTGCTGGCGGGCCAGCGCATCGGTGTTGAGGTCGTGGTGGCGGGTGAGCCCGCCGATCGCCAGGTGGTCGCCCGCGTCGCGCACGCCGCGCAGGTCGCCGAGGCGCCCGATGTCGACGAGCGTGCCCGGCCGGGCCAGCCGCAGCTTCATCAGCGGCAGCAGGCTGTGCCCCCCGGCGATCAGCTTCGGGTCCTCCTTGGTGCGCAGCAGCTCGAGGGCGTGGTCGACCGACTCGGCGACCTCGTAGTCGAACGACGCCGGGATCATCGCCGGGCCTCCTGGATCGCGTTCCAGACTCTCTCGGGCGTGGCCGGACGGCCGACGTTGGTGACGCCGAGATGCGACAGGGCGTCCACGACCGCGTTGATCACGGCCGGCGGGGCGGCGATGGTGCCCGCCTCGCCCACGCCCTTCACGCCCATCGGATTGGTGGGGCTCGGGGTGACGGTGTGGTCGAGCTCGAAGCTCGGCAGCTCCGGCGGCCCCGGCAACATGTAGGTGGTCATCGTTCCGTGCTGGAGGTTGCCCTCCGAGTCGTAGGTCGCCTCCTCGAAGAGGGCCTCGGCGATGCCCTGGGCGACGCCGCCGTGCACCTGCCCCTCGACGACCATCGGGTTGATCCGCACGCCGCAGTCGTCGACGGCGATGTAGCGGAGCAGGTCGATCGAGCCGGTCTCCGTGTCGACCTCGACCACGCAGGCGTGGGCGCCGTTCGGCCAGGAGAAGTTCGGCGGGTCGTAGAGGTGGGTCGCGGTGAGACCCGGCTCCATCCCGTCGGGGAGGTTGTGCGCGCTCCACGCGCTGAACCCGAGCGCCTTGATGTTGGCCGAGCGGTCGGTGCCCTTCACCGTGAAGTCGCCGCCGGCGAACTCGAGGTCCTCCTCGGCGCACTCCAGCTCGTGGGCCGCGATCTTCCGGGCCTTCTCGATGATCTTCTCGCCCGCCTTCCAGAGCGCGACGCCGCCGACCGAGAGGCCGCGGCTGCCGTAGGTGTCGAGGCCGAGCGGCACGATCTGCGTGTCGCCGTGCAGCACCTCGACGTCGTCGAAGTCGACGCCGAGCTGGTCTGCGACGATCTGCGAGAAGGTGGTCACCTCACCCTGGCCGTGCGGGGAGACGCCGGTCAGCACCCGGACGGTGCCGGTCGGCAGGAACTCCACCGTCGCGGCGTCCCAGCCGCCGGCGATGTACTTGAGGGCGGCGAGCACCCGCGACGGGGCGATACCGCACATCTCGAGCCAGGTCGAGAAGCCGACCCCGAGCACCTTGGTCGAGCCGCTCTCGCGGCGCGACTTCTGCTCGGCCCGGAACTTCTCGTAACCGAGCATCCCGATGCACTTCTCGAGGGTGCCGGCGTAGTTGGCCGAGTCGATCGTCAGCCCCGAGGCGATCGTGTAGTTCGGGAACTTGTCGTCGGAGATGAAGTTCTTGCGCCTCAGCTCGACGGGATCCATCCCGAGCTCCCGCGCCAGCGCGTCCATCGCCCGCTCGATCGCGTAGGTCGCCTCGGGGCGCCCGGCGCCGCGGTAGGCGTCGGTGAACGTGTTGTTGGTGAAGACGTTCGTGTACTCGAAGTCGTAGCCCTCGACGTCGTAGCAGCCGGCGTAGAGCCAGGCGCCGAGCATCGGGATGCCCGGCGTGATGATGCGCATGTGGGCGCCCATCGAGGCCCACAGCTTCACCCGGACGGCCTTC
This sequence comes from Actinobacteria bacterium Ga0077541, assembly GCA_001464995.1. GTDB lineage: Bacteria > Actinomycetota > Thermoleophilia > Miltoncostaeales > Miltoncostaeaceae > Miltoncostaea. The sequence continues at coordinate 2,494 of LNEQ01000008.1, forward strand.
AGGATCCCGTCCTTCGTCGAGGCCAGCTCGATCTGCTGGTACATCTCGCGGCCGTGGAGCGTGGCCACGTAGCCCTCCGAGCGCTCCTCGATCCACTTCACCGGGCGGCCGAGGACCTTGGCGATCGTCAGGCAGATCGCGTCCTCGGGGTAGGCCTCCAGCTTCGAGCCGAAGCCGCCGCCGACGTCCGGAGCGACGACGCGCAGCTTCGCCTCGGGCACGCCGCAGGTGATGGTGAGGGTGGTGCGCAGGATGTGCGGGATCTGCGTCGCCGAGTAGACCGTGTACTCGCCCATCGACGAGTTCACGTCCACCACGACGCCCCGCGGCTCCATGGCGTTCGGGATCAGGCGGGAGAGGTAGTACTCCTCCTTGATCGTCACCATGTCGGGGTCCTCGAAGTAGGGACCCGAGGGGTTGCGGATCGGCGCCGGGGAGTCGCGCGACATGATCCAGCTGCCGGCGTCGTTGGTGCCGTACTCCTCGTGGACGATCGGCGCGCCGTCGGCGAGGGCCTCCTTGATGTCGGTCACGGCCGGCAGGGGCTCCCACTCGACCTGGACCAGCTCCGCGGCGTCCTTCGCGTGGACGCGGCTGTCGGCCACCACCACGGCGACCGGGTCGCCGACATAGCGGGCCTTGTCCTTGGTGAGCGGCAGGTGCGCCGGCGCCTTGCACTCGTCGTTGATCGGCCAGGCCATCACCAGCGGGCCCATCTCGAGGGTCTCGCCGGTGTACGCCGCGACGACCCCCGGGGCCGCGAGGGCCTCCGAGAGATCGATGCCGTTGATGCGCGCGTGCGCGAACGGGCTGCGCACGACGTAGACCCAGAGCATCCCGGGGATGCTGATGTCGTCCACGTAGCGCGACGCGCCGGTGATGAGCTCCGGATCCTCCTTGCGCTGCTTGCGCTGCCCGATGGAGGGCGCGGGACGTTCGGTGGTCGCCATGACGCCCTCCTCAGCCGTTCGCGACGGCCGCGACGGCCTTCACGATGTTGTGGTAGCCGGTGCAGCGGCAGAGGTTGCCCTCGAGCCCGTGCCGGATGTCGTCCTCGCTGGGGCTGGGGTTCTCCTTCAGGAGGGAGGTCGCCGCCATGATCATGCCCGGCGTGCAGTAGCCGCACTGCAGGCCGTGGTGCTCCTGGAAGGCCGCCTGCATCGGGTGCAGCTCGCCGTTGGTGGCGAGACCCTCGATCGTGGTGATCTCGGCGCCGTCGGCCTGCACCGCCAGCAGCGTGCACGACTTCACCGACTCGCCGTCGAGGTGGATCGTGCAGGTGCCGCACGACGAGGTGTCGCAGCCCACGTTGGTGCCCGTCAGACCCAGTCCTTCACGCAGGAAGTAGACGAGCAGCTCGCGCTCCTCCACCTCGGCCTCGTGCGTCACGCCGTTGACCGTGACCGTGATGCGCTTCACGCCGATCCCCCTTCGTTCCGGTCGCTCCCGCGGCCGAAGAGCCGTTTGACCGCCGACGCGAGCGCGGCGATCGCCAGTGAGAAGCCCGAGAGGGGCTTCTGTGCCTCGACCATCGCGGCGGCCGCCTCCTCGGGCGACTCGGACAGCTGCGCCTTGATGCAGCCCGCGAACTGGTCGACCAGCTTGTTGGAGACGTCCTGCACCACCCCCGGCCGCCCGAGCTGGGCGACCTGCCCCGAGAAGCGGAGGTCGGTGACCATGTCGACGCGGGTGCCCGTGCCGACCGGGCTCAGCACCGAATCGACGGTGCCCTCCGCGCCGCCCTTGCCGCGCGTGTCGCGCCCGCTCACCCCGAGCCGCACCGAGTGCCGCTCGTCGTCGCGCTCGAGCATCCTCACGTCGACGAGGAACTGCATCCCCACGGGCCCGAGCTTGACCGCCATCGTCGCCTTCCACGTGGTCGCGTCCACGACCTCGGTGAGCGTCGCGCCCGGCATGCACGGGACCACCCTCTCGGCGTCCAGCAGCGTCGTGAGCGTCCTCTCGGGCGATGCCGGGACCTCGAACGAATGCTCCAGCTTCACGTGCCGACTCCTTCCGGGTGGCGTCGGCCGATCAAATGGCCCGTGGGAGTTAGCGTCAAACGTTGCAAGGGGGTTGCAGTCTCCTAGGCCGCTCCGGGGCCGGCGGCGATGCCGGCGCCGAGGGCGGTCGCCAGCTCGATGCGGAGCCGCGCGATCCCCGGGGCCGTTGAGCCCGGCAGCAGGGTCCGCCCCTCCGCCAGGGCGCGCGCCTCGTCGGCCCTGCCGTCGGCCGCGATGGCGATGGCGTCGAGGGCGTCGGCCTCCACGTCCGCCTCGAGTCGGTAGGGGCGGGTGACGAGCGCCGAGCCGAGCTGGCGACGCAGCCGGGAGACCTCGCTCCGGACCGTCGTCGGCGACCCACCGGGGCCATGGAGCGCGGCGCCGAGCCGCTCGGCCGAGAGCCCGCCGGGCGCCGCGGCCAGCAGGGTCAGGATCTCGGCGTGGCGCGGTGAGAGGTGCAGCGGCTGGTCGTCGAGCCATGCCTCGGCGCCCCCCAGCACGCGCAGCCGCAGCCGGCGGCGGGGCGGGGCCTCGCCGGGCTCGGCCGCCCACACCAGGTACCCGGACCCGCCCGCGATCTCCTCCGCGCGGAAGGTCGCCCTGCCCGGGAGGAAGCCGATGCCGCTCTCGCCGGGGATCCCGATGTGCGTCCCCAACCACCCGACCGGGTTCGCCATCACCACGCGCCCCGCGCTGGTCACCACCCCGGTCGGCCGTCGGCCGAGGTGCGCGAGCCGCCGGACGTACTGCTCGCGCAGGCGCTCGTCGTGGCGCCACATCTCCTGGTGCACCGAGCCCGCCGCCGCGCCCGCCGCGGCGGTCACGAGGGCGAGCGAGTGCGGATGGGCCATGCGGAAGGGGCCCGTGAGATCGACCGTGCCAAGCAGGCGGCCGGTGCGCGGCTCGAAGACCGGCGAGGCCGAGCAGGTCAGCGGGTGGACCGACGCGTTGTAGTGCTCGGCGGCGAACACCTGCACCGGATGGCGCACCGCGAGGGCCGTACCGAGGGCGTTGGTGCCCGCGCCGGCCTCGCTCCAGAGCGTTCCCTCGGCGAAGTTCATCCGGTCCTCGGCGGCGACGCGCGCACGCGTCGAGCCCTCCACCCACAGCAGCACCCCGTCGGCGGAGCAGACGACCATCAGGTGCTCCACCGCCTGCGCCACGTCGAGGAGCAGGTTGCGGAACGTCGGCATCATCCGGGCGAGCGGGTGCTCCTCGCGAAGGTCGCGCAGCTCGGCGTCCGAGTGGACCCGCGGCACGACGTGCCCCTCGGGCCGTACACCGGCGCTGGCCGAACGTCGCCACGACTCGGCGATGACGCCGCGCACGGCCGAGGCCGGCTCGGGCGCGCCCGCCACGGCGAACTCGGCGTGGGCGCGGCGCAGCTCGCGCGCCCGCTCCAGAGGGTCGGCCGTCGCATCCAGCGCGAGCCAGGGGTTGGGCCGTCGCGCGGGCCCGCGACCGCTCACCGCACGGTCACGCCACCGCGGGCGCGGGCACGCGGTTGGTCACGGACACGATCTGGGCGCCGATCGCCAGCGCCACCTCCTCGGGGGTGCGCGAGCCGATCGCCAGGCCGATGGGTGCGTGGACCCGCGCCAGCTCGTCCTCGGAGACCCCCTCCTCGATCAGGCGCGCGCGGCGGCGCGCCGTGGTGCGGCTGCTGCCCATCGCGCCGATGTAGCGGGCGGGGGTGGTGACGGCCACCTTCAGCGCGGGCACGTCGAACTTCTCGTCGTGGGTCAGGACGCAGATGGCGGTGCGCTCGTCCACGGGGGCGTTCGCGAGGAACTCGTGGGGCCACTGGGTCACCAGCTCGTCGGCATCCGGGAAGCGGGCCGGGGTGATGAACAGGGAGCGCGGGTCGCACACCGTCACCCGGTAGCCCAGGAACCGCCCGACCGTCGCCAGGGCCGACGCGAAGTCGATCGCGCCGAAGATGTACATCGCCGGACGGGGCACGAGGGACGAGACGAAGACCTCGGCGCCCTCGACGGCCACGACCGCGCTCTCGCCCAGGGCGAGCAGGGGCTGGGCCGCGGCGGCGGCGGCATCGGCCGGCTCGTCCTCGCGCCCCACCACGCGCGCGCCCCCCGGATCCGGACCCGAGACCCTCGTCAGGTAGGCGACCGGGCGATCCGCGCGGATCGCCGCGGCGACCTCGGCGAGCACCGCCGGGTCGAGCATCTCGATGAAGACGTGGACCGTGCCGCCGCAGGGGAGGCCCACGTCGAAGGCCTCGTCGTCGACGATGCCGAAGGTGGCAAGGCGCGGAGGCCCCCCGGCGAGCACCTCGCCGGTCTGCTCGTAGAGCGCCGACTCGACGCATCCGCCGGTGACCGACCCGGCGACCTCGCCGCTGTCGGCGACCGCCATGACGCTGCCCGGAAGACGGGGGGCGGAGCGCTCGACGCGCACCACCGTGCAGATCGCGACCCTCTTGCCGTCGCGGATCCATCCCTCGATCGTTGGCAGAACGTCACGCACGGGTGGGGCGGACCTCGGGGTCGTTCCCGGTGTTCGACCCTACGGCCGGCCGGGAAGATCGTCAATATCATCACGAAGTCACCGGGCAACCGAGTCAGGAGGGCACGTGGCCTTCACCGGCGTCGACCAGCTCGAAGCGGCCCTCGCGGGCGAGTCGTACCTCGCCGACCGGGGTCTCGCCGTCTCGGTGTACCTGGCCCTCACTCTGCGGCGCCCGCTGCTGCTCGAGGGCGAGCCCGGCGTCGGCAAGACCGAGATCGCCCGCACGCTGGCGCGCGTGACCGGCGCGGAGCTGATCCGCTTGCAGTGCTACGAGGGCATCGACGCGGCACAGGCGCTGTACGAGTGGGACTACGCGCGCCAGCTCCTCTACGCGCGGACCCTCCAGGACGGCGGGCTCGATCCGTCGCGCCGGGCGGCCGAGCTCTACGGCCCCGAGTTCCTGGTGGAGCGCCCCCTGCTGCGCGCGGTGCGCGCGGGTGCCGGCGCGGTGCTCCTGATCGACGAGATCGACCGGGCCGACGAGGAGTTCGAGGCCTTCCTGCTGGAGGTGCTGGCCGACGCGGCCGTGACGATCCCCGAGATCGGGACGATCACCGCCGACGCTCCGCCGGTGGTGGTGCTCACCTCCAACCGCACCCGCGAGCTGCACGACGCCCTCAAGCGCCGCTGCCTCTACCACTGGATCGACTACCCCGGCATCGAGCGCGAGACGGCGATCATCCGGCTGCGGGCGCCCGAGGCGTCCGAGGCGCTCGCCCGTTCGGTCGCCGAGGTCGTGGCGCGCCTGCGGGATCTCGATCTGGTGAAGCGCCCCGGGCCCGCCGAGGCGATCGACTGGACGCGGGCGCTCGCGGCCATCGGCATCGGCCGGATCGACGCCGCCTCGGCCGCCGAGACGCTGGGGGCCGCGGTGAAGAACCGCGACGACATGGCCCTCGTGCGGAAGATCCTCCCCGAGGTCGTCTGAGTGCCGGCCGCCCCGGGCGACCTCGGACCCGCCCTCGCCCTCGCCCGCGGGCTGCGCGAGGCCGGGGTGCCGGTAGGGACCGGGCGGGTGCTGTCGATGGCGCGCGGCGCCGAGGCGGTGGGGCCGGAGGACCTCTACTGGGCGGCCCGGGCCACGCTGATCTCCCGGCGCGAGGACCTGCCCGCGTTCGACCGCGCCTTCGAGGCGGCCTTCGGCATCGAGACCGGCGCGCCGCCGTCCGGCCAGGAGATCGCCGACCGCCTCTCGACGGTCGTCGCGCCCAGCGGGCTCACGGTCGCCGCCGGCGACGTGGACGACTCGCCCGAGAGCAACCTGGCGAGCGGCATCGACGCCCTTCGCACCAAGAGCTTCGCCGACTGCACGCCCGCCGAGCTGGCGCTGCTCGCGCGGCTGATGACCCGCCTCCGGCTCGATCCGCCGATGCGCCGCACCCGCCGCCGCGCCACCGCCCGCTCGGGCGACCCCGATCTGCGGCGCACGCTGCGGAGGGCGATGCGCACGGGCGGCGATCCGATCGACCGGGCCTGGCGGCGCCGGCGGGTGCAACCGCGGCGGCTGCTGCTGCTGTTCGACGTGTCCGGGTCGATGTCGACCTACTCACGGGCGCTGGCGATGTTCGCCCACGCCGCCCTGCGTACCGGTCCGGGCTGGGAGGCGTTCGCCTTCGGCACCCGGCTGACCCGCATGACGCGTGCCCTGGGCACCGCGGACCCCGATCTGGCCTTCGCCGCCGCGGCTGCCGAGGTCACCGACTGGGACGGCGGCACGCGCATCGGCGAGTCGCTGAAGCGCCTGCTCGACGAGCACGGCCGCACCCGGGTGGTGCGCGGGGCGGTCTGCGTGATCCTCTCCGACGGCCTCGAGGTGGGCGATCCCGAGGAGCTCGGCCGCCAGATGGAGCGCCTCGCGCGCCTCGCCCACCGGGTGATCTGGCTGAACCCGCTCAAGGGCTCCCACGGCTACGAGCCCCTCGCCCGCGGCATGGCCGCCGCCCTCCCCCACATCGACGTCTTCCGGGCGGGCCACAACCTCCAGAGCCTGGAGGAGGTGGCCGAGGTCATCCAGCGCGCCGGCTGAGCAGCCGGGCGAGGTCCTCGGGGGTGTCGACGTCCTCGGGCGGGTCACCGCCCACCTCCACCAACTCCACGCGACCGGCGTGGGCGGTGATCAGCGATCTCGCGCCGGCGTCGCCGCGCAGCGCCTCGGCCCCCGGCCAGATCTCGCGGGCCAGCACGACCGGGTGTGACGCGCGGCCGCGGTAGGCGGCGCGCAGGATCGGGGCGTCGCTCGTCGCCTCGGCGGCGACCACGGCGCGGATCGCGTCGACGCGGATCCCGGGCTGGTCGCCGAGCAGCACCACGACGGCGCGTGCGCCCTCGGGGACGTGATCGAGCCCCGCCCGCAGCGAGGTCGACTGCCCCTGGGCGTGGTCGGGGTTGACCACCACGCGCACCCACGCCGGCACCGCGAGGCCCGCGATCACCGCCTCCGCCTCGTGGCCCAGCACCATGACCGCGTCGTCGAGGGCCGCGGCGGCGGCGTCGACGACGTGTTGCAGCAGAGGCCTGCCGTCCAGCAGGAGCAACTGCTTCGGGGCGCCCATGCGGCTGCCGCGGCCGGCCGCGAGGATGATTCCGGTGACGGACACCCGCCCAGTCTCGCGGGTCTCCCATATCCTCGTGCGGTGCGCGACGACATCCGCCTCACCGCCGGTGTCGCCGCGGCCCTCTGGGCCGGCGCCGCCGCCCTCGCCGTGCACGAGCGCCGGATCGCCCCGCGGGCCGACCTCGAGCCGCCCGCGCGGCCCGGCCCGCTGGTGAGCGTGATCGTCCCGGCGCGTGACGAGGCGCGCGGGATCGGCGCGGCGGTCCGCAGCCTGCGCGCGCTCGACTACGACCACGTCGAGGTGATCGTGGTGGACGACCAGTCGACCGACGGCACCGGCGCGGCTGCGCGCGAGGCGGCAGGCGGCGACCGGCGTGTGAGCGTCGTGACAGGAGACCCGCTGCCCGAGGGCTGGGTCGGCAAGCCGTGGGCCTGCTGGCAGGGGGTGACACGGGCCCGGGGCGAGTGGCTGTTGTTCACCGACGGGGACGTCGTGCACTCTCCCGACTCGCTCGGACGGACCCTGGCGATGGCCCGGCGGCTCGGCCGTGGAGGCCTCACGCTGCTGCCGACGATCGACTGCCTCGGCGTCGTGGAGCGCGCCGTGATGCCCGCCGCCCTCACCGCGATCGCGACGTTCGTCGCGCCGGGCCCGCTCGCCCGCTCGGCCCGCAGCCGGGTGGCGATCGCCGCCGGCGGCTACATCCTCATCCCCCGCGAGCTCTACGACCGCGTCGGGGGCCATTCCGCGATCCGGGGCCGGATGGTCGACGACGTCTGCCTGGCCGCGGCCGTCAAGCGGACCGGATCACTGCTGGTGCCGGTGCCCGCCGGCCGCCTGGCGCGCCTTCGGATGTACCACGGCGGCCGCGAGGTCTGGGACGGCTGGAGCAAGAACGCCTCGTTCGCGGCGGCCGGCGGGGCGGCCAAGGGCCTCACGAGCGCCGCGACGGTCGCCGCGCTGGCGGTGCTGCCCGTGGCCGCGGCCGTCAGCGGCGTGCGATCGCGCGACGCCGGCCTCGCGGCCGTCGGCGCGGGCGGGGTCGGCGCGCTGATGACCCTGCAGCGCCTCGCGAACTGGGCGGTGCCGACGCCGGCGCGTTACGCGCCCACGCTGCCGGTGGGGTTGCTGGTGCTGAGCGGCGCCGCCGCGCGGGGCGCCGTGGAGCGGATGCGGGGCATCGGCCCCCGCTGGCGCGGGCGGCGCTATCCCCTCGCCCGTTGAGCCGGGCGGCGGACGACGCGGCCGAGCAACAGGTCGCGCGCCGCGTTGAGCGCCACCGTGAGTCCCTCCGCCTGGCCCTGGATCGCCGGGTGCAGGCCGGCGACGCGGTCGGGATGGCACCGGGTGACCTGCTCGCGGTAGGCCCGCTCCACCTCGGCGGGCGGCGCATCGGAGGCCAGGCCGAGCAGGGCGAGGGCCTCGGGGGCGGTGCGGGGCACGGCCACGGCCGACACCGGCGCGGCGGCCGCCTTCGGGGCGGGTCGCGAGCGCGGGCGACGGGCCCTCTCGGCGGCCATCCGGGCGCGCTCCTCGGCGAGGGCGGCGCGCTCATCGATCAGGCGCTCGCGCTCCTCGGCCACCTCGCGGGCGAGGCTCACCAGGCGCCGGTCGCGGACGGCCGGGTCCTCGCGGAGACCGGCCAGCATCGACTCGGGGTCGATGCTCTGCGGCGCGTCGCCGGGGACGGTCCAGCCCGGGCCCGACTCGCCGCGGCGTACCGCGTCGATGATCTCGGGCAGCGTCTGGTGGGCGCGGTTGCCGAGCGAGGGGCCCTCGCTCGGGGCGAGCCGCACCAGCCGCAGCGAGTCCCAGCCGGGATCGACCAGGAAGGCCGACGACGAGCGGCCGCCGATCAGCATCCGCCGCTCGGGCCGGGCGCGATGCCCGAGCACGGCGAACCGGGGGCGCTCGGCGGCGCCGCCGGCGAGCGCCGTGATCTCCTCATCGAGGTCCTCCAGGCGCCGCGCGACCTCGCGCGCATCCGGCCCGACGGCCTGCACGGCCCGCGCGGCGGCGAGCGCCTCGGCCAGGCCCTCGGCGCCGTGCGACTGGCCGACGGCCAGCACCCCCCACCAGCGCGCCCAGGGGTCGTCCGGGTCGGCGCGCTCGAGGGCCACGGCGGCCGCCTCGGGGTGGTCGAGGGCCAGCAGGGTGGCCGCGAGCCCGGTGGCGGCGCGCTGCGCGTCGCCCATCGCCGAGGAGGCCGCGAGCAGCGCCACCTGGCGCCAGCGGCTCTCGGCGTTGCGGGCCGGAGCGGGCCCGGCGGCGGCGATGAAGGGGTCGACCATCCGGAGAACGGTAGCGGAGGCCGGAGGATCGCTCACCGGGCCGGGACGCCGGCCGGGGCGCCCGGTCTAGAGTGACCTCATGAACCGTCTCTCGGGTGAGTCGAGCCTCTATCTGCGCCAGCACGCCGAGAACCCGGTGGACTGGTACCCCTGGGGCGAGGAGGCGCTCGCCCGCTCGCGCGACGAGGACCGGCCGATCCTCCTGTCGGTCGGATACTCGTCGTGCCACTGGTGCCACGTGATGGCGCACGAGTCGTTCGAGGACGAGGCCACGGCGGCCGTCATGAACGAGCTCTTCGTCTGCGTGAAGGTCGACCGCGAGGAGCGGCCCGACATCGACGCGCTCTACATGCAGGCGACGATGTCGCTCGCCGGCCAGGGCGGCTGGCCGATGACGGTGTTCCTCACACCCGACGGGCGCCCGTTCTACGCCGGGACCTACTTCCCGCCCGTCGCCCGCGGCGGCCTTCCGGCCTTCGCCGACCTGTGCCGGGCGATCGCCGGCGCGTACCGCAACCGGCGGGAGGACGTCGAGAGCCAGGCGGGCGAGGTGGCCCGCCGCCTGGGGGCGGCCGCCGCGCGCCCGCCGTCGGAGGACCCTCTGGACACGCAGATCCTCGACGACGCCGTCGTCGGCCTCGCGAGGATCTTCGATCCGGTGGAGGGCGGCTTCGGGGGCGCGCCCAAGTTCCCGCCGTCGCTCGCGCTGGAGTACCTCCTGCTGCGGCTCTGGCGCCGGCCCGACGACCACCACTCCCGCGACATGGTCGAGCTGACGCTCGGCAAGATGGCCGCGGGCGGCATGTACGACCAGGTGGGCGGCGGCTTCCACCGCTACAGCGTGGACGGCCACTGGCTGGTGCCCCACTTCGAGAAGATGCTCTACGACAACGCGCTGCTGGCGCGCGACTACGCGCTGGCCCACCGCGTGACCGGGTCGGCCGAGCACCGCCGCGTGGCCGAGGAGACGCTCGGCTACCTGCTGCGCGAGATGCGGCTCCCCGAGGGCGGGTTCGCGGCGGCGCAGGACGCCGACTCGCCGGGCGGCGAGGGGGCGTTCTTCGTCTGGACCCCGCAGGAGCTCGCGGCGCTCCTCAGCCCCGAGCAGGCGCGTGCCGTGACGCTGCGGTACGGGGTGCGGCCGGAGGGCAACTTCGAGGGCGCGACGATCCTCCACGTCGCCATGACGATGGAGGACGTGATCGGGCAGGTCGGCCCCGGGGCCCCGCAGCTGATCGCCGAGGCCCGGGAGATCCTCTACGCCGCCCGCGCCGAGCGCCCCGCGCCCGCGCGCGACGACAAGGTGGTGGCGGCCTGGAACGGCCTCGCGATCGCGGCCTTCGCCGACGCGGGCGTCCTGCTGGGGCGGCCCGACCTCGTCGGGGTCGCCGAGGCCGCAGCCGACTTCGTGCTCGGCGCGCTGATCGTGGACGGGCGCCTGCGGCGCGTGCACACGGCGGCCGGGGCCGCCCACCTCGGCCAGCTCGACGACCACGCCGACCTCTGCCACGGCCTGCTGCGCCTCTATGACGCCACTGCCGATCCGCGCTGGCTGGCCGCGGCGCGCGAGCTGGGCGACCAGATGATCGCCCTCTTCGCCGACCCGATCGGGGGCGGCTTCTTCTACGCGGGCTCCGACGGCGAGCCCCTCCTCGCGCGCACTCGTGAGCTGGAGGACCACCCGACCCCGGCCGGCAACTCGCAGGCCGCCCACGTGCTGCTGCGCCTGGCCGACCTGACCGGTGAATCGGCACTCGCCGAGCACGCCCTCGGGGCCCTGCGGATGGTGCGCGGGGAGATGGCCCGCTTCCCGCAGGCCTTCGGCACCGCGCTGATCGCGCTCGACCACCACCTCGGCGAGCGGCGCCAGATCGCGATCGCGGGCCCGCCCGGCGACCCGCGCACCGACGCGCTCGTGCGCGCCGCGCGCGAGGGCGCACGGCCCTTCGACGCGCTCGCCGTGGGCGACCCCTCCGACCCCGCCGCCGCCGAGGCCGCGCCGCTGCTCGCCGACCGCCCGCTGGTGGACGGGGCCCCGGCCGCCTATGTCTGTCGCGGCGTCACCTGCCGGGCGCCCGTCACCTCGCCCGCCGAGCTCGCCGCGGAGCTCGCCGGGCACTGACGCGGGATCCTTCGCGGGACGTCACAGATCCGTAAGGATCCGCGGGTAGCGTCTGCGCGCCCACCAGGAGGGGAGCTTCCATGAGGACTTCAACGATCCGGCGCGCGAGCCTCGCGCTCACCGCCACCGCCGCCCTCGGAGCCGCCGCGATGACCGGCTTCGCGGCCACCTCCCAGGCCACCAAGCCACCCGCGACGCGCACCGTGACCGCGCCCGCCGGCGAGAAGCTGCGCTACTCGGCCACCCGCCTGAAGGCGCCCGCCGGCAGGGTGACGCTGAAGATGATCAACCGCGACGACATCGCCCACAACATCGCCGTGCGCGGCAAGAAGCTGGCCAAGCCCCGCATCGGCAGGATCGTCGGCATGGGCAAGATCTCGAAGGTGACCGCGACCCTGCCCGCCGGCACGTACACCTACTACTGCAGCGTGTTCGGCCACGAGTCGAGCGGCATGCGCGGCACGCTGACGGTGAAGGCGTGAGGGTCGCCGCCCTCGCGGGCGCCGCGGGCGCGGCGGTGCTCGCTGCCGTGGCGCTCGGCGCGCAGGCGGCCGACCGCACGCCGGCGAGCGGCCAGACGGCCACCGCGCTGGCCGCCGCCGACCTGCGCGGCATCCCGGCGTCCGACCGGACGATCACGCTCGCGTCGCAGCGCTGGCTGGCGCTGACGCGGGCGCCGGTGCCGTCGCTGCGCTCACTCGGATTCGCGCACCCGGGGGCGGCGTCGATCCGGGTCAACCGCACGCGGGCCCAGCTGACGGGCCGAAACGGACGCCAGCGCTTCCCCTACCCGCGCCGGACCGTCGTGGTGAAGACCGTCTCCAACGGCGGCGCCGTGACGCTCGTCGCGATCATGCGGCGTGTGGCGAGCGGGAACGCCCCCTCGGCGTGGCGCTACGTGGAGTACAAACGCGACAGCGGTGGGGGGACCTTCACGAAGGTCGGCGGCGGCCAGTCGCTCTGCAGCAGCTGCCACCTCGAGGCCACGAGGGTGCAGGGCAGCGACGCCGTCTTCACCCGGCTAAGTCGTCGGGGAGCCCGTCGTCCTCGTGCGAGGCGAGGACGACGGGGCCGCGCTCGCCCGTGCGCACCCGGATCGCCTCGACGATGTCGTAGACGAAGATCTTCCCGTCGCCGGGCTTCCCGGTGTGCGACAGCTCGAGGATGACGTCGATCGCCCGCTCCAGGTCAGCGTCGTCCACGGCCACCTCGAGCTTCAGCTTCGGGCGCAGGAAGATCGTCGACTGGGCGCCGCGGTAGGTCTCGGTGAAGCCCTTCTGGCGCCCCGAGCCCTTGGCCTCGGTGACGCTCAGCGACGGGAGCCCGATCGCGGCCAGGCGGTCGTGGATCGCCTCGAGCGCCTCGTGCCGGATGTACGCCTCGATCTTCTTCACGACGATCCCCCCTCCTCGCGCGTGTGGTCGGAGGGGACGATATCTGTCGGGGGATCGGCCGAGGGGCCGCGGGCCGCGCAGCCCGGCGGCCGCTATCCTGGCCCCGATGGCGGACCTCTCGGAACTCGAGTCGATGATCGTCGCCGCGCTGCCGGGAGCGAGCGCGCAGATCGTCGACCAGGGGGGCGGCGACCACCTCGCGGCATCGGTGGTGGCGCCCCAGTTCGCCGGCCTGACGCGCCTGGAGCAGCACAAGCTCGTCTACGCGGCGGTCCAGAGCCGCTTCGACGACGGCAGCATCCACGCGCTCGCCCTCAAGACGCGCGCACCGGAGGCCTCATGAGCACCGACGTCTCGAACCTCACCGACGAGCAGATCCTCGAGCAGATCACCAGCGAGGTGGCCGCCAACCGGGTCTTCCTCTACCTCAAGGGCACGCCCGACATGCCGCGCTGCGGCTTCTCGAACCAGGTGGTGCAGATCCTCAACCACCTGGGCGTGGAGTACGGCTCGCGCGACATCCTCGTGGACCCGCGCATCCGCCAGGTGCTCTCGGGGTGGTCTGACTGGCCGACGATCCCGCAGCTCTTCGTGGACGGGAAGCTCGTCGGCGGCTGCGACATCGTCACCGAGATGTACCAGGAGGGCGAGCTCCAGCCGCTCGTCGGCGCCGAGAAGTAAGGGTCCGGCCCGGAAGTGATCCGGGTCTTCGCCGACGACGAGCCCCTCGCCGAGCTGCACGCGCACCTCGGCGGGGGCGTCGACGCGGCGACGATGTGGGAGCTGGCCCACGAGCAGGGCATCAAGCTCCCCTACCGCGACTACTGGCACTTCGCCTCGGCGACGAACGTCGGGCGCGGGACGGACGGGCTCGACGGGCTCGACCGCATCTACCACCTCACCGAGCTGATCCAGAGCAGTCCCGAGGGGGTCTTCCGCGCCGTGCACGGGATGATCTCGGGCGGCTACCGCTCGCAGCGCATCACGACCCACGAGGTGCGCTTCAACCCGGCCAAGCGCAACCGCGGCGGTGAGCGCGACCTCGACGCGATCGTCATGGCGGCCGTCCACGGCATCGACCGGGCATCGCTCGAGTACCCGGTGCGGGCCGGGCTGATCCTGATGATGGACCGCGGGTTCCACCCCGACCTGAACACCGCCATCGTGGAGCGCGCGATCCGCTTCCGCGACCGGGGCGTGGTGGCGATCGACATCGGCGGCCCGCGCCCCGGCGGCAGCGGTCCGCCCTACCCCTACCGCGACCTCGCTCCGCTGGTCGCGCGGGCGCGCGACGCGGGCCTCGGCGTGACGCTCCACGCCGGGGAGGAGGGCGTCAACGCGCCCGACCCGGGCGCGTTCGTCGAGGAGATGCGCCAGGTGCTGGCGCTCGGGGTCGACCGCATCGGCCACGGCATCATCACGGCGATGGAGCCCGCGCTGATCGAGCAGGCGCTGCGGGCCGGCGTGGTGCTGGAGATCTGCCCGACCTCGAACATCCGCACCGGGGCGGTGCGCGACGAGGAGCAGATGGCCGAGATCGTGTTCGGCCTCGAGGCGGCAGGGGTCCCGATCGTGATCGCGACCGACGGACCGGAGATGATCGGCACGCGCCTGCGCCAGGAGTACGCGATGCTCGTACGCCGGGGCGCGCTGTCGCACGAGGCGGCGCGCGCGGCCAACGCGCGCGGCCACGCCGTCAGCTTCATCCGGCCTGCGGCGGCCTGAGGGTCAGCCGACCGGCGGGGCGGCCTTCGCGCCGGCGGGCCTCACCATCGGCGCCCGGGGCGTGTCGACCCAGGTGTCGGGCGTCGCCCAGGAGATCGGCACGGGGCGCTCGACGGCCACGATCACCACGTCGTCGCGCAGGCTCTGGTCCTCGTGGCGGCGGGCCGCCTCGATCAGCCGCTCCACCCGCAGCTCCAGCGCCGACCGGCGCTCCTGGGCCAGCGCCGCGCAGGCCCGCTCGACCCCGAAGGTGTCGGCCCCCTGGCGCGCCTCGATGAGGCCGTCGGTGTAGAGCACGATCGTCCCGCCGGGCGGCAGGGACGTGTGGGTCACCGGCCACTCGGCCTCGTCGAACACGCCCAGCAGCGGGCCGCCCATCAGCGGCTCGAGCGGCTCGCAACCCGCGGCGGTGAGCAGGAAGGGCGGCGGATGGCCGGCGGGGGCGAAGCTGACCGAGCCGGCCGGGTCGATGAGCATGTAGATGATCGACGCGAACAGGCCCTCGGCGCGCTGGTCGGCCGTCGACATCTGCTGGTTGAGCGCCGCCAGCACGGCCGCCGGGTTGGGGTTGACCGACACCAGCGTCCGCCAGCCGAACCGCAGCCCCGCCGCCTGGGCCGCCGCCGGCGCGCCGTGGCCGGCCATGTCCCCGACCATCACCGCGAGGCGGCCGTCGGGCAGGCGCAGCGCGTCGTAGAAGTCGCCGCCCACGAGCAGAGCGCGTTCGGCCGGGCGGTAGCGGGCCGCCAGCCGCAGGCCGCGCACCGCCGGCAGGCGCTCGGGCAGGAGGCCGTTCTGGACCGTCTCCCACAGCTCGCGCTCGGTCTTCTGGGCCGCCTCGCGCCGGGCGGCGGCCGCGACCGCGTCGCGCTCCTGGCGCACCTCGCTCTGCATCAGGTTGAACCCCTCCATGAGCTCCGCCAGCTCCCGCACCGCCTCGCGGCTCGGGGGGATGGGATCGGAGAGGCGCCCGCGCGTGACGCGCCCGACGCCGGCGCTCAGGAGCGACACGGGCCCGCCGACGCGGCGCCAGAGCTGGCGGCTGGAGATCGCGACCATCAGCAGCGTCAGGAGGGCGGCGGCGATGATCGAGTAGAAGGTGAGCTGACGGCGGCGGTCGTTGTCGGCCAGCCCGGCGATGCGGACGTTCTCGATCTCCTGCAAGAGCCGGGCGTGCTCGGCGCGGAACGCGTTGAAGCGGTTCTCGCTGAGGCCCTCGTTGATGCGACGGCGCGCCTCCTCGGCGCGTCCGGTGCGGCGCAGGCGGATGAGCTCGACGGCCTCCGAGAACCACAGCTCGGCGGTGCGGTCGACCGCCTCGGCCGAGGCCTCGAGCTCGGGCTGCCCGCCGAGGGCGGCCATCAGCAGCGCCATCTCGGTCGGATACCGGTCGCGCGCGGTGGTGTAGGCCGTCAGGTCGTCGCCGCGCGCGAGCAGGATGTAGGCGCGGTTCGCACTCTGGGCGCTCAGCATGTCGATGAGCAGCTGGTTGGCCACCGTCTGGCGCGCCAGCGCGCGCTCGGCGCCGTCGCGGTAGTCGCGGGCGGTCGTGATCATCCCGAGCAGGGCCACCGCGATGAGCACGCCGAGCACCAGGCCGAGGGACACGACGAGGGCGGCCAGCACGCCCCTGAGGGACCCCGGGCCGCGAGGGCGGCGACTCACGCGCCCACCGCCGCGGCAGACGTCCCGGCGGCGATCAGTCGGGCGGGCCCTCCGCCACGAGGCGGCGGATCTCGTCGAAGCTGTCGGGGCGTCCGATCACCACCATCGTGTCGTCGGCGCGAAGCACCTCGTCGGGGTGCGGCGTGGCGAGGGAGCCCGACTCCCTCAGGATGGCCACGATGGTCGCGCCGGTGGTCGAGCGGATGCGGCATGTGGCGACCGTCAGCCCGACCAGGGGACTGGTCTTCGGCAGCTCGATCCACTCCATCACCAGGTCCTTGAGGGCGACCTCGAGGTCCTCGACCAGCTGCGGCCGGTACACGACCCCGCCGATGATGGCGCCGAGCTGGCGCGCCTCCTCGTCGTTGAGCGTGAGGACGTGGGGCTCCTCGTCCTCGTCGTGGTAGTGGTAGATCTCGCGCATCCCGTCCAGGTGGACGACCGACGACACCTTCTCGCCACGTGCCGTGCGCATGGCGAACTTCGTGCCCACGCCGGGAAGACGGGTCTCGCGGACCTCGAGCATCGGGCCTATCTCCTCGCTTCTCGTCGGGCGGTGCGCGACGGGAAGACGACCCGTCCGATCCGTCGCGACTCTCTCATCAATACCACCCCGGCGACCGCGGTGGCCAGAACGAACAGGCCCGCGAAGGGGCTCACCAGCTCTCGGAACTCCTCGTCCAGCGCGACACCCGCGGCCGCGAGGCCCGCGAGGATGATCGTGAACTCGCCCCGCGCGACCAGGGATGTTCCCACGTTAACGCTCTGGCGGCGCGAGAAGCCCGTCGACCGGCCCGCGAGGAACCCCCCGGCGAGCTTGCCGCCGATGGCGATCGGCACTGCGAGGGCCAGCCACAGCGCCGCGTCGTCGGCCTGCGCCAGGTCGACCTCGAGGCCGAAGGCGAAGAAGAAGATCGCGGCGGCGAAGTCGCGCAGCCCCAGCAGCTGCTGCTCGATCTGGTCGCGGATCTCCGAGCCCGACAGCAGGACGCCGGCCAGCAGGGCCCCGACGGCCTCCGAGAGGCCGGCGGCCTCACCGAGGGCGCCGCCGCCGATGGCGATGGCCAGGGAGCCCAGCAGCAACTGCTCGCGATCGAGCTTCGGCGCGATCCGGTCGATCGCGTGGTGCGCCCAGCGGCCGAGGAGCAGGAACGCCAGCACGAAGGCCAGCGCGAGTCCGGCGGTCGCGGTGACCTCGAGGCCCCCGACCGACTCCCCCGTGGCGAGGGCGGCCGCGATGCCGAGGAACAGGGCGATCGCGAGGTCCTCGAAGACGAGGATCCCGAGCACCAGGTCGGTCTCGTCGTCGGCCAGCCGCCGCAGGTCGAAGAGCGCGCGGGTGACGATGCCGCTGCTCGAGATGTAGATCAGCCCGGCCAGAAGCACCGCCTCCGGGCCGGGTCCGAGGAGGGCGATGCCGACGACGAGGCCGAGCCCCGCGTTGATCACGAGATCGATCAGCCCGCCGACGAGGACCATGCGGCGCGCCGCGGTGAGGCGGTCGAGGGAGAACTCCAGGCCGAGGAAGAACAGCAGCAGCACGATGCCGAGCCGCGCGAGCAGGTCGGTGCCCTCGGAGGGCTCGATGATCGTCGGGGTCCCGGCCGAGGGGCCGAGCAGGATCCCCGCCACGATGAAGACCGGGATGGCCGAGAACGCGAGCCGACCCGCGAGCACGCTCGCGACGGCGAGGGTGATCAGGACGACGGCGAGGTCGTGGAGCTCGAGCAGTTGCGCCCCTCGGCGGGTGTGCGGCTGGCGGCGGCGCCAGACTAGTGTCCCGATTCAGGAGTTGGCGAGTACTTCCCGAGCGAATCTCCCGCGAGGAAGGGACGCAGAACAGCCCGATGTCCGGAATATCGGGGCTGCCGAGGACGCCGCATCGCGATGAGACCCGGCCGGCCGGCGGCCGGCAAAGCCGGGAAGTGCCGCCGAACTTCTGAATCGGGACACTAGCGGGCGGCGCCCCCCACGATCTCCGACACGTGGGCGACACCTTCGCGGTCCATCCGCTCCATCAGGCCGTTGCAGATCGCCCGCGCGGTGCCGGGACCGCCGTAGACGAAGCCGGTGTAGACCTGCACCAGGCTCGCTCCGGCCGCGAGCTTCTCCCACGCGTCATCGGCCGTGAAGATGCCGCCGACCCCGACGACAACGAGACGGCCCGCCGCACGCCGGGCGACCCGGGCGACGATGGCGGTGGAGCGGGCGCGCAACGGGGCGCCCGACAAGCCGCCCTCGCGGGCGCGCAGTGCCCCGGCCGACACGAGGCCCTCGCGCGACAGGGTCGTGTTGGTGACGATGACGCCGGCGACGCCCCGCTCGAGGGCCAGATCGACCGCGGCGTCGATGTCCTCGGGCGCGAGGTCGGGCGCCAGCTTCACCAGCACGGGGGGCGCCGCGCCGGCACGCCCCGCCGTCATCCGGTCGGCCACGGCGTCGATCGCGTCGAGGATGCCCGCCAGCGGGCCGATCGCCTGCAGGTCGCGCAGACCCGGTGTGTTGGGCGAGCTGACGTTGACCGTGACGTAGTCGGCGTAGGGCCACAACAGCTCCAGCGAGCGCGCGTAGTCGGCCGGGGCGTCCTCCGGCTCGGTGACCTTCGACTTGCCGAGGTTGATGCCGAGGGGCGCGCGCCCCAGCAGCCCCCGGCGGCGCCAGCGCGCGAGCACGGCGGCCGTCGCCTCGGCGCCCGCGTTGTTGAACCCGAGGCGGTTGATCAGGGCGCGGTCGTCCGGGAGCCGGTGGATGCGGGGCTTCGGGTTGCCGGGCTGACCGTGGGCGGTGATCGTGCCGACCTCGGCGAAGCCGAATCCGAGCGCCGGCCAGGCCGGCACGGCGCGGGCGCGCTTGTCGAAGCCGGCGGCGAGGCCCACCGGGTTGGGGAACCGCCGGCCGAGCAGGTGCTGTGCGAGCCTCCCGCCGCCGTCGGGCGGGCCTGCCACGCGGGCCATGAGTGGCCCGGCGACGCCGAGGGAGGCGATCGCCATCTCGTGCACCCGCTCCGGGTCGAGCCGGAACAGGATCGGGCGGACGAGGGTGGAGTACGGGGCGAGGACCACGGGCGGCCCGCAGCCTATCGACGCGCCGTCGAGGGACCCGGGGCCCGTCCACGACCCGGACGTCACCCGCGGGCACCTTAAGTGGACTCGTCACTCCGTTTTCGCTACGTTCGCCGGCGGACCGCACCGCCGCCCAGCCTCGAGGAGCCGCCCCGTGAGCACCGCCGCACCATTGCCCGCCTCCGTCCACGACCGCCGCTGGCTGGCGCTCGTGGTCGTCTGCATCGCCCAGTTCATGGTGGTCCTCGACGGGACGGTCGTCAACGTCGCCCTGCCGTCGATCCAGGAGGACCTCGACTTCTCCGCCGGATCCCTGCAGTGGGTCGTGAACGCCTACACCCTCGCCTTCGGCGGCTTCCTGCTGCTCGGCGGGCGCGCCGCCGACTTCCTCGGCCGTCGCCGGCTGTTCGTGGCGGGCGTGGTCGTGTTCACCGGCGCCTCGCTCCTGAACGGCCTCGCCACCTCATCGGAGTGGCTGATCGTCGCCCGCGCCCTGCAGGGGCTCGGCGGCGCGATGGTCTCGCCGGCCGCGCTGTCGATCGTGACCACCACCTTCCGCGAGGGTGCCGAGCGGGCCAAGGCCCTGGCCGTCTGGGCCGCGATCGCCGTCGGCGGGGCGGCGGTCGGCCTCCTGGCCGGCGGCATCCTCACCGAGTACCTCTCGTGGGAGTGGATCTTCTTCATCAACATCCCGATCGGCATCGCGGCGGTGCTGCTGGCCTTCCGGTACGTGCCCGAGTCGAAGGCGCCGGGCACCCACGGCGTGGACATCGCCGGCGCGGTCAGCGTCACGGCCGGTCTCACGCTGCTGGTCTACACGATCGTGAAGACGAGACGATCGGCATGGGCCTCGGCGCGGTGGCGCTGCTGGCGGCGTTCGTCGTCATCGAGATGCGCTCCAAGGCGCCGCTGGTGCGCCTGGGCATCTTCCGCATCCGTTCGCTGACGGGCGCCAACCTGGCGATGCTGGCGGTGACCGGCGGCATGTTCGCCGTCTTCTACTTCGCCTCGATCTACCTGCAGCAGACGCTCGGCTTCACGCCGGTGCAGACCGGTCTGGCCTTCCTGCCCCTGACCGCCGGCATCATCGCGTTCTCGGGCGTGGCCCAGCAGATCGTGGGGAAGGTCGGCGTGCGCGAGGTCGCGATGGTCGGCATGGGCACGGCCGCCATCGGGCTGCTGCTGCTCTCGCGGGCGCCGGTGGACGGCACCTACGTGGCCGACGTCCTGCCCGGGCTGCTGGTGATGTCGGCGGGCCTCGGCCTGACCTTCGTGCCGATGACGCTGATCGCCACCACCAACGTCACCGACGAGGACGCCGGGCTGGCGTCGGGGATCTTCAACTCCTCGCAGCAGATCGGCGGTGCGCTCGGCCTCGCGATCCTCTCGACCGTCGCGGCCACCCAGACGTCGAACGCGCTGGAGAACGCCGGCCCCCAGCCCGACGCGGCACAGCAGGCGTCCGCCCTGGTCGACGGATTCCAGTCGGCGTTCGCGATCGGCGCCGGGCTGATGCTGCTGGGCGTCGTGATCGCCGCGACGCTCATCCGGCGGCGCGACGTGGCCATCGTCGCCGAGGCCCCGAGCGTGGTGCCCGGCGCGTAGGGGGCGCCGACCGATGCCCGAGAACCTCCGCTCCGACGCGCGCCGCAACCGGGAGAAGATCCTGGCGGCCGCGTCGGAGCTGTTCGCGCGCGACGGCGCTCGCGCGTCGCGCGGGGGTCGGTCAGGCGACCGTGTTCCGCCGCTTCCCGAGCAAGGAGGACCTGCTCCTCGCGATGTTCGAGGACCGGCTCGCCGACGTGGCCGCATCGGTGGAGCAGGCGGCGCGCGCCGACGACGCCTGGGAGGGCATCGTGGCTGCCATGACGGCGATCGCCGAGCGGCAGGCCCGCGATCGCGGCCTGATGGAGGCGGTCGGGGCGGAGGTGTTCGGCTCCCCCCGCCTGCGCGCCGCGCGCGAGCGGGTGATCGCCCCGATGGCGGAGTTGGTCGCCCGCGCCCAGGCGGCAGGGCAGGTGCGCGACGACCTCGAGGCGATCGACGTCTTCTTCCTCATCACCGCGGCCGGTCACGCATCGCCGTGCCACTTCCACATCCCCGACCTGTGGCGGCGCTACCTCGGAGTGGTGCTCGACGGGATGCGCCCGGGCGGCTCCTCGCCGTTGTCACCACCCGCCCCCACGCTCGCCGAGTTCGAGGCGGCCATCGGCCATCCGGGTGCCGCACCGCCGGACTGAGGAGCGCGCAGGGTGCCTCAGGCACCCTCCATCGTGATGATCTCGGTCGCCATCTCGGCCGGCGGGGGCGGCTCGTGCGGGATGACCTCGGCGAAGTTGCGGCGCCCCACGGTCAGGACGAAGCCGGCGATGGCCACCGCCACGCACGAGAAGATGAACAGCGTCGCGCTCAGGCCGATCGCGTCGGCCATGTAGCCGAGCGCGACGGTCGGGATCGTGCCCGAGTAGGCGCACATGTAGAGCAGCGACATCAGCTTCCCGCGCTCCTCGATCGGCACGATGATGCCGCAGATCACCGTGCCGCCGAACAGGAGGAAGCCGTTGGTGACGCCGATGATCGCGGCGGCCGCGACCACCAGGGCGACGTTGTCGAGCAGCGACGAGGCGACGATCAGGAACGAGAGCAGCGACGACGCGGTGACGCCGATGATCAGCGACCGGCGCGGGTCGAGGCCGCGCACGAGGAACGGGGCGAGCCCGCCGAGGGCCAGCGTCAGGAAGCCGATCAGCCCGATGAGCGCCAGGTTGCGCACCTCGAGGGTGTCGAAGACGAAGATCGGCACCACCGAGAGGAACGTGCCCTCGATGAAGCTCATCATGAAGATCGCCGGCGCGACGAACGTCAGGAAGCCGAGCGCCTGACCCGGGGGCACGCCGATGCGGATGCGGAAGCGCCCCGGATCCGGCCGGCGAAGCAGCGTCTCGGCCGCGGTCGCGATCGCGATGATCCCCGCGATCATCAGGACGATGTGCACCTGGAAGGCGAAGTGGCGCGGGTTGGGGCCGTACTGCGCCGCGACGCCGGCAAGGCCCGGGCCCAGACCGAAGCCGAGCCGGAAGAACACCCCCGCCAGTGCGGCCGCGAGCGCCTTGCTCTCGG
The DNA here is from genome assembly GCA_001464995.1 of Actinobacteria bacterium Ga0077541. Lineage (GTDB taxonomy): Bacteria > Actinomycetota > Thermoleophilia > Miltoncostaeales > Miltoncostaeaceae > Miltoncostaea. Next base: position 24,960 of record LNEQ01000008.1, read on the forward strand.
TGCGGGCGTGATCGACGACGAACGCCGCGCCGACGCCCAGGAAGCCCCCGATCGCGAGGCCCTGGAGGACGCGGCCGGCGAACAGCATCGGCACCGACTCGGCCAGGGAGAAGACCAGGGAGGCGAGGGTCATGATCGCCAGCGAGGGCAGCAGAAGGCGCTTGCGGCCGAGGCGGTCGCTCAGGTTGCCCGCGATCAGCATCGTGGGGACGACGGTCACCGTGTACGTGACGAACAGCAGCGTCGCCGTCGCCGTCGAGATGCCGAAGTGCTCCTTGTACAGCGGCAGCAGCGGCGTGAGCGTGCTCGTCCCCATGGTGAGGACGAAGAGCCCGATCAGCGCCTTCCACGATCCCGAGGTCATGCGCGCCAAGATACCAAACGGTTCAGTTCACTAAACCGGCCGGTCTTGGTAGCCTGACGCGCGTGAGCACGGGCACGGGACACCCCCCGACCACGGGCGACGGACGGCGCGGACGGCCGCGATCGGCGGTGGTGGACACGGCGATCCTGGACGCGGCGCTGCACCTGCTCTCCACCGAGGGCTACGCGCGGATGAGCATGGACGGCGTCGCCGCGCGGGCGGGCGTCAGCAAGGCCACGATCTACCTGCGCTACGAGGGCAAGGCCGACCTCGCCACCGCTGCGCTGGCCCACCTGCGCGAGAGCGGGGCGCCCGCGCCGACGGGCGATCTGCGCGCCGATCTGGTGGCACAGCTCCGCCAGCTGCGCCGCAACGCCGAGCGCGTGTCGGTGATGCCGCTGGTCGGGACGTGCCTGATGGAGGAACAGCACACGCCCGAGCTGATGCGGCTCTTCCGCGAGCGCACCCTGCGCCCCCGCCGGGCGCTGCTGCGCCGGATGCTCGACGACGCCGCCCGCACGGGCGCCATCGCGCCCGACGGCGACATCGAGGCGGCCGTCGACCTGATGATGGGCGCCTACCAGTCGCGTCACCTGTCGGGCGAGCCCTTCCCGCGCGGGTGGGCCGAGCGGGTGGTCGATGCGCTGCTGCGCGGGCTCGGGGCGCCCGGGCCCGGGTAGAGTCCGCGGCGTGACCGGACCCGCCGACGAGCGCCTCGAGCGGCTCGCCTCCCTCGCGGTCGAGGTCGGCGCCAACGTCCAGCACGGCCAGGTGGTGAGCGTCAGTGGACGGCCCGGCCAGGAGGAACTGGTGCGGGCGATCGCGGCCGCCGCGTACCGGCGCGGCGCGAAGTTCGTGGACGTCGCCTGGTTCGACCCCCGCGTGAAGCTCGCGCGGCTGCAGCACGCCGACGAGGAGACGCTCGGCTGCCCAGCGCATCCAGGAGATCGGGCGGGTGATGGGCGCGACGATCGCCCTGGCGGGGCCGACCGCGCCCGGCCTCTTCGACGACGTCGATCCCGCCCGCGCCGGGCGCGACCGGCTGCCCTCGGTACGCGAGGGCATCGAGGTGATCATGGGCGGGCACGTCAACTGGACCGTCCTCCCCTGCCCCAACCCCGAATGGGCGGGCATGGTGTTCCCCGATCTCCCGCCGGCCGAGGCGCTGGAGCGCCTCTGGACGGAGATCGCCCACATCTGCCGCCTCGACGAGCCCGATCCCGCCGCGGCGTGGGAGGCGCGCGGGGCCGAGCTCGGCGCCTCGGCGGCGCGGCTGACCGGACGCCGGCTGTCGGCGCTGCGGTTCGTGGGACCCGGGACGGACCTCACCGTCGGCCTGTTGCCCGGCTCGGTGTGGGTGGGGGGCGAGGACCGGCGCCGCGACGGCCTGCCCCACCTGCCGAACATCCCCACCGAGGAGGTGTTCACGACCCCCGACCCGCTCCGCACCGAGGGGTTCGTCACCTCCACCCGCCCGCTCGACGTGGGCGGCACGGTGGTGAACGGGCTGAAGGTCCGGTTCGAGGGCGGCCGCGCCGTGGAGATCACCGCCGACACCGGCGCCGAGGTGCTGCGCGGCCGCGCGGCCGTCGACGAGGGCGCCGCCCGGCTCGGCGAGGTCGCGCTGGTGGACGGCAGCGGCCGGATCGGGCCGCTCGGGACCGTCTTCTACGACACGCTCCTCGACGAGAACGCGGCGAGCCACATCGCGCTCGGCGCCGGCTACCCCAAGGGCACCGACGGCAGCGAGCCCGAGCGGGTCAACACCTCGGAGATCCACATCGACTTCATGATCGGCGGACCCGAGGTGACGGTGCTCGGCGTCGAGCCCGACGGCCGCGAGGTCGTCGTGCTCGAGGGCGGCGCCTGGCGCGACTGAGCCGCCCGCCCTCGAAACGGGGCGAGAATGTAAGGACGACGTTTGGCTCTGCGGGATCCGCCCGTGCACGAGGCCCGGGTGGGGTAGACCGGGGTCCGTGCCCGTCACCCGTCTCCGGCTCCTCGCCGCGTCCGTGCTCGCCGTCCTCCTCATCGCCCCGGCCGCCGCGGCCGCCGCGCCGGTCATCTCGGGCGCCGACGGCGACGCCTGGAACGCCTCCGAGACACCCGCGTCGTACGTGATCACGGGCACCGGCCCGGGCGCCCTGATCGCGTGGCAGCTCGAGAGCGGAGGCGCTCCGCTGCCGGGGTTCTCGGGGACGGGGGCCTCCCCGCTCACGGTGACGCTCACCGGCGCCCCGGACGGGGCGCTCACCCTCGGGACCACGCAGGCGCTGCCGCTCAGCACCGGGCTCGCCCAGCGCGCCTTCACGATCGACACGGTGCCCCCCTCCGTCACCCTGACGCGGCCCGCGGCCGGCGCGGCGTATGCGCGCGGCGAGCGCGTGACGGCCGACTTCTCGTGCGCGGGGGCGTCCTCCTGCGCGGGGACCGTCGCGGCCGGCGCCCCCATCGACACGGCGAGCACGGGTGCGCGGAGCTTCACCGTGACGGCGGCCGACGACGCCGGCAACACCGCCCAGCAGAGGGCCGACTACCGGGTGACGGCGGCGCCGGCGCCACCGGTGCAGACCCTCGACCTGCCGGCGCCGCCCGGGGGCGGCGAGGTGACGCTGCCGGTGCGTAACCCGTCGCGGCTGAAGCCGTCGGCCGGCATCTCGCTGCCGTTCCGCCAGCCCGTCCTCGGCTGGACGCGGGTGCCGTCCGCGCGGCTCTACAACCTTCAGATCTTCCGCGTGCGCAACGGACGGGCCACGAAGGTCTTCTCCGCCTTCCCCACCCGCACGCTCTTCCGCGTGCCGGCCGGGCGCCTCGCCTTCGGCGACCGGTACGTCTGGCGGGTCTGGCCGCTGGTGGGCGACCGCTACACGCCGGCCCCGCACGGCCAGAGCTGGTTCGAGATCCGCAAGCCCGTGAGGCTGACGCCGGCGCAGCTGCTGGTGAACCAGCGCATCTCGCAGGCGGCCATCCGCCGCA
>LNEQ01000009.1 GCA_001464995.1 Actinobacteria bacterium Ga0077541
CGCCGCTCAGCCCCGCGTAGACCCCGTCGGGCTTCACCATCACGAACGAACGCTCAGTCATACGACTCCTGGTCACGTGGTCTTCTCCACCGGCCGGTGCGGCCGGTGTCGCCGCTCTCGGCGGTGGGATTGGGCAACTCGCGCTGGCGGGCCGGACGGCCCTCGACGGGGGCCTCTGCGGCGCGCGCCGAGCCCGTGCGATCGAACAGGCGGATGCGGAACTCGAGCTCGGTGAGGCGCTGGTCGATGTCGCGCACGTCATCGGCCGATGCGACCCCGGCCTGGCGCAGCGCACGCTGCATGCTGGCCGGGTCGCCGCTCACCATGCCCTCGCGGGCGAGCATACGGCCCACGATCTGCTGGCCCTCCGAGTCGCCGAGCTCGCCGAGGCGCTGCTCGAGCGCCAGCAGCTCCAGCTCGCGCTCGCGCGCCTCGTCGAGGTACTCGGGCGGGCGCACGATGAGATAGATGATCGAGCCGAGGAACGGGATCAGCACCGACAGGGCGACGCAGGCGGCCACGAGGCCGGGCGCCTGGATGCGGCGGCGGGCGTCCTGGTAGGTCCAGTAGGCGAGTGCCACCCACAGGAGCACGACGAAGACGCGCAGCAGAACCGTGATCAATCCCCACACACCGGACTCGAAGAAGCCCGAGATCGACTCGAACGGATCGCTGGTCTCGGATGTGGCCGCGCCCGACGCCTGTGCGGTGAGCAGACCGATGACGCTGATGCCTATGGACATGACGGTCTACTTCGCCTCGGGGACATCGATGCCCTTCCGGGCGCGCGCGAGTCTAGCAGGGGGGGTCCCGCCGCCCCTCTCCACGGGACCCCTCAGGTCGGCCAGCAGGTACAGGGATCCGGCGACCACCACGACCCCGTCGGGCCCGGCGGCCTCACGGGCCGCGGTGAGCGCCGCCGCGGGCGGATCGACCGCCTCGGCCGGCCGCCCGAGCGCCCGGGCGATCGCCGCGAGATCGACGGAGGGCACCGCCCGGGGGTGGCTGGAGCGCGTCGCGATCACGCGCCCGACGGCGCCCGCGAGCGAGGTCATCATGGCGGCGGCGTCCTTGTCGCCCAGGATCGAGACCACCGCGACGACCGGCCGGCGGTCGCCGACCACCTCGGGCAGCGCGGAGACCATCGCCTCCATGCCGGCCGCATTGTGGGCCCCGTCGAGGACGACGGCCG
>LNEQ01000010.1 GCA_001464995.1 Actinobacteria bacterium Ga0077541
CTCTGCCTGCTCGCCGAGAACCTCAGCGAGGCCGTCCGGCCGCACGGCGTGGTCGGGAGGCTCGGCGGCGACGAGTTCGCCGTCGTCGTCGCCACCGACGCCGCCGGGCGAGAGGCGATCACGGGCCGGCTCGCCCGCGCGTGCGACCTCGGCGGGGCGGTCCCCGCCCTGCGCGCCTCGTCCGGCGTCCTGGACATCACCGGCGCCGTCCCCCTCGACGAGGCGCTGCGCCGGGCCGACCACGAGCTCTATGCCGCCAAGCGCGCCGCCTCGCCGGCGCTGCTGACCGCCGTCTGAGCCGGACCGCTCGGGAGCCGAGCCGCGTCGCAGTGGGCTCGGTCCGGAGTGATCTCACTCTTCCTGCTGAGGACGATCGTCGGGGACGTCCCACGGTGCGCTTCCTCTGTGCGGGTGGCGCCACGCGATCGTCCGTGCCGTCGGACGGTTCCGTGCGCGGGACGTGCGTCGAATCGGCCCTTGGTCGGGCCGATTCGCATCGTCAGGCACCGCCTTGCGGCGGGGATGGCCTGAGAAACACCGAGTGCAGTGCGCTCCCAAGGGCGGCCACATGGGACGTTCACGTCCGCTACGCCCGGACGATCAGCGGGCGCGGCGCCTGCCTCCGTCCCGCGACCACGTGGCCTGCGCGGCGATGGACGTCGGGTCTCCTGTGTCGGGGTCTCACGTCGTGGCCCGCTCGATGAGGTCCCAGCGGTTGCCGTAGCGGTCCTCGAAGACGGCGACCGTGCCATAGGCCTCCTCGCGGGGGCCCTCCACGAAGGTGACGCCCGCCGCCTCGTAGGCGGCGTGGTCGCGGGCGAAGTCGTCCGTCTCCAGGAAGAGGAACACCCGGCCGCCGGTCTGGTCACCGACGCGGGCCTCCTGCTCCTGGCCCGACGCGCGGGCCAGGAGCAGGCGCGCGCCGCCCTCTCCGCCCACGACCACCCAGCGCTTGCCGCCGTCGAGCGGCGTGTCCTCGACAAGGCCGAGTCCGAGGACGCCGGTGTAGAACGCGATCGCCTCGTCGTAGTCGGTCACCACCACCGACACGGTCGTCACGGCCCGGCGACCCATCAGTCGTCCCAGTCCGGCCCCTCGGCCAGGTCCGCGTAGGCGCCCCACTCGTCGAGGATGCGCTTGGCGTCCCTCGCACGCACCTGAGGGGCGGTGCTCGCGATCAGCTGCAGAGCGATCTTCCGCTGCGCCTTCGCCGGCGGGCCGCCGAGCGCGTTCAGCACCGCCCAGACGTCATCCTCGGCCAGCTCGGGCCTCTCGGAGAGGATGAAGTCCGCCGCCTCCCCGAGGTCCAGCTCCTCGCTCACGCGGAGCGGTCGAAGGTGTCCGTGGTGACTCCCTCGTCGCGCAGCTCGACCTTCCGGACCCGCTCGGTGGGCGTCTTCGGGAGGTGGTCCATGACCCGCACGTAGCGCGGCACGGCGAAGTAGGGCATCCGCTCCTCGCACCAGTCGAGCAGCGTCGCGTGGTGGCAGGTGCGCCCCTCGCGCATCACGATGCAGACCAGGATCTCGTCCTCCGAGGAGGCGCCCTCGCCGGCCTTCACCCCGACCGCCGCCGCCTCCAGTACATCGGGGTGCGACGTCAGGACCGACTCGACCTCCACCGACGAGACGTTCTCCCCGCGCCGGCGGATGTAGTCCTTCACCCGGTCGAGGAAGTAGAGGTAGCCCTCCTCGTCGAGCTTGCCGAGGTCGCCGGTGTGGAGCTTCAGGTTGCGGAAGTCCTCGGCGGCCTTCTCCGGCATGCCCGCGTACGTGCGCATGACGATGTTCGGCATCTTCATGTCGACCACGATCTCCCCGGGCGTCCCCGCGGGAACCGGCAGGTCGGTGCCCGGCTCGACCACGCTCACCTCGAACCCCGGCGTCGCCACCCCGCAGCTGCCCGGGCGCGGCGGCCGGCCGGGCGGGTGGTAGGTGACCATCCCGGTCTCCGTCAGGCCGTAGCCCTCGATGAACCGGACGCCGAACCGTTCCTGGAAGCCGTGGTAGATGTCCTTCGGCGCCGGCATCGCCATGATCCGCGTGACCGAGTGGGCGCGGTCCAGGGCGCCCGGCGGCGTGTTCCAGATGAAGTAGTTGATGGCGCTCACCGTGTTCAGGATCGTCGCGCCGGCGTCGACCACCTCGCTCCAGAACCGCGAGGACGAGTACCGCTTCGAGTAGGCGATCCGCGCCCCCGCGATCATCGCCGGGTAGGTCGCGAGCACCTGCGCGTTGGAGTGGAAGAGCGGGAGGCACGTGAAGAACGTGTCCTCCGCGGTCACTCCGCACACCTCGTTGTAGGTGCGTCCGCTGAAGTAGTCGGAGGCCTGCTGCTTGATCGCGCCCTTCGAGCGGCCGGTCGTGCCCGAGGTGAACATCACGCGCGCGTCGTCGGTCCAGGTGACCTCGACCCCGGGATCGGAGTCGGACCCGTCGGCGAACTCGTCCCAGGTCTCCCAGCGCCAGGCCGGGTCGGGGCCGTGGCGGTCGCCGGTGGGCACGACGATCACGTGCTCGAGGTGGGCCAGGTCGTCCTTGACGGCGTCGAGCCAGGCCAGGTGGTCGTCGCCGACGATCAGGAAGCGCGACTGGGGCAGGTTCAGGACCCACGACAGGAACATGCCCCGGTAGGCCAGGTTGATCGGGCACTGCACGCCGCCCGCACGCTGGATGCCGAACCACGCCGCGAGGTTCTGCTCGACGTTCGGCATGATGGTCGAGACGGCCTCGCCCTTGCGCAGGCCCCGCGCGAGCAGCGCGTTCGCGACCCGGTTGACGCGCAGGTCGATCTCGCCGTAGCTCAGCCAGGGGTCGCCCCCGAAGCGCAGGAAGTCCCGGTCGGGGTGCTCCTCGGCTCGGCGGCGCAGGATCGCCGGCAGCACCCATCCGGTGGGATCCTCGCGGAGATACCAGTCCGACCACTCGCTCATCCCCGGCAGTAGACCACACCTGAACGGGGGCCGGGGGGTCAAGACCGGGGCCCCCCCGGCCGATCCCCTCGTCAGATGACGACCTGGATCGAACCCGAGCCCTGGCTGACCGCGCGCGCGCAGGCGAACCTCGCCCACGGCCTGGTCGCGCTCGACGCGCACACCGAGGCCCCGCTCCGGGTCCGGGGCCACGCCATCGGCCGCGGCCACGACGTCTTCGACGTCCAGGAGGAGTTCGAGCTCGGCCCCCGCGGCCGCCGCTTCATCCTCTCGGTCGACGTCCTGGCCCGCGAGACGATGCTGCTCGCGATGGGCGGCACGCCCTGGGACCGCGAATGACGCCGCCGCCGAAGATCGTCACCGTCGCCGACGTCCAGGTCCTCTGCCAGAGGGTCCGCTCGGCCGGCTCGCCGAACGCCAAGGCGCGACCCCCGCTCGTGACCTCCTACGTCCAGATGGCCGGCGTGCTGGGCGTGACGCCCGAGCCGGTCGCGACCGGTCTCGACCTCCAGCGGGCCGCCGCCGCGCTCCTGCGCACCGCCGCGCTCGCGGAGGCCGCCGCCGCCCAGACCCCCGCGGCGCGGATGCGTCGCGCGGGCCGCCACACCCCCTAG
>LNEQ01000011.1 GCA_001464995.1 Actinobacteria bacterium Ga0077541
ACCTCCTGGTCGAGCACCCGCGTGGAGCCGAAGTACAGGATGATCGCGGTGCCGATGCCCGACAGCAGCTCGACGCCCGGGAAGTAGGTCCCCGAGAGTCGGATCGTGGACATGTTGGCCTCGCGGTACTCCTCGTTGACGCGACGGAAGAGGTCCTCGGAGGGCTTCTGGCGTCCGAATCCCTGCACCACCCGGACACCCGAGAGCGTCTCCTGGAGCGTCGCGAGCACGTCGGCCACGCGCTCGCGGGTGCGCCGGTAGGCGCGCGTGGAGTAGACGCGGAAGAGCGCCGTGCCCACGGCGAGCGCCGGGAAGATCACGAAGGTCAGAAGCGCGAGCTCGACGTCGTAGGTGAACAGGATCACCACGACCCCGATGAAGGTGAGGCCGTTGATCACCAGGGAGGTGAATCCGTCGGTGACCAGCTGCAGGAGCGCCTCGATGTCGCTGGTCAGGCGGCTGACGGTGCGGCCGGTCGGGGTGCGCTCGTGGTAGCCCAGCTCGAGGCGCATGAGGTGACGGAAGGTGTCGGTCCGCAGGTCGAGGAGCACCCGCTCGCCGACCCAGCTCGACAGGTAGGTCTGGTAGTAGCCGGCGAGCCAGCCGATCAGGCCGGCCACGACGAAGAGGCTCACGGCCAGGACCAGCACGCCCCTGTCGCCGGCGGTGATCCCGTGGTCGATGGCGAACTGGGCCAGCGCCGGGATCGCGAGCCCGCTCGCGGTGACGACGATCATCAGGGCGATGGTCGCGAACGCCCGGGCCCGGTAGGGGCGGAAGTAGGGGAGCAGCCGCCGCAGCTTGCGCCGCGCCAGGGGCGGCTCGGCGCGCTCGGCGCGGGCGAGGCGGGGCGCGGGGGAGGCGGCGGTACTCACGCGTCCCGCGCGATCAGGTCGGGGCGGGCGAGCCCGCCGTCGTGGATCTCCCGGTAGACGGCGCTCGTGTCGTAGAGCTCGTCGTGGGTGCCGCGCGCGACGATCTCGCCGGCCTCCAGCACCACGAGCTCGTCGGCCAGGGCGAGCGTCGAGAGGCGGTGTGCGATGACGAGGGTCGTGCGCCCCGCCATCACGGCGGCGAGGGCCGTCTGGATCTCGCGCTCGGTGGAGGCGTCGACCGATGCGGTCGCCTCGTCGAGGATCAGGATGCGAGGGTCGGTGATGATCGCCCGCGCGATCGCCAGGCGCTGGCGCTGGCCGCCCGAGAGGGTCAGTCCGCGTTCGCCCACGACTCGATGAATCCCTCGGCCTGTGCCATCCGCGCGGCCGACCGCACCTCGTCGTCGGTCGCCCCGGGCCGCCCGTAGGCGATGTTGTCGCGCACGCTGGTGGAGAAGAGAAAGGGGTCCTGCGAGACCATGCCCACCGCGTGGCGCAGCTCGTCGAGGCGCAGATCGCGCACGTCGGCGCCGTCGATCAGCACGCGTCCCGCGGTGGCCTCGTAGAAGCGCGGGATGAGCTGGGTCAGGGTCGTCTTGCCCGAGCCGGTCGGGCCGATCAGGGCGATCGTGCGCCCCGCCGGGACGTCGAGGTCGATGCCGGAGAGCACCGGAGAGGTCTCGGGGCCGTAGGCGAAGGTGACGCCCTCGAACCGCACGTGGCCGAGGCCGTCGGGCATCGGCTGCGGCCGGTCGGCCTCCACGATCTCCGGATATACGCGTGCCACCGGCGATCGCGCGCTGGGCCTGACCCACCAGCATCCCGAGCGAGCGGAACGGCGCCATCAGCATCGTCAGGAAGAGGTAGAAGGTCACGAACTCGCCGAGGGTCATGCTGCCGTCGATGGTGAGGACTCCGCCGTAGACCAGGACGACGGCGAGGCCGAGGATCGGCAGGAAGCCCATCAGGGGCTGATAGAGGGCCCGGATGTGGGCCGCGTCCATGCTCCGGTCGTAGGCGCGGCGGGCCGTGGCGCCGAAGCGGTCGGTGCGATCCGACTCGCGCCCGAAGGCCTTGATGACGCGGATGCCGACGGCGCTCTCCTCGGCCATCTCGGTGACCTCGCCCACCCGCTGCTGCACGTCGATCAGCACGGGGTTCGACCGCCGGGTGTACCGCCAGGCGACCACCAGCAGCGCGGGCCCCATCAGCAGCGACAGGAGGGCGAGCGACCAGTTC
>LNEQ01000012.1 GCA_001464995.1 Actinobacteria bacterium Ga0077541
CCGCCGACCCGGGCGACGACAAGATCGCCGCGCTGTCGGTCAGCGGCATCGACGCCCCGGTCACGGTCGGCGCCACGGCCGACTGCTTCCTGCCGACCGTGGGCGAGGCGGCCGACCCGAGCTTCTCCCAGGACGGCACCCGCATCGCGTGGAAGGACGCCCAGGGCGTGAAGATCGCCGGCGCCCCGTCGGGCAACACCGAGCCCTGCGCCCTGGCATCGGCACCGATCGTCATCTCGGCCACCGGGTCTTCACCGTCCATCGGCGGCGCCGACGTGGCCCAGCTCAAGCCCGCGGGCCCGGCACCGGGCCCGGGCGCCCCCGGCACCACCCCGGCCGGCCCGCTCGCCCTCACCCTGCCGGCCAAGGCAACCGCCGCGGCGCTGGCGGGCGCGAAGGGCCTCGCCCTGAAGGTCCGCACGCCGCGCGCCGGCAAGGTCACCGCGACCGGATCGATCGTCGCGAAGCGCCTCGGCCTGAAGGGCACCAGGCAGATCGTGGTCGCCACCGGCGCCGTCAGCGCCAAGGCGGCCGGCACTGTGACGCTGCGCCTGCGCCTCAAGAAGACCGCCCGCACGTACCGCCCCCGCCTGCGCGGCGCGACGCTCGTCGTCCGGATCACCCAGGGCCGCACGACCGCCCGGAAGTCCGTCCGCCTGCGCTGACGGACTTCCGGGCGGGAAGAAGGCGAGCCGCGCGTCCCTCCGGCCCGAGTAGCCGCTACCGAGCCTTCTGCAGAGTCTTTCGAAGAGCTTGCGTTCGCTTCATTTGTCCGCGCGCGAGTTCGATCGCCGAACCGAGGCCCTCGTCCCAAGCGCTCGCGAAAGCCGCATCGACCCGCTCGTCCATCTCGCGAACCTCCCTCTCGGTTCGTGGGGGTGTGAGGTTGTCCCGGGTCTGCTCCACGAGTGGTCGGAAGGCCGCTCCCGCCGCACTCTCCTCGATCAGGGGCACGAACCTCGCGAACTCGACGGGGTCGAGGGGTGTCAGCTCTCGAATCTCGATCGGCAGGAACGGCCAGATCCAGTCGCGGATCGTGCACCTCGGCGCAGTGCGGCCCAGCGCGTCGAGAGCCGCCTCTCCGATCGCCCACACCGGAAGTTTCGGATCGAGCATGACCAGCCGGTCGCTCCAGAGGGCGCCAGAGACCGCCCGGTTGCGCATGCACATCTGCTTGGCAGGCGGCGCGAGCCAGATGGCGGTGTTCAGGAAGTAGGCCTCAATTGCGCGCAGGAAGCCGGCACCTGCCGAGGTCGTGAAGCCCTGGCGTCCCGCGGTACCAAGGCCGACCACGTTGATGTCGAACCAATGGTGCCACGTGGAGTCGGCGGAGATGCGGCCGACCCCCGCCCCATGTCCGTCATAGGCGCCAACGACGCCGAACTCCGTGCCGGTTCCGTCAAGTCCGGGCTGCACGATCCTGCCCCAGGCAACGACCTCGGGCGTGGGCTGGACGGGACCGACCGACGGCCAGTCGTTCGCCGGCATCTGAGCTGGGACGACCGCCTCGCCCTCATGCATGTGGTCGGGGAGCACGCGGATGGGCCCGTCGGGTCCACAGAAGAGCGGATGGGGTCGCCGACGAACCGGGTGCCACCACGAGATGAGCGGGTACTCACGAAGGCGGATCTCCTGAGGAACGTCGTCGCTCTGGTCATCGAAGTCGAACGATGTGTTCGCCCCCGAGCGGAGGGTCGAGTGGCGGTCGGGTCCGGAAGCGGACGGCTGCCCCCAGCGGCGCATCTGTCCGGCCCGAGGAATCTGCCTGCCGATTCCGGCGCCGAGATCGTCGTGGTCGCCCGTCACCAAGACGCCGCCGCCTCGGTCCATCCACGCGCGAACGGCATCGATCTCCACCTTGGACAGAGCGCCCTGCCCGCCACCAAGACCGAACAGCCACAGCTCATCCCAGTCGTCGAGATTGATCGCGTCGAGGGTCTTCCCGGCGAGGTGCTGGTCGGCCGACGGGTCGGCGACTCGGTTGGCGCGACCGATGCGGAACTGCACCCACGGATACGGGTCCGCGGTCAGCGTGGCGATCACGTGAGTGAGGCCGAGGAAGGGGCCCCCCGCGTAGGCGCCGGCGAAATCCGCGTACATAAGGATTCGCAGCGTGCACGGTCGGCGGAAGACCCACGGCGGGCGCTCCCAGGGTGGTCGTGGCCACCGGCGCAGCACATCCTCCAGACGAAGGTCGACCAATTCCGAGAAGTCCCCCAAGGGCTGCTCGAACGGCAGTGGTGGCGTGCTCAGTTCGGGTCTCCGACCCATGTTTCGCCTCCCTTTCCGCTATCAGAGCGCCCACTGTGTGATCCCTTGACCGTGCCGCGCCAGCCACCCTAGGTGTCGATCACCCTCACCCCGCGCGCTCACCCGCACCACGGCGGCTTCACGCGCCGAGAGGTGTGGACCGCCTCACCCAAGGGTGGCTGGCGATCAGAGGAGTTCGAGAGTGATTCTGGTCTGGAGGCAAGGGGGTGACGGAAGGCCGGACACCCTCGCTTGCGTCCCAGCCATCGCGAACCGGAGGAGACGTGGCTTACGAGACGGTCAACGCATCCGATGTCGCTGTTACGGACCTCACAGTCGAGGCGCTGCGCACCCAGAACCGAGTACAGCTCCGGATCAAGGTCCGAGTCCACAACGAAAACGATGACGACGCACCGCGTGTCCGATGCATCGTCGTTCTTCCGCCTACCGCCCACATCACATCTACGGGCGCGGAGGGTCCGCAGCCCGGGCCACTGGCGCACATAGTCAACGGCCCGACCTTTCCACCCGTCGGTCCCGCGAATGGGTTCCTGCAGTCGGAGCCGGTACACGGATATGTCCTCTTCGCCCTGCTCAGGAGCCTGCCTGTCCGCCAGTCCGCCTCCCTGATGGTCCAGGCAACCGTGCATGAGTCCTATGCAACGCGGCCCATCAGCGCCTTCGCCTTTTCCGATGGGCCAGATCCCGACCCTTCGAACAACTTCAGGTGGGCGGCGGCGACGTTCTGACGACTCGGCGGTCACCCTCCGGGCGCACGCCCGATGACGAGGGTCCGGGACTGCCGGACCTCGACCGGCAGGAGGCGGGCCGCGTGTCCGGCGTCGAGGGTGCGCAGGGCGTCGATGTCGGCGGCGGCGAGCCTGTCGGTGAGGTTGCCGAGGGCCCCGTCGACGTACCGGGTCACCAGGAACCCCGCCCCGGGCGTGCTGCCGAGCGTCGCGACGGCGCGCAGCGGGCCGGAGTCGGCGACATCGAGGCCCGCGTGCCCGACCAGCTCGGCGTACCGCTCGGGGACGGGCGATGAGGCGCCGGCCGATCGGCGGCCGTGCCACGCGGCGTATGCGCCGGCGACGCGCTCCCAGACCTCCGGGCGCCCGAGGTCGTCGGCAGGGCGCAGCTCGAGGGGGTCGAGGCGCTCCAGCAGGCACAGCACCCCGCCGGGCTCGAGCAGCGCGGCGACACGCGCCAGGGCGGCGGCCTCGTCGTCCAGATGGTGCAGCGCCTGGGCCATCCAGACGAGGTCGAATGAGCCGAGCGACGAGAGATCCCCCTCGAGCTCGATCGCGCCGACCACGACGCGGTCGGTGAGCCCCTCCTCCCCCGCGCGCGTCCGCGTCGCGGCACGCATCGCGGACGATCCGTCGACCGCGGTGACGGTCGCGCCGGGGAACGCCGCGGCGAGCGCGCAGGCCTCGACCCCCGCACCGCATCCCAGATCGGCGACGCGGCCGACGGCGCCGAGATCACCGCCATGCAGAAAGCGCGCCGCGCGCTCGATGGCCTGCGCCGTGATCGGCCGTGCCGACTCACCCTCGGCGGCGATCGTGAGCGCGAACCGCTCGT
>LNEQ01000013.1 GCA_001464995.1 Actinobacteria bacterium Ga0077541
CGGCCCGGTCCGACGGGCCGGGGCAGCGGATCCACGATGTGGCCGACCCGGCGAGCGGGGGGGTGAACTCGTTCCCGGTCCCCGGCGCGCTCAGCGCCTCCACGCGCGCCGCCCGGATCCGCCAGCTCGGCTTCGGCGCGACGGCGTCGGTCTTCGGCACGGCGTCGCACCGGCTCTCGCCGCAGGCGCCGTACCAGGCGACCCCGAGGGCGTGGGTGGACGCGGTCGGGGGCGACTGGAGCACGGGCCCGGGCAACGACCAGGTCTGGCGGCGCCTGCCGGCCACCTTCCCGACCGAGTTCATGTCGGGCATCAACCTGAACTTCCAGGGCGTCGGGCAGGGCGCGCCGGGGTCGTGGCTCGGCGTCGTCGTCCGGAACCCCGCTCAGGCGTGCTCCACCGCGGGCGCGTCCGGGGTTCGGGGCGCTGCCGGGGGCTCCTCGGGCGGCTCGACGGAGACGCGCGGGGTGATCCGCTCCAGCCACGCCGGGTACCACCAGTTGGCCGCGCCCAGGCGATGCATCACCGCCGGGACCAGCATCATCCGCACCACGAAGGCGTCGAGGAAGACGGCTCCGGCGAGTCCGAGGCCGATCATCTGGAGCAGCCTCTCGCCCGACAGGACGAACCCGGCGAACACCGCGATCATGATCAGCCCCGCCGCCGTGATGATGCCGCCGGTCTCGACCAGGCCCACGTTGACGGCGCGGTGGTTGTCGCGTGTGTGGACCCACTCCTCGTGGATCCGGCTGACCAGGAACACCTGGTAGTCCATCGAGAGGCCGAAGAGGATGGCGAAGAAGAGCACCGGCAGGGAGGCGCTGATCGGCCCACCCGTTCCGGTGCCCAGCAGCTCGCCGAACCAGCCCCACTGGAAGACCGCCACGACGACTCCGAACGAGGACGCGGCTGCCAGCAGGTTCATGAGCGCACCCGTCAGGGGGATCGCGATGCTGCGGAAGACCACCATGAGCAGGAGGAAGGACAGACCGACCACCGCTGCGAAGAAGTAGGGGATCTTGCCGGCGATGATGGCCGAGAAGTCGTCGAAGATCGCCGTCTCGCCGTACACGAGGACCTCGGTGCCCTCCGTCGCGGCGATCGGGCCGAGGCCGCCACCGCGGAGGTCGCTGACCAGGTCGGCGGTCGCCGACTCCTGGGGGCCAGAGAGGGACCTGAATGCGATCAGGCTGATCGCGTCGGTCGCCGGGATGGTTGTGATGCTCTCGGCGTCGACGTTCTCCTGACGCGCGAGCGCGTCGGCGACCGACTTCTGGAACGCCGGGTCGGCCGCCCGCTCGCCGCTGATCACGAGCTGCAGGTTCGAGTTGTAGCCCTTGCCGAACGCCTCCTGGATCAGGTCGTAGCCCTGGCGCGTGGTCGACCCGCTGGGGTCGTTGCTCTGGTCGGCCTCGCCCACCCGAAGCGAGAGGAACGGGATCGCCAGCACGATCAGGATGACGGTGGCCAGGGCACCGAAGGCCAGCGAGCGGCGCTGGACCAGATCCGACCAGAACACCCAGAAGGGGGTGCGGGTCGCGGTTCGCCGGTCGCCCGAGCCGCTCTTGAGCACCCGCTCCAGGCCGTACAGGACCCAGAACACCACGCAGAGCGGAGGGATCACGCAGAGCAGGAGCTTGACCCGCCGATCCGACGGCAGGGCATCGCGCTTGGAGCGCGGGAGCGCACGATGGCCGAGGAACGACAGCAGGGAGGGTAGGAGGGTGAGCGATGCGACCACCGTCAGGGCCACCCCGAGAGCGGTGCTGATCGCCGCGCCGTAGAGGGTGGTGATGCCGATGACGCACAGGCCGAGGATCGCGATGCACACGGTGATCCCGGCGAACAGGACCGCGCGTCCCGATGTGTCGAGCGCGGCCGCCAGGGACTCGTCCACGCTCATGCCGCGCATGAGGTTTCGGCGATGGCGCGTGACCACGAACAGGGCGTAGTCGACGCCGACGCCGATCACCATCAGGGTCATGAGCGCCGTCGACCACTCCGGGGTCGGTACCACGTGGCTCAGGATCGGCACCAGGCCGAACGCCGCCCCGAGGGCGACCCCCGCCGACACCAGGGGCAGCACAGTCGTGCCGAGGGTGCGGAACACGAACCCGAGGATGATCAGGGCGGCGATGATCCCGATCATCTCCGGCGTGAGGGCTGGTTCCTCCACATCGACCCCGGTGAAGGCGCTCCCGGTGAACTCGATCTGCAGAGCGTCCGAGCGGAGCTCGGCGAGGGCGTCGTAGGCGGCCTTTGCGGCGGCCTTGTCGGCCTCCGGGGAGTCGAAGCCCACCTCGACCAGCGCCACCGACCCGTCAGGGCTGATCAGATCGGGCCGGGGATCGGTCGGGGCGCCGGGTGCTGCGCACTCGACAGATCCCCACGGCGTTGTGAGGGACTCCACGTGGGCGCCCTCGAGGTCGCACACCGCCGCCCGGGCGGCCTCCACGAAGCCCGCCGGCTCGCGTGTCAGCGTTCCGTCGGTCGCGCGCAGGACCATGGTCCCGCTCGCGTTGTTCTCCTGGTTCAGGTCTGCGGCCGTGAGCAGGTCGGCGACCTTCTGGGACTCGGAGCCCGGCAGCTTGAAGTCGTTGGTGTAGCTGGCCCCGCCGATCCCGATCGAAGCGACGTGGACGAGGGCGATGGCGACGATCCACGCGCCGATGACCCACCATCGGCGTCTGATTGCGAAACGGGCGAGGGATCTCACGTTGCTACCTCCGGGGGGATCGGGATCACCCCGCCACGGTTGCACCCGTGTTCAGCCCTGTCGTCGTCCCTGCGCAGGCACCTCGCCTACTGCGACCGCAGCACGGGCGCCGGTGCGCCCGTCACAGGTCGGCGGCGCGCACGAGGCCGGTCTGGAAGGCGATGACGACGAGCTGGGCCCGGTCGCGGGCACCCAGCTTCATCATCGCCCGATTGGCGTGGGTCTTGGCCGTGAAGGGGGAGACGTGGAGCCGCTCGGCGATCTCGTCGTTCGAGAGGCCGGTGCCCACCAGGGACACGATCTCGCGCTCGCGGGGGGTGAGGGCGTCGAGCCGGGCGCCCGGGGCCGGCAGCATCGCGTCGGACTGCGCGGCGAAGCGGGTGATCAGGCTGTGGGTCGCCCGCGGCGACAGCAGCGCGTCGCCCGCCGCGATCACGCGGATGGCGTCGAGCAGGGCGGCCGGATCGGCCCCCTTGCCGATGAAGCCGCTCGCCCCCGCCCGTATGGCCTCGACGACGTACTCGTCGATCTCGAACGTCGTGAGTACGAGCACCTTGACGCCGGCGAGGTCGTCGTCGCCGGTGATGGCACGGGTCGCTGCGAGGCCGTCCATGCCGGGCATGCGGATGTCCATCAGAACGACGTCGGCGCGGGTCGAGCGGGCGAGCGCGAGCGCCTCGGCGCCGTCCACGGCCTCCCCGACCACCTCGAGGTCGTCGGCCGAGTCGATGAGGACGCGGAACCCGGCCCGGATGAGGGCCTGGTCGTCGGCCAGCAGTACGCGGATGCTCAACCGGGTCTCCTCGCCGGGGTGGGTATATGCGCCGCGACGGTGAACCAGCCGTCATCGGACGGCCCGGCCTGGACGGTGCCGCCGACGGCCGTCACCCGCTCACGCATGCCCAGCAGGCCGTACCCGGACACCTTCGCCGTGCCGGACCGCGCCGCGAGGCGGTTGGCGATGGTCACATCGACCGCCGAGGACGAGCGGGCGATGTCCAGGGTCGCGCGGCCGTCGCCATAGCGCTGGGCGTTGGTCAGCCCCTCCTGGGCGAGCCGGAACAGCGTGAGCTGAACGGAGTCGGGGATTCCCTCGAGGGCTCCGGAGGAGGTCCAGCGAACCTCGAGCCCCGCCGCCGCGAACGACTCGACGAGCGCCCCTAGTTCGCGCAGCGTCGGTGTCGGCGCCACGGGGGCCTGCGGATCGTCGACGTTGCGCAACACGCTGAGCATCTCACCCAGCTCGTCGAGCACCTCGCGGACCGAGTCGCGGACGATCGCCAGGGCCTGCTCGGCGCCCTCGGGCTGTGGGCGCAGCAGGTGAGACGCCACGCCCGCCTGCACGTTGATCACGGCCATCCGGTGGGCCACCAGGTCGTGGAGCTCGCGTGCGATCCGCAGACGCTCCTCGGCGACGCGCCGCCGGGCCTCCACTTCGCGCGACTGCTCGGCGCGTAGGGCTCGCCCCTCGACCTCGCCGAGATAGGCGCGGTGGCTTCGTACCGCGCTGCCCACCGCGACCGCGAGCACCGACCAGATCGCGACGTCGACCTCGCGTTCCACGACGAAATCGTCGAGCAGCGCGATCGACAGGCCGTACAGGGCGGGCGTCGCAGCCGCCGCGATCGCGGCGGTGCGGCGGTTGGTCTGCGACGCCACCCTGTAGAGCAGGATGACGACGGAGGCGAGCAGCAGCGACCGCTCGCCGCCGGCGGCGATCATGCCGGCGGCGGCGACTGCGCCGATGCCGATCGCGATGAACGGCGCTCGGCTCCCGAGCAGGACCAGCATCACCGCGAGGACTGCGCCTGCCACATCGGTCGCACCGAGTCCCTCGCCCAGGGGGCTCGAGCCCGTCGCCAGCGCCGCGAGCATGATGGAGGCTACGATGGCGATCAGTACGAGATCGCGCAGCAGCGGCGACCGCGCCCACCAGCGCGCGGCCGCCGCCCAACCGTCAGGTTCGTTCATCGGCCGCACCGTAACTCAGGCATCCCTCCGGCGCAGCATGATCGCGGCCGCCACGAGGGCCGCGGCGATCCACGCGGCGAACACGGCCAGGCCGATCCCCGGCGAGAGCAGATCCGCCTGCGTCTGAACGTGCATGATCGCCTGACCCGCGTTGCCCGGCAGCAGCTTGGTGATCCACTCGCCGATCGAGCCGGGAATGAGCTGCACCATCAGGGGCGCCACGAGCAGCAGGGCGACCAGCACGCCGATCGCCCCCGCGGCGCTGCGCAGCAGGAACCCGAACGCGACGCCGAGGGCGCCGATGCCGGCCGCATAGAGGCCACCGCCGAGCACGGCGAGCAGGACGGCGGGCTCGCTGAGCGAGTACGTCGCGCCCGCGCCGCCGTAGACCGCGCTGCCGATCAGGAACGACGCCACCGAGGCGACGCCCATCGACACGAACAGGGCGCCAGCGAGCGTGGCGGTCTTGGCGCGCAGGACCGACGTCCGCGAGCGGACGGCCGCCAGCGTCGCCCGGATCATTCCGCTGCTGTACTCGGAACTGACGAACAGCACGCCGAGCACGCCGACGATGAGCTGGGCGAGCAGCATCCCGTTCAGGCTGGTCGCCAGCGCATCTCCGCCATCGCCCGGCCCGCTGCCATCCCCGCTGTCGGCGAACACCGAGAAGAGCACTCCGAGGCCGAGCATGGCCAGGGCCGCGCCGGCCAGCGCGACAACCGTCGAGCGGACGGTGCGGAGCTTGATCCATTCGGAGCGCATGACGCGCCACTCCGTGACCGCCGGCGCGCCGCCGCGGGCCGCCCGCGGCGGCGCCTGTGTGGTCGTTGATTCGAGCGTGCTCATCATGCCGCCGCCTTGATCGTGTGACCGGCCTGGTACTCGACCGAGTCGCGGGTGAGGTCCATGAAGATCTCCTCGAGCGTCGCCCGGTGCGTGGTCAGCTCGAACAAGGTGATGCCGGCCCGCGCGGCGGCCCTGCCGACGTCCTCGGAGGTGGTGCCGGCCACTTCTAGCGTCTCGCGTCCGTCGCCGCTCACCGTGAGGCCGTCCGCCGTGAGGGTCTCCCGCAGCCGCCCCGCCTCGGGCGTGCGCACGTGGATGGTCGGCTCGGCGGTCATGCCCTGCAGCTCGGCCGCCGTCACGTCGGCGATCAAGCGCCCCTTCCCGATGATCACGAAGTGCTCGGCGATCATCGCCATCTCGCTCATGAGGTGTGAGGAGACGAACACCGTCCGCCCCTCGGCCGCGAGGTCCCTCAGCAGATGGCGCATCCAGAGGATGCCCTCGGGGTCGAGTCCGTTGACGGGCTCGTCGAGCATCAGCGTCTCCGGGTCGCCCAGGAGGGCCGAGGCGATGCCGAGGCGCTGCCCCATGCCGAGGGAGAAGCCCCCGGCGGCCCGGTCGGCGGCGTCCCCGAGCCCGACCAGGTCGATCACCTCGTCGACCCGCCGGTCCGAGATCCCCGTCGTCGCCGCGAGGGCGCGAAGGTGATTGCGCGCGGAGCGCATCGGGTGCACCGCCTTGGCGTCGAGCAGCGCGCCGATCTCGGTGAGCGGGGCCGCGTGCGCCCGGACCGGGCGGCCGTTGACCGTCGCCCGGCCGGAGGTCGGCGCGTCGAGGCCCAGGATGATCCGCATGGTGGTGGACTTCCCGGCGCCGTTGGGGCCGAGGAAGCCGGTGACGATGCCCGAGCGGACGGTGAAGTCCAGGCCGTCGAGGGCCGTCCTCGAGCCGTACTTCTTTGAGAGTTCTTCGACTTTGATCATGTTCCAATGGTCGGCCCCGGCGGCCGGTCTGTCGTCGTGCCAGCGCAGGCACTTCACCTGCTGCGGCGGCAGTACGCGCTGCACGGCACGGCTGGGAGGCGAGGCCGGCGCGGGCTTCGGAGTCCCCTTCCTCCCGTCCTGAAGGTCGGGACCGGTCCGGCGTGCAGACGAGACGGTCTCCGCGGCGGGAGTCGCAGAGGTTCTCGGTCCGCCCCGGCGGATGCGGCCTCCCTGGCATCCGGGGCGCTGCGGTCCAGGATCCTTGTGGCCGGCTAGTGGAGCGTCCACCAACGTTGCTGGTGTTCTGGCCGCGAAAATCCCGCGGGGCAAGGACGCAGGGAGATCGCATAGCTGAGGCTATGCGTTCGCGCGATGATCTACAGCGAGCCAGAACCCGGCGAAGGTTGGTTGACGCTCCACTAGTGTCCGTTGCCATGACCCTCGGGACGGCCGACACCGACCGGAGCACATCGACCGCCGACCTGCGGGCCTGAGGCCCCGATGTCGGCCGAGCTCCAGCTGGTGGTGCGCTCCGGGCACCCGGACTTCCTCGACCTGCCGTGGGCCGAGCCGCTGGAGGAGTGGCGCTCGGAGCGGATCGTCCGGATGGCGCGCGGCATCTCGCGCCACGTGGTGCGCTTCGTCGCCTACGACGACCGCGTGTACGCCCTCAAGGAGACCGAGGCGGGCGCGGCCGAGCGGGAGTACCGGCTGCTGCTCGCCCTGCGAGAGGAGCGGCTGCCCGCGGTCGATCCGGTGGGGGTCGCACGCTGGAGGCGGGAGGGGGGAGGGCCCGACCGGGCGACGCTGATCACCCGCTATCTCGACTACTCGCTGCCCTACCACTACCTGCTCGCCCGGCGCGGCGACCGTCTGCTCGACGGGGGCGTCGTGCTGATGGCCCGGCTGCACCTGGAGGGCTTCTACTGGGGTGACTTCTCGCTCTCGAACGCCCTCTTCCGACGCGACGCGGGCGCCTTCATCGCGTATCTGGTCGATGCCGAGACCGGAGAGCTGCGGCCGTCGCTGAGCGACGCCCTGCGGGCGAACGACATCGAGGTCGCCGTGGAGAACATCGCGGGTGGTCTGGTCGATCTGCAGGCGTCGGGGCGTGTCGAGGAGGGGCTCGATCCGTTCGCCCTGGCCGAGAGCTTCGGGGAGCGCTACCGCGCCCTGTGGTTGGAGCTGACCCGCGAGGACGAGGTCGGGGCCGACGAGCAGTGGCGGATCACGCGCAGGATGGAGCGTCTCAACGCGCTCGGGTTCGACGTGCAGGAGCTGGCGCTGGTGCGCTCGGCCGACGGCGAGCGCCTGCGGATGCGGCCGACCCTCGTGGAGGAGGGCCACCACTGCAGGGCGCTCGAGAGCCGCACGGGCCTGCGCGTGCAGGAGAACCAGGCCCGTCGCCTGCTGAACGACATCGCCGCGTACGGCGCCTGGCTGGAGCACCACGAGGGCGCCGCCCTGCCCGAGGCCGTGGTCGCCTCCCGGTGGCTGCTGACCGTCTACGAGCCGACGATCGCGCGCGTCCCGCCCGGGCTGCGCTCGCGTCGCGAGCCGCCGGAGCTCTTCCACGAGATGCTCCGCCACCGGGACAGGCTCTCGGAGGAGGCCGGCCACCAGGTCGGCAACGACGCGGCGATGGATTCCTACGTGGCCTCGGTGCTCCCCGGCCTGCCCGAGGAGCGCCTCCTGCGCGAGGACTGAGTACCGCCGGTCGCGCTCCGGGGCAGCGTCCGCCCGCAGGCTCCGGGGCTCAGCGTCGTTCCGCCCTGATGGCCATCACGGATCCGGTCGCGATCACGGCGACCGCGGCGATGAGGGCGAGGGCCATCGGGGCCCCGTCGCCCCCCGCGTCGGCCGTCGGCGACTCCGTCGTGGCCGCCGCCGCCTCGCCGCCGCCGGTGTCCGCCGCCTGCGGGCCTGCGGGGCCCCCGGGCGTGGTCGCGCCGACGTCGACGTCCGGTGCCTCCGGCTCCGGTTCGGGCGGATCGCGCTTCTCGGACTCCTCCTCCTCGTCACCGCGCTCCCTGGGAGGCGCCGCCCTCTCGGGCGGACCGTCGGAGGGCCGATCGAGGTGAGTCGATGACGGTCTCCGGCCTGTCGCGGGCGTGGGTGACCGGCTGTCGACCGGGGGGATGAGAGACCCCCAGGGCTTCCACGGGCGCACGACCAGCGGGGCCGCGGAGGCGTCCGGGGGCTGTCCGGCGAGAGCGGCCGTCATTATCGCGACGAGCACGATCGCGCCCGCGAGGCGGCGCGCACCGGCAAAGGCGGGGGGACCCGGCATGGGCCGATCGTCGCCCCTGCTGGCGGCGGCGCGCCAGCCACCGTAGGTGGGGAGTCTCCACACCCGCGGTCCCCGACGCGCCCGTCGGATCGGCCCGGGCGGTTGCGCGCTACGCCACGGCGCTCCGCTCGTCGTCGGCCACCGTTCGCAGGGTGAGGTTGTCGCCAGAGCCCGGCTCGAAGAGGTGCATACGGCGCGAGTCGACGTGCAGCTCGGCCTCCTCGCCGTCGCGGATCCGGCTCGCCGAGTCGAGCGCGACGATGATCTGGGTGCGCAGGGCCTCGCTGTCGAGCTCCCGGGCGAGCTCCTCGAGCTGCGCCTCCACCTCCGGCGGCGCCTCGTAGGGGATGTAGCCGAAGGCCTCGTTTCCGAGCCACTCCACCACGTCGATCGTGGCGCGGAAGGTGGCGCCGTCGGCCGCCTTGCCGGCGTCCATCACGCTCGCGTCCTCGAAGTACTCGGGGCGGATGCCGGCGATCAGCAGCGTGTCCTCGGGGATGCGCCCGTCGCGGACGTGCTCGGGCAGGTCGACCGTGGCGAAGGGCAGCTCCACCTTGTCGCCCTTGACTGTCGCCGGCATGAAGTTCATCGGCGGTGAGCCGATGAAGCCGGCCACGAACAGGTTGACCGGCTGCTCGTAGAGCTCGCGCGGCGGGGCGAGCTGCTGCAGGATCCCCCGCCGCAGCACGGCGACGCGGTCGCCGAGCGTCATCGCCTCGGTCTGGTCGTGGGTGACGTAGACCGTCGTGATCCCGAGGCGCTTCTGCAGGCGCGAGATCTCCGTGCGCATCTGGCCGCGCAGCTTGGCGTCGAGGTTGGAGAGCGGCTCGTCGAAGAGGAAGGCCTGGGCGTCGCGCACGATCGCCCGGCCCATCGCGACCCGCTGGCGCTGGCCTCCGGAGAGGTTGCCCGGCTTGCGCTGCAGGTGCTCGTCGAGCTCGAGCGTCTTGCTCGCCTCGCGGACCTTCGCGTCGATCTCCTCCTCGCTGAAGCTCTTGGAGAGCCTGAGCGGGAAGGCGATGTTCTCGTAGACGCTCAGGTGGGGGTAGAGCGCGTAGTTCTGGAACACCATCGACAGGTTGCGCTCGCGCGGCGCCTTGTCGTTGACGCGCTCGCCGCCGATGAGCATGTCGCCCGAGGTGATGTCCTCGAGCCCGACGATCATGCGCAGCAGCGTCGACTTCCCGCAGCCCGACGGGCCGACCAGGATCACGAACTCGCCGTCGTCGACGTCGATGCTGACGTCGTTGACGGCCGGGAACCCGTCGCCGTAGGTCTTGACGATGTTCTTCATCTGGATGGCAGCCATGGCTCTCCTACCCCTTCACTGCGCCGGCGGTGAGGCCCGCGACGATCTTCCGCTGGAACAGCAGGACGATGATGATCACCGGGATGGTCACCATCACCGCGGCCGCGGCCAGCGTGGACACCGGCGGGTTGAACTGGTCGGGACCGACGAAGAAGGCGAGCTGCGCCGGCACCGGTCGTGCGTTGGTCGTCGACGTCAGGGAGATGCCGAAGACGAAGTCGTTCCAGGCGAAGAAGAAGGTCAGGATCGCCGCGGTGAACACGCCGGGCGCGGCGAGCGGGACGATCACCTTGCGGAACGCCTGCCACGAGGTGGCCCCGTCCACCTGGGCGGCCTGCTCCATCTCCCACGGGATCTCGCGGAAGAAGGCGGTCAGGGTCCAGATGGCCAGGGGCAGGGTGAACGACATGTAGGGGATCACCAGCCCGGGCCAGGTGTCGAACAGCCCGAGCGTGCGCCACAGGTCGAACAGGGGCCCGATCAGCGACACGACCGGGAACATCGCGATCGCGAGCGCGATGGTCAGCACCAGCCGCTTGCCGCGGAACTGGAGGCGGGCGATCGCGTACGCGCAGAGCGTGGCGAGCGCCACCGACAGGACCGTCGCGATGATCGAGATGCCGAACGAGTTGATCAGCGCCCGCTGGAAGTCGTCGTTCTGGAACACCGAGCTGAAGTTGTCCCAGGTCCACGTCTTCGGCAGGAACTGCGGGCTGCCGGTCGCCGTCTCCTCGACCGGCTTGAACGACAGCGAGGCGATCCAGACGATCGGCAGCAGGCACCAGATCAGCAGCAGCGCGGCGCCGATCAGGATGCCGGCGTTCACTCGTGCCCTCTTCATCACGACTCCCTCCTCGCGGCCGCCAGATCGACGCGGAACAGCTTCACCAGGACGAACGCGATCAGCAGGACCGACAGGAACAGCAGCACCGAGAGGGCCGACCCGAGCCCGAGCTCGAACTGCTCGATCACCTGGCGGTAGGTGAGGAAGGACACCGACTCGGTGTTCTGCGCCCCCCGCGTCATCACGTAGATGTTGTCGAAGATCCGGAACGCATCGAGCGCCCGGAAGAGCACCGCGACCATGATCGCGGCGCGCATGTTGGGCAGGATCACCTTGTAGAGGCGCTGCCACCAGCTGGCGCCGTCCACCTGGGCCGCCTCGACCATGTCGCCCGAGACCTGCGAGAGGCCCGCCAGCAGCAGTAGCGCCATGAACGGCGTGGTCTTCCAGATCTCCGAGACCATGATCGCGGTCATCGCCGACCAGTGCTGGCCGAACCAGTTGAAGTCGCTGTCCATGAACGGGAGCCAGCCGTTGACGAAGCCGTTGTTCAGGCTGAAGGCGAACTGCCAGGCGAAGGCCGAGACCACCGTGATGATCCCGTAGGGGATCAGGATCGAGGTGCGGATCAGGCCGCGCGCGAAGATGATCTTCCACATCACGTAGGCGAACGCGAAGCCGATCACGAGCTCCACGCCGACGGTCACCACCATGATCAGCACGGTGTTCCACACGTCGCGCCACCAGAGGGGGTCGGTGAGCACCGTCACGTAGTTGTCGATGCCGAGGAACTCGCGGTCGTCCGGGGCGGTCGCCCGGTACTGGAAGAGCGACAGGTAGAGCGCCCGCAGGATCGGGTAGGCGGTCACGGCCAGCATGACGACCACGGCCGGGGCGACCAGCCTCCAGGCGAGGCGCTCCTCGGAGCGGCTGCGGTCGGTGACGCGCGCCCGGGGCGGGGCCCCGGCGGTCTCGGTGCTCATGGCGATCTCCTCGGACCGGGCACTAGAGGAGCACCCGGCCCTTCAGGGCGTCCTCGATGAAGCTCGCCGAGTCCGCGGGCGTCGAGGTGGGGTCCACCTCGTTCGCCGGGTGCCAGCGGCTCAGCGTCGCGTTGACGATCGTGCTCCAGTAGGGGGACGGCGGGCGCGGCCCCGCGGTGTCGATGCTCTCCTGCCAGAGGTCGAGCAGGTCGGCCGGGAACTGCTCGCGCAGCTCCGCGTCGTCGTACGCCGCCTGCCGGGCCGGCATGTTGGCCGTCTCGATGGCGTAGGTGACCTGGTTCTCCAGCGAGGTGATGCACCGGACCGCGTCGAGCGCCAGGTCGGTGTGCTCGCCGTAGGGGCTCACCCCGACATTGATCCCGCCGATCGGGGGCGCCGACTGCTCACCGGCGACGGTGCGCGGGTAGCGGGCCCAGCCGAGGTCGTCCTGCACCGGCCCGCCGGCGTAGTTGTTGTACGCGAAGGTCCAGTTGACCATGAACCCGCCGGCGTCGGAGGCCAGCGGCCCGAGCACGGTGCCCTCGTTGGAGACCGACAGGTCGGGCTGGGCGGCCGAGGAGGAGGCGAGCTTCCTGATCACCTGGGCGGCCTCCGTGCCGGCCTGCGCGCCGATGTCCACGGACGCGTCCGGGCCCGCCTCGGTGTCGGTCACGATCGAGCCGCCCGCGCCCTCGATCAGCGCGTTGATCCAGACCACGTAGCCCTCGTACTTGTTGGCCTGCACGCCGACCGTCGCGCCATTGGCCGCGGCGGCCTCGATGATCTGGTCCCACGTCACCGGCTGGGTCATGTCGAGACCGGCCCTCTGCGCGAGCGACTTCCGGTACCAGAGCACCTGGGTGTTGGCCCACAGGGGCGCGGCGACGAGGCGGTCCTCCCAGGTGGCGCCCGCGAGCGCGCCCTGCAGGGTCGCCGGCGACAGCTCCGAGGCGAGGTCCTCGGGAAGCGGCTCCAGGAGATCCGCGGCGGCGAACTCGGCGATGAACACGGGGTCGAGGCTCATCAGCGAGATCGACGAGTCCTCGGCCACCAGGCGCCGCAGCAGCTGGATGCGCTGCTCGGTCGCGCTCTGGGGCAGCAGCTCGGTGCGCACCGTGTAGCGGTCGTTGCTGCAGCGCTCGGCGATGCCGGCCTGGCCGAAGGCGCCCGGGAAGCCGTCGGGCGGGTTCGGGTCGGGGTTGATGTACCAGACCAGCTCCGGCGGACCCGAGTCGTCGCCACAGGCCGCCAGCAGCGACAGCGATGCAAGCGCCGCCGCCGACAGGGCGATCATCCGTCGCCACCATCGTGCGCGCCGCCGGTTCGGAACCATCGGATGCCCCCTGTGCGCCGGGCTCTCCCGGCATCGTGATCAATGACACGAGCTCTCGACGGGCCGGACTACCCCCCGTGCCGAGGGCCCAAACACGCGCCCGCGCCGATCCCCACGCCCCGGGAAAGCCGAGCGCGAGGTGCGCGAAGTGCGGATGGCGCGGGACCCGCGGGGGTGGAGGCTCGACCTGGAGTGTCCACAGGTTCCTGATCGAGGAGGTCCGCAGATGAGCACGCAGATCAGCCCCCGTCCCCTCGGGGATGTCATCCAGTCCGTGGTGGAGGATCCGGCGAACGGCCGGTTGGGAGGCAACCTCGCCGGCGTCGCCTGCGACGCGAGGATCCGCCAGCACGCACTGGCGATCGACGAGCCGATGGCGCTCGGCGGCACCGACACGGGCCCCAACCCGGTCGAGATCGTGCTCGCTGCGCTCGGCACCTGCCAGGCGATCACCTACCGGATCTGGGCCGGCCTGATGGGGGTCGCGCTCGACGAGGTCCGATTCGAGACCGAGGGCGACATCGACATCGCCGGCCTGCTCGGGCTGCGCGAGGGCGTCCGCCCCGGCTTCGCCGGCATCCGCCACCGCGTCATCCTCATCGGCCCCGAGACCGAGGAGCGCTACCGCGAGCTGATGGAGGCGGTCGACGCGCACTGCCCGGTGCTCGACATCGTCGCCAACCCGGTCCCGATCGAGCGGGTTCTCGAGGTCCGGGCGGCGTGACGCCGCATCGGGACGTGACGAGAGCCCGGATACGGGGCTCGCGTCACGTCCCGGGCGCGTTGTGACTAGCGGCCCTTGCGGTTGCCGTCGTCACCGCGCCGGCGCTCGGAGCGGATCTCCGAGCGGTCGCGCTTCACCAGGATCCTC
>LNEQ01000014.1 GCA_001464995.1 Actinobacteria bacterium Ga0077541
GGGGTGGCCGGGTCGGAGCCGGACTTCTCGAAGAGCTTCGAGGTGCCGGGCGTCTCCGGGGTCGCGGGCTCGGCGGGCGTCGCCGGGGGGTCGGGGGTCGCAGCCGCGACCGGCGCGGTGAACGCCGACACGAGGCCGCGCCCGAGCACCGCGACCCTGCCCTCGGTCTTCTCGGTCGTCCGGACTCTCTTGGCCGTGAGCACGCCCCGCTTCAGGCGGCAGCTCATCTTCACGGTGGTGGTGTTGGCGACGATGCCGGTCGTGTCGATGCGCGGGCGCAGGGCGCAGGTCCACGG
>LNEQ01000015.1 GCA_001464995.1 Actinobacteria bacterium Ga0077541
GCGGCCGCCAATCACCGGGCGCTCGCGATCCCCCGGGACAGGCTCTGGGAGGAGACGGCCGACCAGCTCGACGAGGCCGACGGCCTGTCGGCCTCCGATTACCTCGACGCGCAGCGGCTGCGGGCCGAGCTTGCCGCGGGCTTCGACGCGGCGCTCGACGGCCTCTGGGCGTTGGCGATGCCGACCGTCCCGTGCGTCGCGCCCCCGGTGGAGGACGCCGGGCGCTACATCACGATCCTCTCGCGCACCGCGATCCCCTGGTCGCTCACCGGGCTCCCTGCGATCTCGGTGCCCTGCGGCGTCAGCGCCGCAGGGCTTCCGATCGGGCTGCAGCTCGTGGCCGGGCGCGGCCGCGAGCACCTGCTGGTGGCGCTGGGCTCCGCCGTCGAGCGGACCCTCTAGCCGAAGCGCCCCGTGATGTAGTCCTGCGTCCTCTTGTCGGAGGGCGCGGTGAACATCTGCTCGGTCTCGCCGTGCTCTACGAGCATCCCGTAGCGCTGGCCCGTGTCGAGGCCGCCGACCGTGAAGAAGCCGGTCTTGTGCGAGACGCGGGCGGCCTGCTGCATGTTGTGCGTCACGATCACGATACGAGGTCCTGCATGAGGTCCTCGATGGCCAGCGTCGAGATCGGGTCGAGCGCCGAGCAGGGCTCGTCCATGAGGATCACCTCGGGCTCGACTGCGATCGCCCGGGCGATGCAGAGGCGCTGCTGCTGGCCGCCCGACAGGGCGAAGGCGTCCTGCTTGAGCTTGTCCTTCACCTCGTCCCAGAGGACGGCCTTGCGCAGCACCTCCTCGACCTTGTCGTCGTCCGCCTTCTGGCCGTTGACCTTGAGGCCGAAGGTGAGGTTCTCGCGGATCGACTTCGGGAACGGGTTCGGCTTCTGGAACACCATGCCGATGCGCCGGCGGACGTCCACCGGGTCCACGTCACTCGCGTTCAGGTCCTGGCCGTGGAAGCTGAGCTTGCCGTCCACACGCGTCCCCGGGATGAGGTCGTTCATGCGGTTGAGGCAGCGGAGGAACGTCGACTTGCCACACCCCGAGGGGCCGATCAGCGCCGTGATCTCGTGGCGCAGGATCTGGATGTTGACGTCCTGGAGGGCCTTGAACTTGCCGTAGTGGAAGTCGAGGTGCTCGGCCTCGAAGACCACCTCGTGGGAGCCACGGGGTTCGGGGCGGGCCTGGACGGCCGGTGTGGTGGTCAGCTCCCCCTCGGAGCGCTCGGAGGGCGTGGTCACAGTGCGTGCGATGACGTCTTCGGGCACAGGGTGGGACTCCTTACCAGCGTCGGCTGAACTTGTTACGGAGGACGATCGCGACGACGTTGATCACGACGAGGGAG
>LNEQ01000016.1 GCA_001464995.1 Actinobacteria bacterium Ga0077541
CGGGGACCTACTTCCCGGGCGTCGAGCTGCTGTCGGGCATCGGCACCGCGATCATCCTGTACTTCGGCTCCACGCGGGTGCTCGACCAGGAGGTGAGCGTCGGCGTGATGGTGGCCTTCGTCGGCTACCTGTCGAGCTTCTTCGACCCGATCCAGCAGCTCTCGCAGCTCTACAGCACCTTCCAGTCGGCGATGGCGGCGCTCGAGAAGATCTTCGGGGTGCTCGACACCGAGCCCGAGGTCGCCGACACGCCCGGCGCGATCGACCTGCCACGCATCGAGGGCCGCATCGAGCTGCGCGACGTGAGCTTCGCCTACGACCGCACGCCGGTCCTCACGAACCTCGATCTGACGATCCCCGCGGGCGAGACCGTGGCGCTCGTCGGCACGACGGGGGCCGGCAAGTCCACGCTCGCCAAGCTGGTCTCGCGCTTCTACGACCCCGTCGAGGGGCAGGTGCTGATCGACGGGCACGACCTGCGCGGCGTCACGATGCGCTCGTTGCGCGACCAGTTGGCGATCGTGCCCCAGGAGGGCCACCTGTTCGCGGGCACCGTCGCCGAGAACCTGGCCTTCGGGCGTCCCGAGGCCACCGACGAGGAGCTGCGCGCCGCGGCCGACGCGGTGGGGGCGACCGGCTTCATCGAGGCGCTGCCCGACGGCTTCGCGACCCGGATCAACGACAAGGGGTCGGGCCTGTCGGCCGGCCAGCGCCAGCTGATCTCCTTCGCCCGGGCACTCGTCGCCGACCCGCGGCTGCTGATCCTCGACGAGGCGACCTCGTCGGTCGACCTGCGCGCCGAGCAGCTGATCGAGGACGCGCTGCGCGGCCTGCTCGAGGGTCGCACGGCGATCATCATCGCCCACCGCCTGTCCACCATCCGCGACGCCGACCGCATCGTCGTGCTGGAGGCCGGGCGCATCGTGGAGCAGGGCACGCACGACGAGCTGGTCGCGGCGGGCGGCCGCTACGCCGCCCTCTACGGCGACTGGGCGGAGGTCTCCGGCACCGCCTGAGCCTGAATCCGTCGATCTCGCGGCGCGGAAGAACGAGATCGACGGATTCAGGCTGAGCACAGTCTGTGGACCCGGCCGCTCAGGTCGATCCCGCGCCCGCCGAGGTTTGGTACGATCGCCAACGGCCCGTCCGGTGGTGGGGGATCGTCTAGCGGTAGGACGCCGG
>LNEQ01000017.1 GCA_001464995.1 Actinobacteria bacterium Ga0077541
TCCGACGCGGCCGCGACGCCGGCCGATGTCGAGCAGGCGCTGCGGGAGGGTGTGGTCGAGGCGTGGATCGGCACCGAGGACCTGCGCCCCCGGCGGGTCCACATCGTCCTCCGGGGCGACGGGACCGGCGTGGTCGACGGGGTCGGCGCGATCGACCTCGACCTCACCGCGACGCTGTCGGCCTTCGACGAGGCCGTCGACATCCAGGCCCCGCGCGACGCCCGCGAGCTCGATCTCGACGAACTGGGCGGCCTCACCGGCGGCTAGTGCGCGGCGGTTCCCGGCTTCGTCGGCCCTCGGCCGACCGGGGTCGCATCGCCCTGCGGCGTCCTCGGCGGCCCCGATATTGAAATATCGGGGCTGAACTGCGTCCTTGCAGGGCGGGCGATTCGCTCGGGAACCGCATACGCACTGCTGGTCAGGACGCGCGCTCGTCCCCGGCTTCCATCGCCTCCAGTTCCGCCACGTTGCGCCGGTCGAAGTCGTCGGTCCCGTCGGGTTCGTCGAGGAACGCCGCGACGATCTCCCGCCCCATCGGCGGGCTGGTGAGCCGCAGCGACAGCGCGAGCACGTTGGCGTGGTTGTAGCGCCGGGCCATGCGGGCGGTCTGCGGATCGGCGCACAACGCCGCGCGGACGCCGGCCACCTTGTTGGCGGCGATCGACGCGCCGGTGCCCGACCAGCAGCAGACGATGCCGCGCTCGGCGCGCCCCTCGGCCACCTCCCGGGCCGCCGCGGCGCTCGCCGCGACCCACTCCTGGTCGCCGCCGGCGAGCGGCCCGTGGAGGCTCAGCTCGTGCCCGCCGTCGCGCAGCGCCGCCAGCAGATCGTCGGTCAGGGCGGTGACCTCGTCCGACGCGATGGCGATCCTCATGCTCCGGCCCCCTCTCTCACGACCCCGCTAATCTCGCACGCATGATCATCCGCGGAGGGACCTTCGGGCCGGTGGCCACCAACACGTACATCGTCGCCGACGCGCGCGGCGGCTCGGCCTGGGTCGTCGACCCGGCCATGGGCTCGAGCGCCTGGGCCCACGAGACGCTCAGCCGCCTCGAGGCGACACCGGTCGCCGTGCTCGACACGCACGGGCACTGGGACCACATCGTCGAGAACCACGTCTGGGCCGCCGAGGGCCTGCCGGTCTGGGTGGCCGGGGCCGACGCCGACTGGCTGGAGGCCCCCTCGCCCTTCAACCCCGCCCTCTTCGGCGACCTGCCGCCCACCCCCGGCGTGACCCCGGCCCGCCTGCTCGCCGACGGCGACGTGCTGGAGCTCGGCGACCTGCGCTTCCGCCTCCTGGCGACGCCGGGCCACTCGCCGGGCTGCATGGTCGCGCTGGAGGAGACCCACGGCGAGGCGCTCGTGGGCGACCTGGTCTTCGCCCAGGGCATCGGGCGCACCGACTTCCCGCGCAGCGATCCGCGCGCCATGCTGGCGAGCCTCGAGCGGGTCTTCGCCGAGGTGCCGCGGGAGACGCGCATCTACCCCGGCCACGGGCCCTGGGCGGTCACGCTCGGCGAGGCCGAGCCGTACGCGCGGATGTTCATGTGAGCGCGCCGACGCGCGAGGCGGTCGTGGAGCTGCTGCGGGCGGTCCACGACCCCGAGCTGCACCGCAGCATCGTCGACCTCGGGATGGTCGGCGAGGTGGAGGTCCGCGGGGGGCACGTCACGGTCCCGATCCGCCTGACGATCGCCGGCTGCCCGCTGAAGGCCGAGATCCAGCGCCGCGTCACCGACGCCCTCGGCGGGATGCCCGGCGTCGAGATCGTGCAGGTCACCATGGACACGATGACCGACGAGGAGCGCCGCGCGCTGCGCTCCGGCCTCACCGGCGGCGACGACCGGCCCTCGCCCTTCGCGGCGGGCAGCCGCACCACGGTCATCGGCATCGCCTCGGGCAAGGGCGGCGTCGGCAAGTCGAGCATCACCGCCAACCTCGCGGTCGCGCTCGCGCGGACCGGCGCGACGGTCGGCCTGCTCGACGCCGACGTCTACGGCTACTCGATCCCGCGCATGATGGGGGTCACCCGTCCCGCCGTCGCCGTCGACGACCTGATGATGCCGATCGAGGCGCACGGCGTGCGCATGATGTCCATCGGGTTCCTCACCGAGGAGGACAGCCCGGTCATCTGGCGCGGGCCGATGCTGCACAAGGCCCTCACGAGCTTCGTCACCGAGGTCTGGTGGGACGATCCCGACTACCTGCTGGTCGATCTGCCCCCGGGCACCGGCGACGTCGCCCTCTCGCTGGCGCAGCTTCTGCCGACGGCGTCGTTCGTCATCGTCACCACCCCGCAGCTCGCCGCCCAGCGCGTGGCGCGCCGCGCCGCCGCGATGGCCGCCCGCGTCAACCTGCCCGTGGCCGGCGTGATCGAGAACATGAGCTACTTCGTCGCGCCCGACACCGGCACGCGCTACGAGGTCTTCTCGGGGGGCGGGGGGCAGCTGCTGGCCTCGGAACTCGGCGTGCCGCTGCTCGGGAGGATCCCGCTCGAGCCCGCGGTCGCGGAGGCCGGCGACGGGGGGCTGCCGGTCGTCGCCGCCGACCCCGCCAGCCCGGCGGCCGTCGCGCTGCTGGAGACCGCCCGTGCGGTCGCCGCGGCCGTGCCCCGCCCGGTGGCCGCCCCCTCCTGAACCGGCGTCGCGCTGGTAGCATCGCGCCTTCGCGCCCCCGCATCGACGGGGCGCCCGTCGCCCACGACGCACGAGGAACGCTGAATGGCCTACATCATCGCGGAGCCCTGCATCGGCACGAAGGACACCTCGTGTGCCGACGTCTGTCCCGTGGATTGCATCCACCCGGCCGCGGGTGAGGAGCATCACGAGGAAGCCACGATGCTCTACATCGACCCGAACGAGTGCATCGACTGCGACGCGTGCGTCGAGGCATGCCCGGTGGACGCCACGATGGCCGAGGACGACGTCCCCGAGAAGTGGGAGATCTTCAAGGAGATCAACAAGGTCTACTTCGAGGACGGCCACGCGGCGGGCGAGAAGATGGTCGCCGACTACCTTGCGAGCAAGGCATAGCCTGATCGTCCTGGCGGCGGCGGGGGCCCTCGGGCTCCCCGCCGCCGCAGCAGGCGCTCCTCCCTGGAGCGTCCCGGTGGACCTCAGCAGCCCGGGCCGGCAGCAACCCGGCGAGCCGTCGGTCGCCGTCGCGCCCGGAGGCCGGGCCATCGTCGCGTGGGCCCGGCGCGACGCCTCCCTCGCCCCGGGACGGGACGTGGTGCAGATCCGCCGGCGGGCCTCCGTCTCCGCGCCCTTCATCGGGCCCGTGACGCTGTCGCGCCGCGTGAGTAGCCCCTCCGCCCGGCCGGACACGGCCGCCACCGGCGGGCCGGCGCTCGCGGGCTGGACCGAGGGACCCCGGAGAGTGGCCCTGCGCCTCCTGCCGGCGACCGCCAGGCCGATCCCGGCGACGATTCTGGTCGAGGACGGGATCGTCGACCGCGATCCGATCGACGTCGGCGTGGCTCCGGGCGGCAGCGCCGTCGCGGTCTGGACCCGCCTTTCGGCGCTCGGCCGCGGGACCATCCGGGTCTCGGTCCGCTCGGCGGCCGACGGCACGTGGTCACCGCCCCGAGACCTCTCGGCCGACGGTGCGCGCCGCCCCGCCGTGGCGGTCGCCCCCGACGGATCGTCGGTCGTCGCCTGGGACCGCGACGGAGGCCTGGAGGTGGCCGCCGGCGACGCATCCGGCGCGTTCTCGGCCCCGATCGTCCTGGCCACCGGCGCCGGCGCCCGCTTCCCGGCCGTGGCGGTGAACGCGGCCGGCGACGCCGTCGTCGCCTGGTTCGCCGGATCGGTGATGGTCGCCGAACGCCCGGCCGGAGGCGCCTTCGGCCCACCGCGGGCGATCTCGGACGAGGGAGGCCTGCCGGTGAACGACAGCCTCGGCGCGCCGGTGGTCGCCGTTCTGGACGAGGGCCGGGCGATCGCGGCCTGGCGGCGCCAGATCGGCGGCGCCTTCCGCGTCGAGGCGGCCGTGCGGCCCGCCGGATCCGGCTGGGGCGCGGCGGCGACGCTGTCCCCGCCGACCGCGCGCAACGCCGGTCGTCCCGCGCTCGGGACGAGCGCCGCAGGTCATGCGATCGTCAGCTGGTCCCAGCCGATCGGCGCCTCGCTCTCGGCGATCCGGGCCCGCGCGCTGCCGCGGGACGCGTCCGCATTCGGGCGCCTCGAGAACGTGAGCGGGCGCGACGGCCGCGGCACCGCGCCGTCGGTGGGCCTCGACGCGACCGGCCGCGCGGTGCTGGCCTGGCGCGAGGACCCGGTGGGGGGACCGGGGCGCTTCTTCCGGGCCGCGATCCGCTTCTCGCCCGGCTGAGCGACCGGCGCTAGGGTCGGCGGCGCCCGCGTGAGGCGGCGCGCCGGGCGACCATCGTGGCGAGGACGACCACGTTGATCCGGCGCACGACGGCGCGGGCGAGGATGCCGCACACCAGCGCGACGCCGAGGACGATCGCGACCAGCCCGAGGAAGCCGGGCCCGTTGCCGAGGACCGCGGCGATGGCGCAGCCGCCGAGCGCGAAGACGCCGCCGATGACGGCGGCCGCGATCCCCGCGAACGAGGCGACCCGCGCCTGGACGACGTCGGTGCCGGTGCGCGCGACCTGCCCCGCGATGCGCTTCGGGTCGCTCACCCCTCCTCCCCGTGGCCCGGCCGGATGATCAGCGAGGCGTGGTGCAGCGCGATGCGCCACCCGGTCGCGTCGAGCACGAACAGGTTGGTCGCCGCCACCTCGGCGGCGGCCGTCCCGGCGCCCTCCGGGGCGGCCGAGGTGATGCGCTCCACGCAGGTCACCCAGGCGACGGGGTCGTTCACGGTCACCTCCACGTCGACGATCTCGAACTCGATGTACCCCGTGTTGGCGAGGATCACCTCCCATCCGGAGCTGACCTCGTCCCATCCGCGCTGCCAGGGCATGCCCGGGTGCAGGCAGGCCACCCCGGGCGCCGGCGACCAGCACGCCTCCATCGCGGCGATGTCGAGGGCCTCCAGCGCGTCGTAGAAGCGCTGGTTGGCCGCCAGGACCTGCGCGGTGATCGCAGAGCGGGTCAATTCATCCTCCGTCTCAGGTCCCGGACCGTCTCGAGCTGGGTCTCCATCGCCGCCGCGACGGGGTGGCCCGGGCGTTCGGCCAGGAACGCGGCGGCGGCCTCCTCGGCCTCGTCGTAGCGCCCGGCACCCGTCAGCAGCACCACGGCCGCCCGCGAGAGCTCCCCGTCGCCGGGCGCGACGATCAGGCCGAGCTCGACCGTCCACAGCGCCTGCGCCGGCATGCCCCGGCGCAGGTACGAGCCGCGCAGGTTGAGGAGCGTGCGGGCCAGGATCGCCCGCTCCGACACCGGGCGCAGATGGTCGGCCTGGAAGGGGATGCCGGCGGTGCGTGTGACCAGCGCGGCGCAGTCGGCCGGCGCCAGAGGGGCCCAGCCGTTGTAGGGGTCGATGTACCGCGGGCCGGGACCGTCGAGGTCGGCGATCACGAAGTGCCCGGGAAGGCCGATGCCCTCGATGCTCCCGCCCGCGCGGCGCGCGACGGCGATGGCCAGTGTGCAGAGGGCGATCGGGATTCCGCGGCGGCGCTCGAGCACGGCGGTCAGGAACGAGTTGGCCGGATCGTCGTAGTCGTCCATGGCCCCGTGGAAGCCCGCCTCGCGCAGCACCGCCACCGTCCCCGACGCGCGGGCGTCGGCCGCGAGCGCATCCACCTGAACGAGGCCGGCCTCCACGTCGACGCGCGGGTCGGCCTCGGCGCAGATGAGGAGGTTGGCCTCGGCGAGATCCGGCCGCTCCTCGCCGAGGAGGGCGGCGAAGCGCTCCCTGTCCCGCGCGCTCACGCCGCTGCGCCGGCGAGGAGAGCCGCCTCGGCCTCGTGGGCGGCCGCCCGGCAGAGGGCCTGCACCACCTTGCGCGCAGCGGCGGCGTCGTCGCCGCCGGCCGACGGGTCGACGGCGCGGGCGAGCCCGGCGGCGGCGGCCACGAGCGCTCCCGGGCCGAGTCCCGACGCGTGCCGCGCGGCCTGCGACAGCAGGGCCGGGGCGACCGGATCGCGCCGCACGAGCGCGATCTCGCACTGGGCGAGCGCCGCGCAGAGGCGGACCGCCTCGGACGGGCTCATCCGATCCACCTGCGCAGGTTGCCACCCATCACCGCGGAGCGCTCCCCGTCCGTCCAGCCGGCCAGGCGCGCCGCGGCGCCCACCAGCCCGAGCGCCGTCGCGTGCTCCCCGTAGGGCCGGTCGGAGCCGAAGCAGAGCCGCCCGGGCGGGAGGACCGTCAGATCGGCGAGCGCGGCGAGCGACGTGTCGAGCATCACGTCCGGCCACTCCCCGAGGCGCGCGGCGAGGGCGCGGGCGTCGCCGCGGCCGGCGTGGGCGAGGATGATCCGCGCGCCCGGCACCGCGGCCACGAGCGACCCGATCGGGCCGGCCAGCTCGCGCGCGCCGTAGCCGGCGTGGATCGTGACCGGCCAGCCGCGGCGGGCCGCCGCCGCCACCGCCGCGACCACCTCGGGCGCCTCCGGGCGGAAGCGCTGAGCCACCGGGTGCAGCTTGAGGCCGCGCGCGCCGCCCGCGGCGGCTGCCTCCAGGGCGTCGAGGGCGCCCGGGCCCATCGGGTCGATCCGGCAGAAGGGGACGATGCGGCCCGGATGACGCCCGGCGGCCTCGAGCACGGCGGCGTTCGCCGCGGTGAAGCGGCCGTCGGCCCCCGGCTCGTTGGCCGGGAAGCACACGGCGGCGGCGATCCCCCAGCGGTCGAGGTCGGCCACGAGCGCGTCCGGATCGAGCGCGTGGCCGTCGGCGTCGCGGCCGAGGTGGACGTGGGCGTCCACGGAGCCCGCGCGGGGCAGGTCGCCGAGGCCGTCCTCCAGCGTCTGCTCGAGCGCCGCGAGCGCCGCGAGGTCGGCGCCGGCGGCCGCGAGCACGGCCGCGTCCTCGCCCCAGACCCTCATGGCCCGGCTGCGCCCTCGAAGCCCTCGATCGCGACCCGCATCGCCTCGGGCACGCGCGACGGGCGGCCTCCGTACCCGGCGAGCCCCACCAGCACCAGCGTCGCGGTGGCGAGCGGCGCGCCGCCGGGCTCACCGTCCGCGATGCGCTCGAGGCGGGCCTCCATCGTGTGGCTGCTGCGCCCCAGGTCGCTCACCCGTACGAACGCCTCGATCTCGTCGTCGAAACGCGCCGAGGCCAGGTAGTCGATGTGCAGAGAGCGCACCACGAAGTGGTGGCCCTCCGGACCGAGCGGCGGGATGCCGAGGTGCCGCCGGTAGGCGAGCACGGCGCGGTCGATGTGGTGCGGGTAGCGGGCGTAGTAGACGACGGCTCCGAGGTCGGTCTCGGCGATGTCCACGCGCGAGCGGGCGCTGAAGCGGAACGGCGGGACGCGGTCGGTGGGACCGGCGTCGGCCGTGGGGCGGCGATCGGTGGCGGGCATCGGCCGCAGGCTAGTGCCCCGAGTCAGAAATTGCCTGGCGGTTCCCGGCTTTGCCGGCCCCCGGCCGGCCGGGTCTCATCGCGAGGCAGCGTCCTCGACCACCGCGATATTCCCGAGATCGCGGCGGATCTGCGTCCTCCCCTCGCGGGAGATTCGCTCGGGAACCGCAGATGAACTTCTGACTCGGGACCCTGGTGGACGCCGGTGGTACCCTGCCGTCCGTGGCGAGGGCGCGGAACACCAAGAAGAAGACCGGCGGGCGCCGGGCGAACTACGCCCCCGCGGCGACCGAGGTCGGCGGACGCAAGTACCTGCCCGTCGGATGGGCCAACTGGCTCGGCTTCGTCATGTTCAGCCTGCTGACGATCGCGGTCTTCGCCGAGACGGTCGCGGCCACCGTCCAGACCCGCGGCGCCGACCCGATCGCCGCCGCCGGCATGACCATCATCCTGGGCGTGATGACCTACCTCTTCGCCACGACCCGGGTGAAGGACTAGGCGCGACCCTCGGCCTGGACGGTGGCGACGCAGGCGTCGTCGCCGCCGGCGCGGGTGGTGGCGACGCGCAGGGTCGCCTCGGGCGCGAAGGCCGCGAGCATGCCGCGCCAGATGGCGCGATCGAGCCCGCAGATGCGCTCGGGATCATCGAAGGCGAGCTCCTCGAAGGGGCAGGCGCACGCGCGCAGGCTGCCCTCCCCCTCCGCCCGCGCGCCGAACCCGTAGCGCGACAGGAGGCGGACCATCCCCTCCATCGTCTCGGTCAGCGACGCGCCGGGGGCGGCCCGGCCGGCGGCCACCTCGGCGACGCCCACCTCGAAGCCGAAGTCGTACCCGACCCGCTCGAGTGACTGCTGGTCCCCGCCGCCGCGCGAGGCGCGCAGGAGGAGGGTGGCCAGCAGGTCGTAGTGGCGCTCGGGGAGCGCCATGAGGATGTCCGCCTCGGCGAGGCGGTAGCGCTTGGCGGGGCGTCCCGCACCCGGTCCCGAGCGGCCGGGCGCGCGCCGGAAGTCGGCCTCGAGGAACCCGTACAGCACCAGCTTGTCGAGGTGGAACCCCGCCAGGCGCCGGTCGATGCCGACGGTCGCGGCGACCTCGTCCTTGGTGCAGTCCGTTCCGCTCCCCCGGACCGCGAAGAACACCTGGCGGCGGGTCGGGTCGCCGAGCGCGGCGGCCAGACGGCCGATGTCCCGGTCGGCCCGATCATCATTCGTCACTTTCGCCCCCCAAAAGGCCACGCGGGACTCACTCATGCTGAGGTTACACCCGCTCCGTTGTACCGTCTGCCCATGACGTCGTTCCGCCCCCTCCTCGCCGCCGCCGGTCTGCTGTCCCTCGCCGCGACCCCGGCACTCGGTGCCTGGAGCGCTCCCGAGCAGGCGTCGCGCGGCCCCCTGCCCGCCCGCTCGCCCGAGGTCGCCACCAACGCGCGGGGCGACGCCGCGGCCGTGTGGGTGAGGGGCGCCCGGCGGGCCCAGATGGTCGTCGTCAGCGTCCGCCCGGCCGGCGACGGCTGGGAGGAGCCCGTGGCCATCTCCCGGCGCGGGCGCCCCGCGATCGACCCCGAGGTGGTGGTGGACGGCGAGGGGCGCGTGATCGTGGCGTGGAGGCAGGTGGTGCGCCGGCGCGTCGTCGACACCCGGCGCGGCCCGGTGCGGCAGGCGGTCTACGTCGTCCGCGCCCGGGAGCGCGCGGCGGGCGACACCCGCTGGAGCCGGATCCGCACCCTGTCGAGCGACCGCCACAAGGTGGGGCCGCCCGAGCTCGCCGTGGACGACGCGGGCACGGCGGTGGCGACATGGCACTGGGGCACCGGGACCGCGCCGGGCGACCGCGGCTTCGTCGGCCAGGTGCAGTACGCCGAGGTGGGCGCCGACGGCGCCTGGACCGGCCCCGTGCGCCTGTCGCGCTCCGCGCTGTGCGCCGAGGTGCGGCTGCCCCGGGTGGCGGTCGGGGCGCGCGGCCACGCCGTCGTGTGGTGGCAGTGCGACCTCCCCGCCGACCGCAGCACGGCGCTCGCCCGCA
This sequence comes from Actinobacteria bacterium Ga0077541, assembly GCA_001464995.1. Classification (GTDB taxonomy): domain Bacteria; phylum Actinomycetota; class Thermoleophilia; order Miltoncostaeales; family Miltoncostaeaceae; genus Miltoncostaea. Next base: position 9,464 of record LNEQ01000017.1, read on the forward strand.
CGCGCGCCCCGGGGGGCGCCTTCGGGCGGGAGGTCGAGCTGCCGTTCCGCACCGGCGGCGACGTCGCGGCGGACCTCGCGGTGGCCGGCGACGGGCGGGCGGTGGCGGTCAACGCGGACGAGAACGGCACGCTGTCGTGGTGGCGCGGCCAGACCGGCGAGACCCTGACCCTCGGCGAGCTGCCCGTGCTGAAGTCGGCCGACCGCGCGGACGGCGAGGCCGGAGCGCCGGCGGTCGCCGTCAACCCGGCCGCAGACGCCCTCTCGGGATGGATCGACGTGGGCGGACGGCCGCGGGCGGCGCCGATCGCGGCCGACCTCGGCGTGGGCACCGCATCGACGCTGGCGGCCGCCGATCCGTCGACCCGCTCCGCGCGCGTCGCGGTGGGATCGGGCTTGCACGGCGTCACCGCGTGGGTGGCAGACGCCCAGGTGATGGCGTCGCGGCGCGCGTCCGACGGAACGCTCGGCCCGGGCGAGAGCGTGTCATCGACCGGCGTCAGCGAGGCCGATCCCCCGGCCGTCGCGATGTCGGGGGGCGGCGAGGCCACCCTCTTCTGGACCCGGATCTCGCGGGGCCGGCCGGTGGTCGAGCGCTCGACGAGCGTCCCCTGACGCACCGGGCCGGGATCCTCGGATAATCTGACCGTCGCCCGACCGCGGACGGCGGTCCACGACGGTCCGGGCGCGACGGCGGGTTCACCTTCTTGCGGCGATCCGCGTATCCTTTAGAGGACGTCGTTCGTCATCCGACCGGGGAGGGCCCGTGTCATCAGTCAAGCCGCCCGATATCGATCTGGGCCAGTACAAGTTCGGATGGCACGATCCGGCGAACTACGTGTTCGAGCCCAAGAGGGGCCTCAGCGCGGACGTCGTCCGTGAGATCTCGTTCCTGAAGAACGAGCCCGAATGGATGCTGAAGTTCCGCCTCCGCGCGCTCGAGATCTTCGAGCGCAAGCCCATGCCCAACTGGGGCGGGGACATGGACGGCATCGACTTCCAGAACATCTTCTACTTCATCCGCTCGTCGGAGAAGCAGAGCACCGACTGGGACGACGTCCCCTCGGACATCAAGAACACCTTCGACCGCCTGGGCATCCCGGAGGCCGAGCAGAAGTACCTCTCGGGCGTGAGCGCCCAGTACGAGAGCGAGGTCGTCTACCACTCGCTGCGCGAGGACCTCGACAAGAAGGGCGTCATCTTCTGCGACACGGACACCGCGCTCCGTGAGCACGAGGACATCTTCCGCGAGCACTGGGCCACGATCATCCCGCCCGGCGACAACAAGCTCGCCGCGCTCAACTCGGCCGTCTGGTCGGGCGGCTCGTTCATCTGGGTCCCGCCGGGCGTCCAGGTCGAGATCCCGCTCCAGGCGTACTTCCGCATCAACGCGGAGAACATGGGCCAGTTCGAGCGGACGCTGATCATCTGCGAGCCGGGCTCGTTCGTGCACTACGTCGAGGGCTGCACCGCCCCGGTGTACACGAGCGACTCCCTGCACTCGGCGGTGGTGGAGATCATCGTCAAGGAGGGCGCCCGCTGCCGCTACACGACCATCCAGAACTGGTCGACGAACGTCTACAACCTCGTCACCAAGCGGGCCCAGGCGCACAAGAACGCCACGATGGAGTGGGTCGACGGCAACCTCGGCTCCAAGCTGACGATGAAGTACCCGGCCGTCTGGCTGACCGGTCCCGGCGCCCACGGCGAGGTGCTCTCGGTGGCGATGGCCTCCGAGGGGATGCACCAGGACGCCGGCGCCAAGATGGTCCACGTCGCCCCCGACACCTCCTCGACGATCGTCTCCAAGTCGATCTCGCGCGGCGGCGGGCGCACCAGCTACCGCGGGCTCGTGCAGGTGGAGCCCGGGGCCAAGCGCTCCAAGGCCTCGGTGGTCTGCGACGCGCTGCTGCTCGACGAGGACAGCCGCTCGGACACCTACCCCTACATGGACATCCGCGAGGAGGACGCCTCGATCGGCCATGAGGCGACCGTCTCGAAGGTGGCCGACGACCAGATCTTCTACCTCATGAGCCGCGGGCTCTCCGAGGAGGAGGCCATGGCGATGATCGTGCGCGGGTTCATCGAGCCGATCGCCAAGGAGCTCCCGATGGAGTACGCCGTGGAGCTGAACCGACTGATCGAACTGCAGATGGAGGGCTCGATTGGCTAGCGCGATCCCGGCGTGGGCCCAGGAGGCCCGCGACGCGCCTCCCTCCCCGCCCTGACGGGCGAGGAGGAGGCCTGGCGCTTCACCCCGCCGGCCGACCTGGCGCTGACCGGCGCCGAGCCGGCGGCGCCGGGATCCGCCGGGACCGTCACGGTGGAGGACGGCGTGCGCGCGGCGCGGCTGCGGCTGGCCGACGGCGTGCCGTCCGCGCCGGAGCTGCTCGACCTGCCCGAGGGCGTCATCGTGGCCGAGCTGGGCGCGGCCCTCGAGGCCCACGAGGCGCTCGTGCGCGAGAAGCTCTACGGCCTGATCGGCTTCGCCGAGCGCCCCGAGGCCATGAACGCGGCCCACTGGGACGGCGGCCTGTTCGTGTACGTCCCGCGGGGCGTACGGGCGACGCTGCCGGTGGAGGCGATCCTGACGGCGTCGGGGGCCAGCGGGCGCATCTTCGGCCGCACCCTGATCGTCGTCGAGGAGGGCGCGAGCGCCACGGTCATCGACCGCTACGCCTCCCCCGACGTCTCCGGCGCCGTACAGGTCTCGACGGTCGTCGAGCTCTACGTCGGCCAGGGAGCGGAGCTGGAGCACATCTCGGTGATCGACTGGGGCGCCGGCGTGCGCCACCACGCGATGCTGCGCGGGCGAAGCTGCGCTCGGTGGTCGTGACCCTCGGCGGCGACGTCGTCCGGGTGGAGCCCACCGTCGTCTGCGCGGGCCCGGGCTCGGACGCCCGCGCCCTCGGCCTCTACTTCGCCGGCGGCGACCAGCACTTCGAGCACCGGGTGATCGCGCGCCACGAGGCGCCGCAGTCGTACTCGAACCTGCTCTACAAGGGTGCGATCCAGGACCACGCGCACACCGTGTTCTTCGGCAACCTGATCGTGCCCCCGGGGGCGCCCGGCACCGACGCGTACCAGACCAACCGCAACCTGGTCCTCAACGACGGCGCCCGCGCCGACACGATCCCGTTCCTCGAGATCGAGACGGCCGAGGTGAAGTGCTCGCACGCGGGCGCCGTCGGCCGCGTCGACGACGAGCACCTCTTCTACCTCCAGTCGCGCGGCGTGCCGACGCCCGAGGCCAAGCGCCTGATCGTCATGGGCTTCCTCCAGGAGGTGCTCGAGATGGTGAGCCTGGAGGAGCTGCGCACCGAGCTCGAGGCCGCCGTGCAGGAGAAGCTGTCCTGACCGGAGCCGTCGATGTCGCGGCGCTCGCCGACCTCGCCCCCGGGCAGCCCCTGCTCGTGGAGGTCGGCGACACGCCCGTCTGCCTCGTGAACGTGGACGGCTCCGTCCTGGCGGTGCACGACGTCTGCACGCACGCGCTGGCCTCGCTGTCGGCCGGCTGGGTGGAGGGCGACCGCATCGAGTGCCCCCGCCACGGCGCGCAGTTCTCGCTGCGCACCGGCGAGGCGCTCACGCCGCCCGCCTCGCGGGCGCTCCCCACCTTCCCCGTGGAGGTCCGGGACGGACGCGTCCTGGTCGACCCCACGCCCAGCACTGACCATCCCCTGATCCGCACCTAGGAGAACCGTGGCTGACCCCATCCTTCAGATCAGCGGCCTCGAGGTCGCCGTCGACGACACCCCGATCCTGAAGGGCGTCGACCTGACCGTGCCCCAGGGCGAGGTGCACGCGCTGATGGGCCCCAACGGCTCCGGCAAGAGCACCCTCGCCTACGCCCTCGCCGGTCACCCCCGCTACGAGATCACCGCCGGATCGGTGATCTTCGACGGCCAGGACATCGTCGAGATGGAGGCCGACGAGCGCGCGCGCCTGGGCCTCTTCCTCGCGATGCAGTACCCGGTCGAGGTGCCCGGCGTGTCGGTGATGAACTTCCTGCGCACGTCGATCAACGCGATCCGCGGCGAGGACATCTCCCCCCGCGACTTCATCAAGCTCTTCGACGCCAAGTCGGAGCTCCTGGGCTTCGACCGCTCGTTCGCCGACCGTTACCTCAACACCGGGTTCTCGGGCGGAGAGAAGAAGCGCCACGAGATCCTGCAGATGGCGATGATCGAGCCGAAGTTCGCCGTGCTCGACGAGACCGACTCCGGCCTCGACGTGGACGCCCTGAAGGTCGTCTCCGAGGGCGTCAACACGATGCGCGGCCCGGGCCTCGGCGTCCTCATCATCACGCACTACACGCGCATCCTCCGCTACATCAAGCCGGACGTGGTGCACGTGATGTTCGAGGGCCGCATCGCCCGCACCGGCGGCCCCGAGCTCGCCGACTACCTGGAGGAGCACGGCTACGTGGAGTTCGGCGCGGCCGAGGAGGCCGCGGCGCCCGCCGGCTGACATGAGCACCGCGGCCGCCCCCATCGACGTGACCGCGCTGCGGGCGGATTTCCCGATCCTCTCGCGGACGGTCCACGGGGCGCCGCTGGTGTACCTCGACTCGGCGGCGACCTCGCAGAAGCCGGCCGCGGTGCTGGACGCGATGGACGCGTACTACCGCGAGACCAACGCCAACGTGCACCGGGGGGTCTACGAGCTGGCCGCCGAGGCCACGGCCCGCTACGAGGCGGGCCGCGACGCGGTTGCGCGGATGGTCGGCGCGCCCCGCGAGTCGGTGGTGCTCACCAAGAACGCCTCCGAGGCGATCAACCTCGTGGCCTGGGCCTGGGGCGTGCGCACGCTGAAGCCGGGCGACGAGATCCTCGTCACCGAGATGGAGCACCACTCGAACATCGTCCCGTGGCAGATCGTCGCCGGCATCACCGGGGCCACGGTCCGGTTCGCACCGGTGACCCCGGGGGGCGAGCTCGACATGGACGCCTTCGCGGCGCTCCTGACCGAGCGGACCCGCATGGTCGGGGTCGTGCACGTGAGCAACGTGCTCGGCACGATCAACCCGGTCGCGGAGATCACCCGCATGGCCCACGAGGTGGGCGCCCTGGTGCTGGTGGACGGCTCGCAGAGCGTGCCCCACATGCCGGTGGACGTGCCCTCGATCGGTTGCGACTTCTTCGCCTTCACCGGCCACAAGATGCTCGGCCCCACGGGCATCGGCGTCCTCGTCGGCCGCACGGCGGTGCTGGAGGCGATGGAGCCCTTCCTCGGGGGCGGGGAGATGATCTCCAACGTGACCCAGCAGGGATCCACGTGGGCCGACCTGCCCTGGAAGTTCGAGGCCGGCACCCCGCCGATCGCCGAGGCGATCGGCCTCGGCGCCGCGGCCGACTACCTGATGGCGGTGGGCCTGGACGCGGTGCGGGCGCACGAGGTCGAGCTCACGGCGCACATGCTGGACGCGCTCGGGCAGGTCGAGGGCATCACCGTCTTCGGCCCGCGCGACCCGGCCGTGCGCGGCGGGGCGGTCTCGTTCAGCCTGCCCGACCTCCATCCCCACGACATCGCGCAGCTGGTCGACCAGGAGGGCGTCTGCGTGCGTGCGGGCCACCACTGCGCCAAGCCGCTGATGCGGGTCCTCGGCGTGGGGGCCACGGCCCGGGCGAGCACCTACCTCTACAATTCGGCGGAAGAGATCGACGTATTCGTGCGCGCGCTGGGCAACGCCCGGCTCGCCCTCAAGTAGGGGACGGACCCGTGGGCGGCCTCGACGACCTGTATCAGGACCTGATCCTCGACCACTACCGCCGCAAGCGCGGCGAGGGGTCGCTGGACAACCCCACCGTGGCCGTCGACCAGAACAACCCGCTCTGCGGCGACGAGATCCACCTGGAACTCAACATCGTGGACGGAACGGTCACCGAGATCGCCCACACGGGCGAGGGCTGCTCCATCTCCCAGGCGTCGATGTCGATGATGAGCGAGGCCCTGGTGGGCAAATCGCTGGAGGACGCCCTCGAGGTGGTCGAGCACTTCCGGATGGTCATGCACGGCTCCGAGCAGGGCGACGAGGACCGCCTCGGCGACGCGATCGCCCTCGAGGGGGTCGCGAAGTACCCGGTGCGCGTGAAGTGCGCGCTGCTCGGGTGGATGGCCGCCAAGGACGCGATCCAGACCTACCAGCGCGAGGGCGAGGAGGTGGCGTAGTGGTCACAGAGGACGAGATCCGCACCGCGATGAAGCAGGTGGAGGACCCCGAGCTCGGCGTGAACATCGTCGATCTCGGCCTCCTCTACGGCGTGAACATCGGCGAGGACGGCAAGGTGATCCTCGACATGACGCTGACCTCGATGGGCTGCCCGCTCACCGAGCAGATCCTGGGCGACTCGCGGGCCGCGCTGGAGCCGCTGGACGGCGTGACCGCGGTCGACGTCAACTGGGTCTGGGACCCGCCGTGGTCGCCGGACGCCATGACCGAGGAGGGCAAGTTCCTCATGAAGGTCATGGGCTTTGGCTGAGACGGCCCTGACGCCGGCCGCGCCCGACCGGCCGCTGACCCTCGAGGAGAAGAAGGCCGCCGCCCGGGCCCGTGCCCGCGCCGCGCGCCAGGCCGAGGCCGGCGGCGAGGCCTTCGTCACGATCTCGCCCGCGGCCGCCGCCTACATCCGCTCCTCGGCGGCCGAGCAGGGTCGCCCCGAGGGCGTGCGCCTGCGGATCCTGGCCGGCGGCTGCTCCGGGCTGGAGTACAAGCTCGACCTCCTCGAGCCGGGCGAGACGGCCGCCGCCGGCGACCGCGAGGTCGTCTCGAACGGCGTGACGATGCTGATGGACCTCAAGAGCGCGATCCACGTCACCGGGTCGGTCATCGACTACGAGGACGGCCTGCTGCGACGGGGGTTCCGCATCAACAACCCGAACGCCACCTCGACCTGCTCCTGCGGGGACAGCTTCGGGGCCTGAGCGGCGCGCGGGGGGTCAGCGTGCGGCCGTGCCGGAGCTTGGCGGCGACGCCCCACCGAGCCAGACGACCGCATCCGCTTCGATGCGAACGGACGGAGCGAGGTGGCATCCGATCGTGGTGCGGGCGGGGAGCGGGTCCGCGACGAAGGCGCGATACTCCTCGTCCATCTCAGCGAACTCGGTGAGGTCCGAAAGAAAGACCCTCACCTGGACCGCATCAGCAAGCCGCGCGCCGGCGGCTCGGGCCGCCCCATCGAGATTCCGAAACACCTGTCGCGCCTGGGCTCGAAACGACTCGGTCACGATGATGCCCTCGGGCGTAGCCGGCCATTGGCCGGCAAGAAAGAGAAAGCCCCCGGCGCTGATCCCCTGGGAGTAGCTTCCGGTTGGGGCGGGCACGACATCGGTCTTCAGCTCACTCCGGTCCATATGCGCCTCTCCTTCTCCCTGATCGGCCTCCGCCGCACAATGGCGGCGGCTCGCTCCTTCGGGGAAGGGGGGAAACCCTCGTGCATCCGGCGCGAGGGGATCGTCGGTTGCTGCGATGCGCGGCTGGCGGTTGCCTTCGGATCGGCGGGTAAACCCTCGCCCCGGAGAACGCATTCTCCCGATGCCTCACCGAGGGCTTCGGCCGCATCATTGGGCCACGCCGTCAGCAAAAGGGGCCAGAGAGTGACATCAGAGAAGCTTGCGACCCGGCTGAAGACCGGTGATGAGTTCCGCGAGTCGCTCCGCGACGGACGCGAGGTCTGGTACCGGGGGCAGACGATCGACGATGTCACTCGCCATCCGTCGACGGCCGGCGGCATCGACATCCTTGCGCAGGCGTTCGACGCCCAGCACGACCCAGCCACCCAGAACACCCTTACTTACGTCCGCGAGGACGGCATCCGCGCAACGAAGGCGTGGATGATGCCGCGAACGCCGGAAGACCTGAGAAGTCGGCGCGAGTGCATCGAGTTCCTCGCGCGAGAGACCTTTGGAGTCTTCGGTCGCCAGATGGACATGATTGCGACGACTCAGGTGGGCATGGCCGCATACCTGCCCCTGATCGAGCGCCACTCGCCCGAGTACGCCGTGAACATCCTGCCGTATATCGAGTACGCATCAGAGAACAACGTGGTCCTCGCCGGACCCGTTGCCGATCCACAGGGGTGGCGCAGCAGAGGGTCGGCGCTCGGCCGCCGCGGCATCCCCCTGTATGACACGGATGGTGGCGGGCCTGACGCCCGTGAGCTGGATCTGGAGATCGACGGGACGGTTCTGCCAGGAGGCATGCGAGTGATGCGCCGCAGCCCCGAGGGCGTCTGGGTCAGCGGCGCGAAGGTCGTGGGGAGTCTCGCGCCCCAGTGCAACGAGATGCTCGTGTCGAACATCGCCCTTCCCGACCCCACACCCGACTCCGCCATCTGGATGATCATCCCCGTGAACAGCCCTGGTGTGCGCCTCGTCTGCCGGGAGATGACCGCAACGCCCGAGGAGAGCTTTCACGATCATCCGATCACCTCCCGTGGTGAGGAGCTCGACTCTCTGGTGATCATGGAGGACGTCTTCGTTCCCAACTGGCGGATCATGAGTCTCGGTTGGACGGAGATCGGTCGGCACTACGGCCTGATCGGTGCTCTCGAGCACTGGCACACGCTCACCAAGCTGTGTGTCAAGGCCGAGCTCTTCGTCGGCGTCCTCCAGCTCGTCGTGGACGGGATCGGTACCTCGCATCGGCCCGGAGTTCGGCAGTTGGTAGCAGAGGTCATCGAGTATGCGCAGGTCCTGCGCGCGATGCTCATCGCCTCCGAGGCAGCGGCGATCGCGACTGAGGGGGGCGCCCTCTGGCCCAATCCCATGATCATCACTGCCGGTCGTTCCTACGCCCTGGGGCTGTACCCGACGATCATCCATCGCCTCCAAGAGCTAGCCGGTCAGGGCCCGATCCTGAGATGGTCACGCGAGGACTTCGATCACCCGGTGCTCGGCCCTCGACTCGAATGGTTCTACGAAAGCGAGAGCCTCTCGGCGCGTGACAAGAACATCCTCATGAACCTCGTTTGGGACCTCACGAGCAGCTCCCATGCAGGACGGGTCGAGATCTTCGAGAACGTCAACGGCTTTCCTCTCCCGTACCTGCGGGAGAGGATGTACAACGACTACGACAGTTCGGGCGCCGTGAGCCACGTGAGGCGCTTCCTCCGCATGGCTGACTGACGTGGACCACGCCGCCGATATCACCGCCTCCCTCCGGGAGGTCATGCGGGAGCATCCGGCCGGGGTCGTCATCGTAACTGTCGTCGTCGACGGTCGTCCGTGGGGGACGACCTTGAGTTCCTTCACACTCGCTTCCCTCGATCCGCCCCTCGTGCTCTTCTGCTTGGTCTCCACCACAACCCCGGCACGGGCGATTCTCCAGGAAGGAGCCTTCGGGGTCAGCTTCGTGACCGCGCAGAACGTCGACGTGGCGCGGGTGGCGTCGGCGGCCGGACGGCCGAAGTTCCTCGATGATCTGGCTGAGGCCCCCTACCACGGGGCGCCACCGGTTCTTCGGGCATGCCGGGGCTCTCTCACGTGTCGTCTTGAGAACGCAGTCGCGGTGGGAGACCACACTGCCTTCATCGGCTCGGTGTCGCGCGTCATCACCGGGCCCGGCGGTCCGCCAGTGGCCTATTGCGACGGCGAGTACCGCCTCCTCAAGTTGACCTGAGGTAGCGCATCACGGTTAACTGTCGCCGCACGCCGTGTCCGGTCTTCTCGGCCGAGGGGTACTGCCATTCGTCGGCTACGCTTCGCACATGGGGTGGCTATCCGTCGCTGGCTGGCGCCGACGCCCCAGGTGACGAGGTGATGGGCGTCGTGGTGGACCGGGAATGGCCGTGACCCCAGCAGGAGAGCCGCGGGTCGGAGCGGTGGTGGCCGGCTTTGCGGGCCAGGTCCGTGATCTCATCGATCACGACCGACTCAGCATCTACATGCTGACGGCCGGCGGCACTGCCCTCGAGCGCTTCGCCGTGGCGACGTCACCCTCGATACCCGGAGAGAGGGACCTTCAGCCTCTGGAGCGCGTCGGCCTATCAAGGGTGATTCGAGAGAACAGGCCGATCGTCTCCGCCGACTTCGGCTCAGACGAGCGCATCCTCGGCATCGAGGATGCGCTCGTCGCTGCTGCAGGGTACTTCGGCCTGCTCAGCGTTCCCATCCGGATCCAGGGGCAACCATTCGGCCTGATGAACTTCGTCAGCCGGAGGCGGGGCTTCTACTCGGAGGCCGACGCCGTCCTCGCTCAGCTCGTATCCGACCAGGTGTCGGTATTCCTTCTCGATCTCTGGGATCGCAGTGCCGGAGCCCCCGAGGGGGACCGCGAACCGGCCCTCCAGCGGGCCGAGCGCGTGGTGCCGCACAACGGCGCCGCGCTGTCGAGGCACCTCGATGAGGTCTCCGACGAGATCGAAAGGCTTGCAACCGAGGCGGTCGAGAACACGTCCGTCCCCGTCGATCGCCTTACAGACCTCCGAAGCGCCATCATCAGATCACGAGGTAGCCTCCGACGAACACTGGACGACCCGTCCTTGCTCAAGGGCATCCTAGGGGGCGGCGTGGCAGCCGCGCTCGGCCATCTCGTGGACCGGCTGACTCACGACACCGGCATCGTCACGACCCTTTCATCGCAAGGAGACGCCTCCGAGCTTCCCGCCGACGTCACCTGGATGATCGCCAACTGCGCGCACGCTGCTCTCAGCAACGTGCGGGTGCACTCGGCCGCCGAGGCGGCACGGGTCTCCCTGACGGTCACCGACTCCGAGGCGGTGCTCTCGGTGGCCGACGATGGTCGCGGGTTCGCTCCAGAGGGCCTCTGGAGCCACGCCGATGGCGGAATCAGAGCCGCGCGCGAGATGGTCCAAGCGATGGGTGGCCACCTGATGGTCACCGCGAGCCCCTCCCGGGGAACAGAAGTGGTATTGCGCGTTCCCCTGGAGCGCAACCTGCATCCCGTCTCGCGGAGACCGCAGCGATCACGCCCGGGCAGCCGGGGACACGGGGTCGCGGACAGCAGGGTCGTCCGCGCTCTGGTCGTGGACGAGCAGCCCGTCTTTCGGTATGGCCTCACCGAGGTGCTGCATCGCGCCGGGGGCATTCGCGTGATCGGCACCGCCGGTACCGGCGCCAGCGCCCTCGCACGGGCGCGGCTGTTGCGCCCCGACTTGGTGCTGGTCGATCTCGACCTCCCAGACGTGGCTGGTTTCGAGCTAGCCGCTCAGCTCGGAGGGGCGGTCACCCACCGCCCTGTCGTGATCGTGATGTCTGCGTTCGCCGACGATGAACTCGTGTCACGTGCATTGTCGATCGGAGCGCGCGGATTCATATCCAAGAGGGCGGACACCGCGACATGGGCGGAGTCGATCCGTGCTGCGATGAGCGGATCGACCATTGTCAACGGTGCGAGTTGGCCTCGAGCGGTGCCCAGCCGGGGTCTGACCGTACGTGAGCTTGAGATCCTGAGACTCGTCTCCCTCGGCTGGACCAACGGGGAGATGGCCGGAGAGCTGCATCTCGCCATCAAGACCATCGAGCGCATCGTGGCCACCGCCGTGCTCAAGCTCGATGCCCGCAACCGCTCTCACGCAGCGGCGCGGTGCGTCGCACTGAGGTTGGTCGATCCGCGGTCGCTGCTTGCCTGAATCCCTGCCGGCCCATCACCCCGCGACGGGCCGGCCCTGAAGGCCCGGGAGAGCCTCGGCAAGGGCCCAGGTCCAGCCCAGCAGCTGCTCGTCGCGCCACGCCCGCGCGGTCAGCTGAACACCGATAGGCATGCCCGAGTCGTCGAGGCCGGCAGGCAACGCACACGCCGGTACCCCTAGAAGATCCTGGGGAGCGGTAGTCGGCATAACCACGTCTCGTAGTGCTCGTTCATGACCCAAGTGCATGACAAAGTCGCTCCCGACCTCCGGAGGTCCGCATGGAGCGACGACACTCAGGAGCATGTCGGCCCGCTCGAGCAACCGCCCGATCTCGGAGCGCAGGCGCTCGCGCACGAGAGTCGCCTCGCGATAGTCGTCCAAGGTGACGAGCTGCGCCGCCGCCATCCGGGCGCGCACGTCCGGGCCGTAGCCATCCACCATCGTCGGGACGCGGCCCGCGGCGATATGCGCGGCCAGAGCCTCCGCACGCTGAATCACCCCGAAGGCGTCCAGCATCCCCGTGAGGTCGGGACCCCGGACCTCACGGACCCGGGCGCCGAGTTGGGCCAACACGCCGGTGGCCGTAGCCAGGGCCCGCTCCTGGGCCGGCCCGAGAGCCACGGGATGGAGCCCCCGTGCGACGACAACCCGGATGCCGTCCAGCAGCCCAGGGCCGTCCGGCGGCGCGGAATCGTCCATGGCAGCGAACAGGGTGCATAGATCTGCCGGATCACGCGCAAGGGCACCCGGGTGATCGAGCGAGGGCGCAAGCGGCGTGAGGCCCGTGGAATCGATCCGCCCGTGGGTCGGCTTGAAGCCCATCACTCCGCAGAACGCCGCCGGAATACGGACCGACCCGCCCGTGTCCGAGCCGAGGGCGATCGGGACGCACCCCGCGGCAACCGCGGCCGCGGACCCGCCGCTCGATCCGCCGGACGAGAGCCTCGGATCCCAAGGGTTGCGAACCGGACCGAAGTGCGGGTTGGCGCAGGTGATCCCCCAGCCGAACTCGTGCGTGCCGGTCTTGCCGACCAGGATCGCTCCAGCCCGCCTCAACCGAGCAACGGTGGGCGCGTCCCTGCTGGGAACGCGGTCGTGGTCGAGTGCCGAGCCGCTTGTGGTCCGTATGCCTGCCGTATCGAAGAGATCCTTGGCGGCATAGGGAACACCCGAGAGAATCGCGGCCGGACGACCCTCGGCGAACGCCTTCTCCCAGCGGGCAGCGTCGTCGAGGGCGGTCTCCAGGCAGGTGGTCGTGAACGCGTTCAGGAGCGGCTGCGTCTCGCGAACCCTGTCGGCAACCGCGTGGATCACCTCGACTGGCGACAACTCACGCGAGCGATAGCGCGCAGCGATCTCAACGGCGCCGAGCGAACACAGGTCCATGTTCAGGACAGTCTCACGCCCGGCCCGTACCGGTGATCGGGTAAGTCCGCCCCAGGGTGACCGTATTCCCGGATGATCGGGTGACCCGCGCCTGCCAGCCTGGCATGAGCGCCAACATGGGAGGGACCGTTCCAGAGTTGAGTGGGAAGGTGGCGCTCGTCACGGGCGCCGGAGGCGGCATCGGTGCAGCGACGAGCGCGGCGCTGGCAGCCGCCGGAGCAACAGTCGTCCTCGTCGACCTGGAGGCGGCGGCCGTGGAGTCGGTCGCGGCGGCGGTCAGGGCTGGAGGCCTCCCGGCACTCACGGCAGTCGGGGACGTGTCAAATGCGGCGTTCGTTGCTCGAGCCTTCGGCGAGGCCATCGAGGCTTTCGGCCGCATCGACGTCGTCTTCAACAACGCCGGCGTCGAGGGCGTCGTGGCCATGACACCCGACTACCCGGAGGACGCCTTCGACCAAGTGATGAGAGTCAACGTGAAAGGTGCCTGGCTCGTCCTCCGCCAGGCCATCGCGGCGATTCGCACAACCGCAGGCCGAGGCAGCATCATCAATGCAGCCTCGGGCCTCGCGATCGCCGGAGCTCCGGGGATGTGCGCCTACGTCGCGAGCAAGCACGCCGTTCTCGGGCTCACGCGAACAGCCGCTCTCGAATGCGCGGTGGAGGGCGTTCGGGTCAACGCCGTATGCCCTGGTCCGGTCGAGACGCGCATGATGGAGGCCCTGGAGGCCTTGGCGTCCCCGGATGACCCGACCGTCGCCCGTGCCCTATTCGGGGGCAACGTGCCGATGGGGCGCTACGGGCGACCCGAAGAGGTCGCAGAACTCGTTGTGTTCCTCGCGTCCGATAGGGCGTCGTTCATGACCGGGGCGGCTGTTTCCGTCGACGGTGGGTTCTCCGCCGCCTGAGTCTCGGCCGGGTTCGCTGCTGCCAGCCCCGATGGTTGGGGCTGAGGGAATACCCGCGCACTGCGCAGGCGTTACCCCGTTGCCGCCGAGCACCCGGTGGGAGCCAGAGTACGGGACACAGAGCAATACCCCTGGGAGACGCCGTGATACCCGCAAGCGGACTCGAAGCCCTATCGGTGCTGGCTGAGCGCGAGCTCGTCGCGTGCGGAGTCGAGCCAGGCGCGACGGTCGCGGTCCTCACGCAGGGGTCCGCGCGCGCGACCTACGCCGAGGCCTTTCGCACAGCGGCGCTGAGGATCGATGCTTTCACCTTCACCATCGATCTGCCCGACGACGGCCTCGTGCGGGGCGCCGGGGAACTCGGCGTCCGGGCGGCCGAAACCGGTCTCGGCGGGTTCTGTCCTTCCGCGGTTGCGGCATGCCGGGACAGCGACCTGGTGGTCGACCTCGTCTTCCTTCTCTGGTCTCGCGAGAAGGAGGAGATCCTCGCTGGGGGTAGCCGGATCTTGACCTGCATCGAACCCCTCGATGTGCTCGCTCGGCTGGCTCCGACGAGCCTGCAGCGAACGCGCGCGCTCGCCTGCCGCGAGCGCCTCGAACGCGCCACTCGCCTGCGCGTCACCAGCCCCGCAGGGACTGATCTCGTCTACGAGCTGGGGCAGTACGGCTACATCCATCAATACGGCATCGCCGACCAGCCTGGCCGTTGGGATCACTTCGCCAGTTCCCTCGTCGGCACGGTCGCACGAGACGGCGGGGTCAATGGGCAGTTGGTGTTCCAGCCGGGCGACATCCTCTTTCCCTACAAGCGCTACTTCGAGGGGCCCGTCCGCGTGGTCGTCGAGGCCGGGACGATCGTCCAGGTCGAGGGGGGAACGGACGCTCTCCTCATGCGGGAGTACGTCGAGTCGTTCGGCGACGAGCGAGGCTGGGCGATCTCGCACATCGGATGGGGCCTGAACGAGAACGCCCGTTGGGATGCCCTGCTGACGGGCAGCGGGGGCGGAATCGGCATGGACTCACGATCGTTCCTGGGCAGCGTCATGTTCTCAACAGGACCGAATGCAGAGTTCGGGGGAACGAACGACACCCCGTGCCACATGGACATGCCTCTACGCGGCTGCAGCCTCTGGCTGGACGACGAACTGGTGATCGATGACGGCCAGCTCGCGTCCTACCTGCTCGATCCGGTGACCGCCGACCTCGCGGAGGAGGCCACGTCTCATGAAGCCTGACGAGATGCGCCCGCTGTCGGCGCCCCGCGACACAACAGCGGGTATCGCCGGCAGATGGGGCGGCGCGCGACGAGATCGGGGGGTCGGATGAGCCGTGAGGTGCGTTTCGAGAACCTGCGTGAGCCAGAGGTCAGGTCCTATGCGGCGGCGGATGCAACCGTGCTCATCCCCATCGGGGCCATCGAGCAGCACGGTTCCCACCTGCCGATCGATACGGACATCTACATGGCCACCCGCATCTCGACCGGCTGTGCCGCGGCCTTCGACGACGTCCTAGTGGCACCTCCGATCCCATGGGGTCTGTCGAATGCCCATCTCGGATTGGGCGGAACCCTGACGCTGCGCCCAGGCACCTTCCTCGCCCTTGCCGAGGACATCGTTGACAGCCTCGTCGCGTGCGGCTTCCGCCGCATCTGCTGGATCAACGGCCACAACAGCAACAAGCCGATGCTCACGCTCTTCGTGTACGAGGCGAAGCGGCGGCACGGGATCTCCGTGGCCTCCCTGACCTACTACGACTTCGCGTGCGCCACGTTCGCCGAGGTCCGACGCAGTCCGATGGGCGGAGCCGGACACGCCTGCGAGTTCGAGACCTCCCTCCAGATGGATGCCCAACCCGGACGAGTCGGTGACCCAGCAGGATCGGACCACCTCGTGGAGCCAATGACGCGATGGGACTTCCGAGACATCACCGACATGGGTATCGCCTCGGTGGGCTATACGTTCGCCGAGCGATTCCCGAGGGGCGTGGCAGGCGCTGCGAGCGCTGCAACCGCGGAGACCGGGCGGATCCTCTTCGAGGCTGCGCTCGCCGGCGTGACCTCGTTCGTTGGCGAGTACCGCGCCCTTCCGGTTCCCAAGCCGTACTCGGGCGACCAGCGCCGGTGAACGCCGAGTTCGACCTGAGCGGTCGAGTCGCCATCGTCACCGGAGCTGGTCACAGCATAGGCCGGGCGACGGCGTTGGCACTTGCGGGCGCGGGCGCCGACGTCGCGCTCGCCGGTAGACGGATCGGCCCCCTCGAAGACACAGCCGCCGAGGTGACCCGCCATGGTGTCCGCGCGATGGCGATGGAGTGCGACGTGAGCGAGGAACGCGATGTCCGCCTCCTCGCCGAGCGCTGCGCACGCGAACTCGGGAGTCCTGAAGTCCTGGTGGCGAACGCTGGAGTGTTCCAGGAATGGGGACCGAGCGAGTTGCTCGGCCTCGAGGAGTGGGACCGCGTTGAATCGATCAACCTGCGCGGACTTTGGATCTGCTGTCAGGAGGTCGGTCGGCGGATGATCGCAAGCGGTCGCGGGAGCATCGTGACCATCTCGTCGATCGGCGGCATGGTAGCGATCCCGAACGCTGTTTCGTACACCGCCGCCAAGTTCGGAGTCGTCGGTATCACCAAGGCCCTCGCCGCTGAGTGGGCACAGCACGGAGTCAGGGTCAACTGCGTGGCGCCAGGCTATGTACGGCGCGATGTAGAGACGCTCGAGGACTCTCCCGAGGTTCTTGCCGGGGTCCTCGCTCGCACGCCGATGGGGCGGCTCGGAGAGCCTCGCGAGGTCGGACTCGCCGTGGCGTTCCTGGCATCGGGCGCCGCAGGCTTCATCACCGGCGCGACGCTCGTCGTCGACGGCGGCTGGCTCACGACGTGATGCCCTCCGAACCAGACGCCGTGATCGACTGCCAGTCGCACTGGCTGCCCCCCGTCTTCTTCGAGGCGCTACTGGGTCGCCGAGAGGCGCCCATGACGGAGCGGGCGAGTGACGGCTTCCGGCTCCACCTGACCGCGACGGACGTCCTCGAGGTGACTTCGCGGCAACTCGATCTCGGTGCCACCTTGGAGGAGATGGCGCAGCAGGGAGTCTCCACCGTTGTCTCCTCGGGATACCTCGGCGTTGACGATCTGCCGCGCGATCTCGGTCGGGAGGTCGCAGTCGCCCTCAACGAGGCCCGCGCTGAGGCCGAGCGCGCATATCCCGGGAGGTTCATCGGGCTGGCGACGATCCCGATGGGAGATCCCGCGGCCGCCCTGGAAGCGCTCGACGACGCTGCCGGCCGTCTCGGCCTGCGCGGCGTAAGCGTTCTGTCAAACGCGGCCGGACAGCCCATCGACCGCGAGGAGATGCTGCCGGTATATCTCCGTCTCGAAGAGCTTGGGATGCCGGTGTTCCTCCACCCGACCACGAGCATCGCCGCTACGGCACTCGCTCGCCACGGGCTCGAGTACATCCTCGGCTACATGCTTGACACGTCGGCGGCGGCGCTCGGACTGGTCCTCAGCGGCATCATCGAGCGCTGCCCCCGCCTCACCGTGGTCCACCCTCACCTCGGGGCGGTGCTGCCCTACCTCGCCGGCAGGATCGACTACGAATACCGCCAGCCATGGGCGATGGGGCGCGAGCTTCCGCACCCCCCGACCGACTACCTCCGAACCTTCTACACAGACACGGTGGCCCTCAACCCGGCGGCCCTCGGCATGGCGCTCGACTTCTACGGGCGCGAACGTGTGTTGTTCGGGAGCGACCACCCGTTCTGGCCCGTGGCCGAAGGCATAGACATGGTTCGCGGCTCGCTGGGGCCCGACGCGGCCCGGGCGGTCCTGTCAGGCAACGCGTGGCGTCTCCTGGGGCTGGCCGGTGCCGAGGCGGCGATCGCTCCGGAGTCGCCGAGATCGGCGCACCGGCACGGCTGCGAGTTGGGCTCGCAGTCGCCACCCCCACGCACATGAGGACGACATGACGACACTCTCACCCGCTATCACCGGCCGCCTCGGCGATCGGCCCACGTTCGACTTCAGCGACGCGGAACGCGACCGGCGCTGGGCGCTCGTACGCGGAGGCGCGCGCGCCCGCGGTCTGGATGCCCTGATCGTGCAGGGGTCCTTCGGGTGCTACCGGGATTCGAACCAGAACCTGCAGTACCTCACCAACGTCAACAGCGAGGGATACCTCGTGCTGCCCCTTGTCGGTGAGCCGACCCTCTTTTCTTTCGAGAACGGCCTCTCCCCGAAGTGGGTCGAGGACTGGCGGGGGGCCATCCCCGACTTCGCAGGGGCGATCGTGTCGCGACTCGCGGAGCTCAGCCTTACATCGGGGCGGATCGGGCTTGTCGGGATGTCGGGTCTGTACGGCGAGCTGAACGGCTTCCCCTATACGACGGTCGAGCGCCTTCGCGGCGCACTCCCCGACATCGAGTTCACAGACCACACCGATCTCGTTGACACGGGCCGACAGGTGAAGAGCGCAGAGGAGATCGAGTGCCTACGTGTCGGCTGCGACGCCATGCGGATCGTCTTCGACGCTGTCAGCGAGATCGCGCGTCCCGGAGTCAGGGACTTCGAGGTTCGGGGCGTGATCATGGACGTTCTCTTTCGTGCCGGTTGCGATCCTGGATCGATGATCCTCTACTGCCAGGGCCCCAACGTGATGCACGGCGGCCAGAGCGGTGGCTGGCTCGAGCCGCGCCTCGACACACCGCTCGAGATCGGCGACATCATCCTCATCGAGCTCGACGCCGCCTATCTGGGGTACAAGGCGCAGTTCAACCAACCGTTCGCCGTCGGTGAGCCCGACGAGGAATGGGTCCGCATCTTCGCGGCGGCGGCCGAATCGTATGCCGCCGGTCGCCGAGTGATCCGAGCCGGCACCACCGTCGGCGAACTCGAGGCCGCCCTGCTCGGGCCGATCACGGACAACGGCTTCACCTTCGGCAATCCCGCGTTCCACGGTCTCGGGTTGGGGCTGGAGGCCCCGATGGGTACCTATCCACGAGTCAACTATGTCTCCGACGCCGCGTTCGTCCTCAAGGCGGGAATGGTCATCGAGTTCGAGCCGCACCCGATGAGTCCGTCGGGTCATCGCGGCGCAAGCCTGGGATGCCCCCTGGTGGTGACCGAGACCGGCGCGGACCAGATCCCGGACTGGTGGCTCCCTGAAGCGATCGTCCTCCCCACGTGACCGGAGGGCCCGCACACACTCCCGAGATGCACGGCGCGGGCGGTGCGCACCGGGAGGAGCCGGCCGCGTCACCTGCCTCAGGCCATGTCGCCATGATCGGTATCACGAAGCGGTTCGGGGCAGTGATCGCCAACAACCAGGTCGATCTCAACCTGGCTCCCGGGCGAATACATGCACTTCTCGGCTCGAACGGCGCGGGCAAGTCAACCCTGATGAACGTCCTCTTCGGGCGCTATAGACCTAGCGCAGGGGTGATCCTCGTGGATGGACGACCTGTCGAGTTCGCGACTCCACGCGACGCCCTCTCCGCGGGGATCGGGATGCTGCCCCAAGAGATCGGTCTCGTTCCCAACATGACGGTGGCCGAGAACGTACTGCTGGGCGATCGGCCGAGCTGGTCACCGGGATTCCGGCGCGCCGTTCGGGCGGGTGCGGTCGCCGAGCTCGCCGCGCGAAACGGGATTCCGGTCGAGCCGGAGAGTCTGGTAGGCGACCTTTCGATCGATGCGCAGCAGCAGGTGGCAATCCTTCGCCTGCTTCACCGGCGGGCGAGAACGCTCATCCTCGACGAGCCCACCTCAACACTCGGGCCGGCCGAGATCGCCCGCCTGTTCGAACTGCTACGTGCGTTCCGCGAGCAGGGTCACGTGACCGTGATCATCACGCACAAGCTTCGAGAAGCACTTGAGGTCGCCGACGATGTGACGGTTCTCCGTGGCGGCGAGGTGGTGCTGGCGGCGGAGCGGGCACAGGTCGATGAGACGTCGCTTGCGCACGCGATGGTCGGGGCTGCGCCCACGGGTGCGCTGCGCCGCGCCTCGCCGCGGCCCGAGCCAGCCGCCCCGATACTCGAAGTGCGCGGGCTGGTAGCGGACGGCGAGCACCGCTCACGCGCGGTGGACGGATGCGACCTTTGCGTTCACCCTGGAGAGATCGTCGGGCTGGTCGGCGTAGAAGGTAACGGTCAACGCGAACTCTCGGAGGCACTGTTCGGGGTGAGGCGCATCGTCAGCGGCTCGGTACGGATCGCCGGCGAGTCAGTCGATCACATGACCCCCGCGGCACTACATACCCGCGGAGTCAGCATGATCTCCGAGAGCCGCCTTCGTTGGGACGTCCTGCCCCAGCTCACCCTCGCCGAGAATCTCGCGCTTGCCTCGGTCGCGGACCGGCGCCTCAGCCGGCACGGCTTCCTGCTTCGCAAGCAGATGCGCGCGGAGGCTGAACGACTCCTGAAGGAGTTCGGGGTGGTCCCGGCCGACCCCGACGCCCGGATGGGCGTGTTGTCGGGCGGGAATCAGCAGAAGGTCGTCGTCGCGCGAGAACTCGCCCGTCGGCCACGTCTACTCATCGCTGCGCAACCGACACGAGGGCTGGACATCGCCGCGACCCACGCCGTACACCGCCGGCTACTCGACCTACGCGCAGCGGAATGCGCGATCCTGATGATCACCCTCAATCTCGACGAGCTGTTCGCGCTAGCGGACCGGGTCGTCGTGCTCTTCCGCGGGCGCATCGTTCTCGACGCGCACACCGGGGAGCTCGATCTGCACGCGGTCGGGCGGGCGATGGCGGGCGTGACTCAAGAGGCGGCGGCCTGATGGTCGGCGTGCCCCGCCTGCCACGGTCGCGGCAGGCGTCCGCGGGAGTCGCCGAGCGGGCGGGCGGGCGGTGAGGACACGCAACCCTGGGGCGGGCGCACCAAGCGCCGAGCGACTCCGAGGATGGTGCGCGAGAGTGGCCCGGAGCGTAACGACGAACCGCAGGCAGTCGCTCGGCGTGCTCCTTGCGACCCTGGCGTCGGCCGCGCTCACCGGGCTCGTGTTCGTCGCCCTCGGCGTCAACCCCATCGCCGCCTTCGCCGCGATGCTCGAGGGCGCCTTCGGCAGCGACTTCCGGCTCGGGCAGACCCTTGTCGTTACTACGCCGCTCGCTTTGACCGCACTCGCAGCCGCGATCCCTTTTCGGGCCGGCCTTTGGAACGTCGGCGGAGAGGGTCAGATGTACGCCGGCGCGATCGCCGCCGTCTCGGTCGCCCTCGGGATGCCTTCCGGCGTCTCCGGACCTGTCGTCGCCACCTCAGCGCTCGTGATCGGCGTCGTGGCGGGCGCGGGGTGGGGAGCGATCGCGGGCCTTTTCAAGGCCGGCTTCGGGGCGAACGAGGTGATCGTGACCCTCATGCTCAGCTTCGTGGCGATCGGCATCGCTCAGCTGCTGATAAACGGGGTCTGGACCGGTGCGGGCATCTCGGGGACCTCGCCGACGATCCCTACCGATGTGGGCCTGATGAACCTCTGGCCGGGCACGCCCGTAGGACTCGGCGAGGTGCTCGGCGTCGTGGCGATCACGTCGGCCGCGATCATGATGGCGCGGACGCGCCTCGGTTTCGGGCTGCGGACCATCGGCATGTCCCCGGATGCCTCTCGGCTCGCCGGATTCTCGATCGGCCGTCTGCAGGTCTACGCGCTTGCGATCGGCGGCGGCTTCGCGGGGCTCGCCGGAGCGATCAACGTCGTCGGCATCAATGGGCTCCTGGCCCGGGACTTCTCGCCCGGGTACGGGTTCATGGGCATCGCCGTGGCACTGATCGCCGGACTGCGGCCCCTGCTGATCCTGCCCGTCGCGTTCCTCTACGCGGCGCTGCTCGTCGGCGGATACAACCTCCCCGTCGAAGTCGGCATCTCGACGTCTGCCTCGTTGGTGGTCCAGGCCGTCCTGGTCCTCAGCCTCTTGGCGCTGGGTGCGATTCGAGCCCCGTCCCTCGGCGCTCTCGGGCGATCATGACCGAGGCGATTCTCGTGAGCGGAATCCTCCTGATGCTGCCGATCGTCTGGGCATCGTTCGGCGAGGCGATCTGTGAGCAGGCGGGCGTACTCAACATCGGCGTCGAGGGGGTCATGCTCGCCGGGGCCTTCGGGAGCGCTGTCGTTCTTCGCGAATTCGGAGGCCCCTGGCTTGCACTCTGGGCATCGATTCCGCTCGGAGCGGCGGTCGGGTGCGTGCTGGGTTGGTTCTACGTGATCCGAGGGACCGACCAGATCGTCACAGGGATCCTCTTCAACTTCCTAATGCTCGGCCTCACGACCGTTCTCTACGAGAAGTATCTGACGGGCGTCGCCCAGAGCGCGGGCGTCTTCGACCCAGTGGCGATACCTCTCTTGTCGGACATCCCGCTCATCGGGCCGGCTCTCTTCGACCAGAACGTGATCGTTTATCTGGCCACCCTGGCCGCCCCTTTGCTGTTCCTTCTGATGCGCCGGACGTGGTTCGGCCTGCACGCGCGAGCCGTCGGAGAGCGCCCCGAAGCGGCCGACGTCTCGGGCGTGGGCGTGAGCGGAGTGCGTTTCGCCGCAGTGGTGTTCGCGTGCGTGTTGTCGTCGATCGGTGGCGCGACCCTGGTCGTGACGCAATCCGGCCAGTTCACGATCGGCATCACGAGCGGACAGGGCTTCATCGCTCTCGCCGTGGTGGTGCTTGCGCGCTGGAATCCCCTGCTGGTGCTGCCCGCAGCCGCGGTCTTCGGGATGACCCAGGCTTTCCAGTTCCAGGCACAGAGCGCCGGGTTCGCGTCATCCGTGCCCTTCGAGGCGTGGGCTCTTCTCCCCTACGTCGCGACGATCGCCGTCGTCGTGGCCAGCAAGCGCGCGCAGTACCCCGCCGGATGCGGAATCCACTATCCCTCTCCGGCCGGGCACCGCGGGCTGACGCAACAACTTCTCGAGCCCCTGCGCCGGGTCGCCCCGGCACGGTTCTCGTGATCTCCCGACATCAACGACTGGAGGCAGCATGAGAGCACGCACATGGCGTCGAATCCCACCCGCTGCGCGGCGGCTGCTCGCCGCGGCGTCGGCAGTCGCCGCGATGGCCCTCCTTGCCGCGTGCGGCTCGGACGGCGACAGCGCAAGCGGGGGTACAGCCGCCGTCGAACCCGTCACCGTGGGCCTGGCCTCCGGCGGGAGCCGGCAGGACGGCTCCTGGACGCAAGCCTGGTACGAAGGCTCGCAGACGGCACAGGCGGAGCTCGGCGACACCGTCAAGGTGACCTTTGTCGACGAAACCAACTCGGTGGACGCTTACGATAAGTCGGCTGCTTCGTTCCTCTCCGGCGGCGGCGACACATGGATCTTCGCCACGGCCGAGGTTCCGCAGCTCGTGGATAAGTTCGCCAAGCAGTTCCCGGACTCCATGGTCTGCGGCGTTGAGGCTCCGCGCGAGAGCTACGCGGCCAATATCTGCACCCTTCTGCCGAGGTTCGAGCAGGGCACCTTCCTCGCCGGCTTTCTCGCGGGGTCGATGTCCGAGACGGGCCACGTCGGAGTCGTCGGCGCTTTCGACTTCCCGATCCTGACCGCGGAGCTGGAGGGGTTCGTCCTCGGTGCCCGATACGCGAACCCCGACATCAAGATCTCGCGTACGTACATCCAGTCGTTCAGCGATCCGGCCAAGGGGCGCGCAGCAGCTCTTGCCCAGATGTCTCAGGGAGCCGACATCCTCTTCTCGGGGGTTGACCAAGCAACCCAGGGGATCTATCAGGCTGCGCGCACCGCGCCCGGCACCTACGTGATCCCCCAGTACTTCGATAGTTGGGAACAAGCACCGGACGTGGTGCTCACGTCGGTCATCTACAATCTGCAGGGCGTCTCGCAGGAGATGATACGCCTCGCGGCGAGCGGGGAACTGGCGAATCAGCACTACGAGTTCGACCTGAAGAACGACGGTGTCGGGAAGCTCGCCCCGTTCCACGAGCTCGACAGCCAGGTCTCCGACGACGTCAAGAGCCGTCTGGCCGAGGTCGAGGCCCAAGTCATCTCCGGTGAGATCCTTGTGCCCGGTCCGGACGTGCTCGGCACAACAGGGGCCGGCTCCAAGCTCGATTTGGCCACCATCAAGGCGGAGTAACCCCTCCCCCACCCCGAGACCTGCCGCATCCCGCAGCCAACGACCGCGGAGCACTGTAGGTCTCGGGGTGGGATCGAGGAGAGCCTAGGTCGCGGGTGTCGCCAGCCCGTTCTCGGCCGGCGGGGCGGTGTCGAGCTCGGGCAGGCCGTCCACCAGCACGGCGCCGACGGCCGGGGCGGGCGAGGGAGAGGTCGCGGCCTGGACGAAGGCGCGCGGGATGTCGGTGCCCCGCTGCCAGGCGATCAGGTAGGGGTAGGGGTTGACGCTGTCCCCGCCGCCGGGGTGGACCTCGAAGTGCAGGTGCGGCGGCGTGGTGATCGCCTGACCGGTGTTGCCGAGGAAGCCGATCACCTGGCCGGCCGTGACGCGCGCGCCCTCGACCGCCGCCGGGGCGTAGGCCGACAGGTGGGCGTAGTAGAAGGCGTTGCCGGCATCGTCGGTGAGCCAGAGCCGGTTGCCGCCGAGGGTGTTGACGCCGACCTTCGAGAGCGTGCCGTCGGCCACCGCCAGCAGCGGGGTGCCACGGGGCCCGAACACGTCGTTGCCCTGGTGCCAGCCGGTGCCCGCGCGGGGTGCGCCGTAGTCGTCGGTGAACGAGACCTCGCCGAGCACGGGGAAGACGTAGCCGGAGTCCGTCGGGACGCTCACGGCGGGCGCCGCGCGGCGCGGCAGGCCGAGCGGGGCGGGCGCGAGGAGGGGCGCGGGGGCCGTCGCGGGCGACGGATCCGGGTCCGGGGCGGGGCGGGCGGCCGGGCGCGCCGGCGTCGTGCGCGGTTCCCGCGGCTCCCGATCGGGCTCCGGTGCCGCCGGAGCGGCCCCCCTGCGCGTGGAGAGGTCGAGATGGCCGAGCACGAAGGGCTGGCCGATCACCGCCGCGGCCTGCGGATCGGTGACCTCGAGACGGACGCCGTTGGCGCGCACGCCCCCGGCGCCATCGGCGACCTGCTCGAGGAAGACGATGGTGCCGATCCCCGCCACGTCCACTCGCGTGCCGGGCCCGACGGAGACCGGCGCTCCGTCGACGACGACCCCGGAGGCCGAGCCCTCGGCCTCCGCGCTGCCGGCCGCCGACGAGCTGCGGGCCGACAGCCGCAGCGAGGCGATGCTCACGCGCCCCTGCAGGAGGCTGACCCCCGAGATCTCCACGGTGCCCTCGGCGAGGCCGTCGGCGCCCCGCGTGACGGCGCTCACGCTCACGCGCACGCTGCCGACCGTGCCACCGCCGGCCGGCCGCAGACCGGACAGGGAGACCGAGCGCTCGGCCGGCCCGGTGCCCGCCGCCGAGACCGCCCCCTGCGTTCCGGCGGGCAGCAGGGCGGCGTAGCCGGCGGCGCGGGAGGTCGGGGGCTCGGGACCCTGCGCGAACGCGGCGGGAACGGACAGGATGACGACCGCGACGAGCGCGGCGAGCGTCCGGGGGAACCTCACGGGCCTCATCATTCCCCTACGGGGCCCCGGCAGCAAACCGCGGCGGCGATACATCACGGAACCCGCAAGGAGCGGACCCTGCGCTTGTGCCTTCGCGAGTAGGGGTGGTACCGTGCCGCATCGGCTGGGGCCCATCTGCGGCCTCCCGTGCCCCGTAAACGCGCAGGAGACTCGCTTTCTGAGACGCCCGCGTCACCTCGTCGCCACCGGCCTCGCCTCGATCATGCTCGGCGCGCTCCTCGCGTTCGGCGCATCGGTCGCGACGACCGAACCGGCGGCGATCGAGGCGAAGCGCGCCGAGCTGTCCGCGATCCAGGCGGACCTCCACGCGATCAACACCCAGGTGGAGATCGCCGCCGAGGCCTACAACGGCGCGCGGTACGAGCTGAGCCAGGTGACCGGCCGGATCGAGGAGAACGCGGCCGCCACGAAGCGGACCGAGCGCGATCTGACGGCGTCCCGTGAGGTCCTGGCGGATCGCCTCCGCGGCCTCTACGCCACGCCCGACCCGAGCCTCGCCGAGGTCCTGATCGCCAGCGGCAGCATCACGGCGGCCGCCGACCAGATGGAGCTGCTCGACCGCGTCGGCGCCCAGGATGCGAACGTGGTGAACGGCCTGCGGTCGCACAAGGCCAAGCTCGCCGAGCTGCGGGCCCAGCTGATCGAGGACCGCAGGACCGCCGCCGAGGCCGTCTCCGCCAAGTCGCGCGAGAAGGAGAAGGTCGAGGCCCTGCTGGACCAGCGCCAGGCCGTGCTCGACAACGTCAGCGGCGAGCTCAGGTCGATGCTGCGCGCCGAGGAGGCCCGCAAGGAGCGCGAGGCCGCCGCAGCCGCGGCCCTCGCCCGTCAGCGCCAGGCCGCGGCGGCCGCCCCGACCACCGCGCCGGCCACGTCGTCCAGCCCGGCCGCCGCGTCGCCCTCCGCCTCGGCGGCGCCCTCCGCTCCGCTTCCGAGCGGCAGCGGGAACGCGGCCGCCGCGAGCATCGCGATGCAGTACCTCGGCGTGCCCTATGTCTGGGGCGGGGCGAGCCCCTCCGGTTTCGACTGCAGCGGCCTCGCCTCCTACGCCTACGCCCAGATCGGCAAGAGCGTGCCCCACTACACGGTCGCCATCTGGAACGCGTTCCCCAAGGTGTCGTCCGACCAGCTCCAGCCCGGCGACCTCGTGTTCTGGCGCGGCCTCGGCCACATGGGCATCTACATCGGGGGCGGCCAGTACGTGCACGCGCCGCAGACCGGTGATGTCGTGAAGGTCACCAGCATGAGCGCGCGCAGCGACTACGTGGGGGCCGTCCGGCCGTAGTGAGCCCGAGCCGCCTCCTCAAGGGCGACTCGCGCGGGGCCGACATAGGAGGTGATGGACTCCCTCCTGCCTGCCATGCCCTCGCGGCGTGCCCTGACATGGGCCGTCGCGATCGCCATGCTCTGCCCCGCCGCCCTCGCGGTGCCCACCGCGGGCGCCGCCACGGCCGCCGAGCTGGCCCAGGCGCGCGAGCGGATCGACCGCACGTCGGCCGAGCTCGCCCAGGCGCGCACCCGCGCCGACGGCCTCGGCGGCCCCGAGCGCAGGGCGCTGGAGCGGATCGAGCGGCGCCTGCAGGCGCAGAAGGAGGCGCTGATCGCCCTCGAGTCGGGCCTCGCCGCCCGCCACGCCGAGGAGGGTCCCACCGCGGAGGCCGCTGCGGAGGCCGAGGCGTCGCCCGCGCCGCCCCCCGGCGGTGACGCCGACGGGGCCCTGGTGGTGCTGCCCGAGCGCCCGGCGCCCGCCGCGGACGCGGTGGCGCTCCCCGTGCCCGGTCAGCGCGCCCAGGAGATCATCCCTGCGGTCACCGGGAGCGACGCCGAGCTGACGCGCGGCATCGACGGGTACCTGGCCTCCAAGGCGAGCCCCCTCACGGGCCTCGGGGCGGTGTTCGTGACCGAGTCCCGGGCCGTCGGCCTCGATCCGCGCTTCCTCGTCGCCATCAGCGGCGCCGAGACGAGCTTCGGCACGTACGGCCCCTCCCAGGCCATCCACAACCCGTTCGGGATGGGTCCGCACATCGTCTACTCATCCTGGTCCGAGTCGATCGGCGCCGCCGCGCGCAACCTCGGCGGCTCCCTCTACCTCGGCGACGGACGGGTCACCATCGGCGCGATCCAGCAGCGCTGGGCCCCCAACGGCGCCTCGAACGACCCGACCGACCTGAACAGCAACTGGGCGCGGAACGTCAGCACCTACTACACCGAGCTCGGGGGCGACCCCCTCGGAGCGGTGTTCACGCGTGGCCCCGCCGTGGTGGCCGCCATCGCGGCGACCGGCGTCGCCCAGCAGGCCGCCGTGGTGCCGAACCCCTACGGAGCACCCGTCGTGGCCCCCGTCGCGGCGGCCCCGGTGATCGGCAGTTCGGGCCTCGGGCCCGACGCCGCCCAGGAGGCGCTGTCGGTGCTCGGCGCCGGCTGGGCCGAGGGCGGGGACGCGCGCGCCACCGGCTTCGACGACGCCGGCCTGGTGCGCTGGGCCTATGCACGGCACGAGATCGACCTGCCCGACGGTCGCGCGGCCATGGCGAAGGCCGGCACGGCCACCGCGCCCGAGGATCTCGACGCCGGCGACGCGATCTTCTTCTCCGACGAGTCGGGGCGGATCGTGCACGTCGGCCTCTACGTCGGAGCCGGTCAGTTCGTGCACGCCCCGGGCGAGGGATCCGTCGTCCGGCTCTCGTCCCTCTACGACCCGGAGCACGCCACGGCGTACGCGGGCGCACGGCGGTACTGACCCCCGACTGACCAGTGTCCTGATTCAGAAGTCCAGCGGCACGCCGACTTCTGAATCAGGACACTAGTCTGGGGCGGTGCGCCTCCCGACGACGATCCTCGTGAGCGCCCTGGCGCTCCTGCTGCTCCCCGGCGCCGGAGCCGCGGCGCCGGCGCCGGAGCCGCCGCCCTTCACGGCGACGGTGCGGCCCCTGAGCGCCGCCGAGCGCGCCGCCATGACACCGAGCGTGTGGAGGCGGGGGTGCCCGGTGGCCCTCTCGCGCCTGCGCCACGTCAGCGTCTCGCACATCGGGTTCGGCGGGCGCGCGCGCCGCGGGGTCCTGGTGGTGAACGCGTCCGTCGCCGGCGAGGTCGTCGGCGTGTTCCGCGACCTCTACCGGGCGCGCTTCCCGATCCGCAAGATGCGGCCGATCGAGGTCTACGACGGCGACGACTTCGCGAGCATCGAGGCCGACAACACGTCGGCCTTCAACTGCCGTGCCGCGACCGGCTCGAGCAGATGGTCGCAGCACGCCTACGGGCTGGCGATCGACGTCAACCCGATCGAGAACCCGTACGTCTCCGGGGGCCGCACGTCGCACCCGGCGAGCGTCCCCTACCTCGACCGCCGCCGGGTGCGCAAGGGGATGGCCGTGGACGGGGGCGTGCTGGTGCGGGCCTTCGAATCGCGCGGCTGGGAGTGGGGCGGCCGCTGGAGCGGGACGCTCGACTACCAGCACTTCTCCGCCTCGGGGGGCTAGTGCTCCGTCCTGAAAGTGCTGTCGCACTCCGGCATCCTTTGTCGGCCCCCGGCCGACCGGGGAATCAACGCGGATCCGGCGTCATCACTCGACCCCATAGCCTCAGCTATGGGGATCTCGCTCTTCCCTGGCCCGCGGGATTTTCGGGGCCGGAAGCACGACGGACTTTCAGGACGGAGCACTAGTGCTCACACCGCCGCTGCGCCTGCAGCCGTCGGCCGCGTCGCTCGCCGCGGGCTTCGCGCGGATCCGGGCCGAGCTCGGGATCCCCGACGGCTTTCCGGCCGCAGCCGAGGCCGAGGCCGAGGCGGCGGCCGCGCCCGCCGCGATGCACGCGGACCGGCGCGATCTCGCGCTGGTCACAATCGACCCGCCGGGCGCCCGGGACCTCGATCAGGCGCTGTCGATCGCCGCGCGCGAGGAGGGCGGGTTCCGGGTTCACTACGCGATCGCCGACGTCGCCGCGCTCGTCGCGCCCGGCGGGCCGGTGGACGCCGAGGCGCGCGAGCGCGGTCTCACGATCTACATGCCCGACCGCCGCACGCCGCTCCATCCTCCCGCCATCGGGGAGGACCGCGGGAGCCTCCTGCCGGGCGTCGACCGGCCCGCCCTGCTGTGGACGATCGACCTGGACGGTTCCGGCAGCGTGCTCTCGGCCACGGTGATCCGGGCCATCGTCCGCAGCAGGCGCGCCCTGTCGTACGCGGAGGCCCAGGCCGGGATCGACTCCGGCGCGGGCGATGCGACGCTGCTGCTGCTTCGCGAGGTCGGGGGGCTGAGGATCGCGGCGGAGGCAGCCCGGGGCGGCGTCAGCCTGAACGTCCCGGTGCAGGAGGTGGTCCGGGAGGGCGACGGCTACGCGCTGCGCTACGAGGGCACGCTCCCGGTGGAGGGGTGGAACGCCCAGATCTCCCTGCTCACCGGCGTCTGTGCGGCCGACATCATGGCCCGGGGCGGCATCGGGATCTTCCGCACCCTCGAGCCGGCCGAGCCCGCGGACCTCGCCTCCCTCCGGCGGAGCGCGGCGACCCTCGGCGTCGACTGGCCCGAGGGGGTCTCGTACCCGGAGGTCGTGCGCCGCCTCGATCCGGTGCGACCGGCCGACGCGGCGTTCGCCGTCCGGGCCACGCGGCTCTTCCGCGGCGCCGGCTACGCCGTCTGGCGGGCGGCCGACGGCGACGCCCCTCCGGTGCACGCGGCGATCGCATCCGGATACGCCCACGTAACCGCGCCCCTGCGCCGTCTGGCCGACCGCTTCGCCGGGGAGATCGCCGTGGCCCTCTGCGCGGGCGACGCGCCGCCCGCGTGGGTCCTCGAGGGCCTCGCCGGCATCCCCGGCGCCATGGCGTCCGCCGCCGGTCGCGAGAGGCAGGCCGGGCGCGCGGCGGTCGACTACGTCGAGAGCGCCATCCTCGCGGGCCGCGTGGGCGAGACCTTCACCGGCACGGTCATCGACGTCCGCGAGGGGCGTGCGACCGTGCAGCTGGCCCACCCCGCCGTGGTCGCCCCGCTCGACGCCGACGGCGCGGCCGCGGGCGAGACGATGGTGGTGCGCCTGTCGGAGGCGGACCCGGCGGAGCGCCGCGTGCGGTTCAGCCGGGCCTAGAGTCGCCCGGCACCCAGAGCACGTCGCCCCCGGCGTCGCGGTTCGCGGCGCGCGCGAGGATGAAGAGCAGGTCGGAGAGGCGGTTGAGATAGGAGAGGGCCTCCGGCGTCACCACCTCCGCGTCGGCCAGCGCCACCGTCGAGCGCTCGGCGCGCCGGCAGACCGTGCGGGCGAGGTGGAGCGCGGCGGCGCCCGGGCTCCCGGCCGGGAGGATGAAGCTGGTGAGGTCGGGCAGCTGCTCGTTGACCTCGTCGCACCAGCGCTCGAGGCGCTCCACCTGGGCCGGATGCACCCGCAGGCGCGCGCGCCCGGCGTCGCCCGGCGGCACGCACAGGTCGGCGCCCAGATCGAACAGATCGTTCTGGATCTGCGCCAGCCAGCCGTCGGTGGCCGGCGGCAGGCCCTGGGCGCGGGCCACCCCGATGGCGGCGTTCAGCTCGTCGACGTCGCCGAAGGCCACGACGCGGGCGCTGGTCTTGCGTGCGCGGCTCATGTCGCCGAGGTGGGTGTCCCCCTCGTCGCCGAGCCGGGTGTAGATGCGGGTGAGCCGGACCACTCCGCGACTATAGGGGCAGCGCCTGCGGCCGCGTCCCTACTTCGGGGCCATCAGGTTGACCGTGAAGTAGATGAGCCCGGTGCAGTCGCGCGCCGCACCCACCCCGGTCAGCCGGTACTCGCGGGCCATCATGTTGGCGCGGTGCGAGGGGCTGTTCAGCATGGCCTGGAAGGCCTCGCCCGCACTGGGGGCCATGGCGATGTTCTGCGCGCCGGCCCGTCCGTGCGCCCACGCCATCCCCCCGCGGGAGTGCGCGAAGCGCGCCCCACGGGCCATGGCGAGGCTCTTCTTGCGCCCCTGCTTCAGGAGCTCGGCCTGCTTGACGACCTTCGGGACCCTCTCGGCCCGCCGCTGGGCGTTGATCAGGCTGGTCATGACGGCCTCGTCGGCGGGTGACACGGTCGCCTTGCAGGCGGGTGCCGCGCTCGCCGCCGATGGGAGGAGTCCGGCGAAGAGACCGGTCGCCACCAGGGTGAGTCCTGCACGCAGGGTTCCGCGCATCCATCGTCCTCCCGGGTCGGGGGCACATCGTTTCCGGGCGCCTCAGGGCACTCGGCGACCCTACGGAAGGGCGTAAGTGCTCTCAAGGATGGTTGCGGTTTCCTCACAACTAGCCTGCAAATAGCGGAGATATGTGCTGAACACGAACTTGTCAGAAGCTGACGGGAATCCTCTGCAAATCCTCATCCGGACCAGTTCCTGACGAAACGCAGAGCCTGCTCGCGGGTGCGCAGGACACCCACGGTCTGCCCCTCGCGGAGGGCGTCGAGCAGGGGCACCAGCCACGGCCCGGGATCGCGCCCGAGGATGCGCGCGACCTCGTCGCCGGGCAGAAGGGGGCGCTGTGGTGGGCGGTCGGCCAGCGTGAAGTGGGCGTCCATCACCTCGCGGGCCAGCACGAGGTGTCGCGCGATCGCCGACTCGGACGTGCGCGGGCCGCGGGTCGCCAAGCGATCGGCCACCGAGAGCACGATGATCTCCACCTCCGACGGGGACGTGAGGCGCAGGTAGCGGTCGATCTGGCGCAGGGAGAGCGGCGTGCGGTGCACCATGAAGCCGAGCGGCAGGTGCCATCGGACGCCGCGCACCACGAAGTCCCGCAGGCGCGCGGAGGTGCGCAGACGGCGCATCAGCGCCTCCGCCATCTCGGCGCCGACACGATCGTGGCCCATGAACGTGACCCGGCCCTCGGGGGTGACCCCGCGCGTCGCCGGCTTTGCCATGTCGTGCAGCAGCGCCGCGAGCATCAGCCCGCCCCGGCAGGTGATCTCGTCGGCGAGGGGCGCCGCCATCGCGTCGCGCACCCTCCCGGCCCGCCCGCGGAAGACGGGCTCGGGGTCGTCGGCGGTCTCCCGGGCCCTCTGCACCACCTCGAGGACGTGGCCGAGGACGTCGGCGTGGTGGTAGGCGCTCTGATCCATGCCACGGCAGGCCTCGAGCTCGGGCACGAGGGCGCCGAGCACCCCCAGGTCGTCGAGGAGGCGAAAGGCCTCGTCGGGGCGTGGCAGCGAGACGACCCGGGCGAGCTCGTCGGCCAGCCGCTCACCCGGCGAGCCCCAGATAAGGGCCGCGTCGCGGCGGGCCACGGCGGCGGTCGCCGGATCGATCGCGAACCCCGTCTGCCCGGCGATGCGCGCCAGCCGCAGCAGGCGCACCGGGTCGTCCGAGAGCGCCGCGTCGCCCACCAGCCGTAGGCGGCGTGCGGCGAGGTCGTCGAGGCCGCCGTGGAGGTCGATCACCGGCTCCCCCCGCTCCACCGGA
Organism: Actinobacteria bacterium Ga0077541; assembly: GCA_001464995.1. Taxonomy (GTDB): domain Bacteria; phylum Actinomycetota; class Thermoleophilia; order Miltoncostaeales; family Miltoncostaeaceae; genus Miltoncostaea. Next base: position 42,277 of record LNEQ01000017.1, read on the forward strand.
AGCGCCAGGGCGTTGACGGTGAGGTCGCGGCGGCCCAGATCCTCGGCGAGGGTGGCCCCCTGCAGGGGCGTGATGTCGATCTGGAAGGGGAGCGCCCCGCCCTGGACGCGCCACGCGCCGAACGCGCGCGACAGCCGGAAGCGCGTGGCGCCGTGCGCCCGCGCGAGGGCGCCGGCGGCCGCGGCGGCGTCACCGCGCACCGCGATGTCGAGGTCGTACGCGGACGGCCCGTCCGCCAGCGCGTCGCGGACGCTGCCGCCCACCACCCACGCGTCGCCGGCCAGCGGCGCGAGCGGTGCGCGGAGGGCGTCGAGAGCGGCCGCGCTCACCCCTCGTGGACCCGCGGGATCCGCGGCCCGACCGCGCAGGTCACCTCGTAGTTGATCGTCCCCCTCCACGCCGCGACATCCTCGGCGGTGATCCGCTCGGGCCCCCGGGCACCGATGAGCACGACCTCCTCCCCCACCGTCTCGGCGCCCTCGGGTCCGAGATCGACCGTGAGCTGGTCCATCGAGATCGTCCCGATCACCGGCACCCGCCGCCCTCCCGCGAGCACCTGCGCGCCGGCCGGCGACAGGCAGCGCGCGTATCCGTCGGCGTACCCCACCGGCACCAGCCCGACGCGCGTGCCGCGCGCCGCCCGCCAGACGCGCCCGTAGCCGACGCTCTCGCGCGAGCGCAGCGTCTTGACCGAGGCCAGGTAGGAGGTCCACGACATCGCCGGGCGCAGTCCGTGCTCCGACGGATCGCCGCCGAAGGGCGAGCACCCGTAGATCGAGATGCCGCAGCGGACCATGTCGAACGCGGCCGAGGGATCGCGCAGCGTGGCGGCCGAGTTCGCGGCGTGGACGACGGCGCCGGGGAAGCGGCCGCGGATCGCCGCGACCGCCGAGCGGAAGCGCACGAGCTGCTCGGACATGAACGACGCGTTCTCCCCCGCCGTGTCGTCGGAGGTCGCGAAGTGGGTCATCAGGCCGGCGACGCGGATGTGCTCGCCGGTCGCGGCGGCCGCCTCCACGAGGGCCGCGATGTCCTCCGGGCGGGCGCCCAGGCGCCCCATGCCCGTGTCGAGCTTGAGGTGCACGCCGGGCGCCGACGGGCCCGCGGCCGCCGCGCGCCGGACCCCCTCGGGCGTCCACGCGGTGACCTCGGCGCCGGACGCCGCCGCGCGGCCCCATTCACCCCCGGTCAGCGGTCCCAGGATCAGGATCGGGGCGTCGATGCCCGCGCCCCGGAGCTCCTCGGCCTCGGTCACGGTGGCCACGCCGAGACACGACGCGCCGCCGGAGAGCGCGGCGCGCGCGGCGGGCACGGCGCCGTGGCCGTAGCCGGCGGCCTTCACCACGGCCATCAGCCGCGCACCGCCGGCGGCCCGGGACATGACGCCCACGTTGTGGCGTATGGCGCCGAGGTCGATCCGGGCGACCGCCCGCTCGGCGCTCACCGGCGACCCTCGGCCAGCGCCTCGGGCAGGGCCTCGAGCACGTCGGAGGCGATCGTCCCGTCGCCGCGGTCGGCCAGCTCCCCCGCGCGCGCGTGCACGGCCACCGCGCACGCGGCGGCGGCGAGCGGCTCCATGCCCTTGGCGAGGAACGCGGCGATGGTCCCCGTGAGGACGTCGCCGGTGCCGGCGGTGGCGAGGGCCGGCGAGCCGCCGGCGTTCACGATCGTGTCGCCCGCGGGCGACGCCGTGATCGTCGCGCGCCCCTTGAGCACCACCACGGCGCCCGAGCGGCGCGCGAGCTCACCGGCGCACGCGAGCCGGTCGGCGTCGACGGCGGCCCTCTCGCGGCCGAGCAGCCGGGCGGCCTCGCCGGAGTGGGGCGTCAGCACCGTCGGATGCCGCCGGCCGGCGAGCCGCTCGGGCTCGGCGCCCAGGTGCCAGAGGCCGTCCGCGTCGAGCACCACGGGACGCTCGAGGCGGTCGAGGAGCGCGAGCAGGGCGTCGGTGGTCTCCTGCGCGCGCCCAACCCCCGGGCCCAGTGCGACCGCCGAGACGCGGGCCGCCTGGCCGAGCACGGCGTCCACCGACCGGCCCCCGAGGTGACCCGCCGCGTCGGGGACCCCGGCGCACATGACCTCGAGCAGGTGCGCGGCCACCGCGGGCTGCACCGCCTCCGGCGTCGCCAGGACCGTGAGGCCCGCCCCGGCGCGCAGGGTCGCCCGCGCCGCGAGGCTCGCCGCGCCCGTGAGCCCCGGGGAGCCGGCCACCACCAGCACGGCGCCCGACGCGTACTTGTCGGAGCCAGCCCCCTTGGGCGGCACGGCCGCGGCCACCCCCGGCCCGGCGAGCCAGGCGACCGGCGTCAGGGAGACTGCCGAGGGGACGCCGATGTCAGCCACCACGACGCGGCCCGCCATCGCGGCTCCCGGGGTGACCCGGAGTCCGGCCATGTCACCGTGGAAGGTCACGGTGAGACCGGCCCGCACGCAGGCGCCCTCCACCCGCCCGCTGTCCGCATCGACCCCCGAGGGGACGTCGAGGGCGACGACGGGGCCCGCGTGCACGTCCATCCACGCGATCGCCGCGGCTGCCGGCTCGCGCGGCGCGCCGGAGGCACCCGTGCCGAGGAGCGCATCGACCACGATGGCGTCCGCCGCGGGCGGCTCGGCCCCCGCGAGATCCTCGACGGCGATTCCGATGCCGGCGGCGATCGTCGTCATCGTCGCCGCGTCGGGGGTGCGGGGGGCGGCTCCGCCCGGCGCGAGCACCCGGACCGACAGGCCCGCTTCGGCGAGGTGGCGCGCGACGACCATGCCGTCGCCGCCGTTGTTGCCGGTGCCGACGACGACGACGGCCGCCCGGGCGCCCGGATGCGCCTCGCGGATCGCGGCGGCGGCGGCGAGGCCCGCTCGCTCCATCAGCAGGATCGACGGCATCCCGTGGTCCTCGGACGCGGCGCGATCGGCCTCGCGCATGGCGTCACGGTCGAAGAGCGGTGTACAGCCCGGCAGGGGCGGTGGCTGCGATGAGCGGGCGATGGGCACGCCCCATCCTTTCACGGACGGCACGTCCGGCCGGGCGTCAGCCCTCGGCGATGGCGAAGGCGATCGCCGAATCGCGCCCGTGCGTCAGCGAGATGTGGATGACGGTGACCCCGAGTGCCGCACCCCGCTCGGCATAACGGCCGTGGAGCGCGATCGTCGGCGCCCCGCGTCCGCGCACCACCTCGACCTCGCGCCAGCGGGTCATGCCGATCCCGAGGGCCTTCCCGACCGCCTCCTTGGCGGCGAAGCGGGCGGCGAAGTGCTGGGGCGGGAACTTGCGCGAGAGGCAGTAGGCCGCCTCGGCCTCCGTGAAGCACCGCTCCGCCAGGCGCGGGCGCTTGGCGAGGGACGCGGCGAAGCGGTCGATCTCGACCACGTCCACGCCGACGCCCAGGATCGCCAACTCTCAGCCTCTACTCTACGGTTACGGTCTTCGCCAGGTTGCGCGGCTGATCCACGTTCAGACCGCGCTCCCGGGCGAGCCCGTACGCGAAGATCTGCAGGGGGATCACCGCGGCGATCGGCGACAGCAGCGCCTGCGTGCGCGGTGCCCAGAGGACGTCGTCGGCGTGCTGCTCGATCTCCTCGTTGCCCTCGGTGGCGACCGCGATCACGCGCGCGCCGCGGGCGCGGACCTCCTGGATGTTGGAGACCACCTTGTCGAAGACGTGCCCGTCGGTGGCGACGACCACGACGGGCGAGCCCTCCTCGAGCAGGGCGATCGGCCCGTGCTTCATCTCCCCCGCGGGGTACGCCTCGGTGGGGATGTAGCTGATCTCCTTGAGCTTCAGCGCCCCCTCGAAGCAGACCGGAACGCCGACGTGGCGGCCGAGGTAGAGGAAGAAGGGCCGGTCGGCGTAGGTGGCCGCGGTCGCCATCACCTGCTCGGGCGCCGCCGAGGCCAGATACGCCTCCACGACGTCGGGGACCCTGCGCAGCTCGTCCGCCAGGTCGAGCGCGCCCGCGGAGGTCAGGGCCCACTTCAGCCGTCCGAGCTTGAGGGCGAGCAACGAGAGCGCCATCACCTGGGCCGTGTGCGTCTTGGTCGCCGCGACGCCGATCTCGAGGCCGGCGCGGGTGTAGAGAACGCCGTCGGCGTCGCGGGTGGCCTGCGAGCCCATGATGTTGGTGAGCGCCACCACGTGGGCCCCGCGCTCGCGGGCGACGCGCATGGCGGCGAGGGTGTCGGCGGTCTCCCCGCTCTGCGTGATGCCGATGATCAGGTCGCCGGGGCCCGCCAGGCAGGTGCGGTAGCGGTACTCGGAGGCCACCTCGACGTGGACGGGGATCCTGGCCCAGTCCTCGATCAGGTACCGGCCCACGAGGCCGGCGTGGTACGAGGTGCCGCAGGCGACGATGTGGATGCGCTCCACTCGGGCCAGCGTGGGGTCGTCGAGGCCGAGGCCGGCGAGCTCGACCGAGCCGTCGGGGCGCAGCCGGTCGCCGATCGTGTCCCACAGCGCCGACGGCTGCTCGTGGATCTCCTTGAGCATGAAGGTCTCATAGCCGCCCTTCTCGGCGGCGTCCTCGTCCCAGTCGACGCGCTCGGCCGGGCGCTCGGGCATCAGGCCCGCCCCGTTCCAGACCGTGTGGCCGCCGGCCTCGAGCACGACGACCTCGTCGTCCTCGATGACCATCACGTCCCGGGTCTCGCGCAGGAAGGCGGGGATCGCCGAGGCGACGAACCGCTCCCCGTCGCCCACGCCGAGCACCAGGGCGACCAGGCGGCCAGGCTCGGAGACGTGCGCGGCGACGAAGGCGAAGTGGCCGCCGAGGCGCGGCAGCACCGCGCGGACGGCGGCGGCGATGTCGCCGGCGTACTCCCGGGCGATCAGGTGCGGGATGACCTCGGTGTCGGTGTCGGAGGTGAACACGACGCCCTCGTTCTGCAGCTCGGAGCGCAGCTCGAGGTAGTTCTCGATGATCCCGTTCATCACCACCAGCACGGAGCCGTCGGCGCTCGAGTGCGGGTGGGCGTTCTCGGTGGTGACCCGGCCGTGGGTGGCCCAGCGGGTGTGGCCGATCCCGGCGGTGGCGGTCGACCCGCCGTTCAGCCCGGCGGCGGCGCGCAGCTGCGAGAGGTTGCCCACCGCGCGGACCGACTCGGCGATGCCGTCGGAGGCGTCGAGCAACGCGAACCCGGCCGAGTCGTACCCGCGGTACTCGAGCCTCTCGAGCCCGGTGAGGATCAGCTCACGGCATGGACGCCCGCCGACGTATCCGATGATCCCGCACATACGCGCTTCCTCCCGCAG
>LNEQ01000018.1 GCA_001464995.1 Actinobacteria bacterium Ga0077541
TCCGTCGTAGATCGTGGATGCGGGGGACGGAATCGTCGCGTGAGGCGGGATTCGGCGCCGCACCGGGAGGGTGGCCCCTCGGAGCGCGCCGGATCGTGCCTCACGTGAGCGATTTCGTTCATCCGCGCCGCGAGATCGACGGAGTCAGGCTCAGGGTAGCGGGCTTCCGAGGTCCCGCTCGACAACCTCGACGATCGTCTGGCACCAGCGGTCGCAGTCCTCGACTGTCGGCGCCTCGACCATCACCCGAACGAGCGGTTCGGTGCCCGATGCGCGCACGACGACGCGGCCGTCCTCGCCGAGAGCGCGCTCGCAGGCGCGGACCGCGTCCCACACCGCTGCGGCGTCGGCCAGCTCGCCCTTGCGCTCCGCACGGACGTTGACGAGCTTCTGGGGGAGGCGCCGCATCACGGCGCCGGCGGTCGCCAGGTCCTCTCCGCGTGCGATCAGCGCGCTCAGCAGGTGCAGCGAGGCCGCGACCCCGTCGCCCGAGGGCCCGTGGGCGAGGTTGATCAGGTGCCCGCTCTGCTCGCCTCCGAGCACGTAGCCGCCGCGGCGCATCTCCTCGAGCACGTACCGGTCGCCCACGTCGGTCCACCGCACCTCGACGCCGGCCTCGGCCATCGCGCGCCGGAAGCCGAGATTGGTCATGGTCGTGGTGACCACGGCGTCGCCGGCGAGCGCGCCGCGCCGGCGCAGGTCGAGCGCGCAGATCGCGAGGATCTGGTCGCCGTCGATCGGCGTCCCGGTGCCGTCGACCGCCAGCGCCCGGTCGCCGTCCCCGTCGAAGGGCGCACGACCTCGCCCACGAGCGTCAGGTCGGTGGAGCCGCAGCCGTCGTTGATGTTGATCCCGTCGGGCTCGACGCCGACCAGGGTCACCCGGGCGCCGAGGCGCTCGAAGATCTCCGGGGCGGTGACGGCCGTGGCCCCGTTGGCGCAGTCGAGCACCACCGTCATCCCCGACAGGTCGATCGGGCAGCGGCGCAGCAGCGACTCGACGTACTCCGTGCGACCGGCCTCCCACGCGGTGATCGCGCCCAGGCGGTCGCCCTCGGGACGGGTCCCCTCGGCGTCGAGGTCGGCCTCGACGGCCGCCTCGGCCGCGTCGGCCAGCTTGAAGCCGTCGGCCCCGAAGAGCTTGATCCCGTTGTCGGCGAACGGGTTGTGGGAGGCGCTGATCACGGCGCCGGCGGCGGCCGGCGAGCCCGCGACGAGCTCGGCCACGGCCGGAGTGGGGATGACCCCGAGCAGCACGGCATCGGCGCCCGCGCTGGCGAGGCCGGCCGCGAGGGCGCCCTCGAGCATGGGCCCGCTGCGGCGCGTGTCGCGGCCGATCATCACCTGCGATCCCGCCGGCAGGCTGCCGCCGAGCGCGCGCCCGATGGCGAGCGCGAGCTCGGGTGTCAGCTCACGATTGGCAACGCCCCGGACGCCGTCCGTACCGAACAGCTTCCGAGCCGGCGCTGAGGCCCCACGAGGCGTCGGGTGACTACCTCTTCGAGAACTGCGGGCGCTTGCGGGCGCCCTTGAGGCCGGCCTTCTTGCGCTCCTTGATGCCTCGCGCTTGAGGTCGGTCCGCATGCTCTCGTCCATCGTGGTGAGCGCCTTGGCGATGCCGTGGCGCAGCGCGCCCGCCTGCCCGGAGACGCCGCCGCCGTGCAGGAGCGCGGTGACGTCGAAGCGGCCCTCGGTGCTCGTCGTCGCGAACGGGGCGCGCGCACGGGTGACGAGGACGGCGCGGCCGAAGAACTCGTCGATGGGGCGGCCGTTGCAGGTGACGACGCCGGTGCCCGGGGTCAGCGTGACCCGCGCGACGGCGTTCTTGCGCTTGCCGGTCGCCCGGTAGCGGACGGCGGTCTGTGCATCGGTGCTCACGCGGGGACCTCCGCGACTCGGGTGAGGCGCAGCGGCTCAGGCTGCTGGGCGGTGTGCGGGTGGTCGGGCCCGGCGTAGATCTTCATCTTCATCAGCTGGGCACGGCCGACGCTGTTCTTGGGGAGCATCCCGCGGACGGCCTTGCGAAGGACCTCCTCCGGCTGGCGCGCGAGCTGCTCGCCGAGGCTCCGGCTGCGGATGCCGCCCGGGTAGCCCGAGTGCCGCCAGTACAGCTTGTCCTTCATCTTGTTACCGGTGACCGCCACCTTCTCGGCGTTCACGACGATGACGAAGTCGCCGGTGTCGCAGTGCCGCGTGAACCACGGTGAGCGCTTGCCGGACAGGGTCTCCGCGATGATCGACGCGAGGCGCCCGAGGTTCTGGCCCTCCGCGTCGACGATGTACCAGCGTCGTTCGACGGTGCCGGGCTTTGCGCTGAGTGTGCTCACGGGCCGGAAGTGACCTCCACCTGCATGACGACGCGGCGAACGTGCGCCGCGAGAACGACCGCGGAGTCTAGGAAAGAGCGGGGACTCCCGCAAGCGGGCGGGCGGGATCCGCTGGACTTCGCCCTCGCCGACGGTTACAAATGGTACACCGGGTAACAGTTGAGGGGAGGCGACGAGCCTCCCGAGGTGGCGGACTAAGTGGAAACGCGATCGGTCAGCCGCTGCGTCGCGATCGCGGCGCACGGCAAGAGGTGTCAGCAGAGTCCCTTCCGTGGGAGTCCGTACTGCTGGCACCACACCCAGAGCCGCAAGATCTGGGCGCCCAGCCGCCCGCTCGGCTCGACGACGACCGCCGGGGCGGGGCGCGCCGCCGCCCAGGCCGAGCAGATCCCCGCCGAGGCCGAGCGCCGGGCGGGCATCGACCGCCGCGCCGGCGACGACCGGCGCTCGGGCTGGGCCGCCGACGAGGCGATGGGCCGGCGGCTGGTCGAGGCGCTCGGTCCCGAGCGGGTCGCCGAGCTGGTCGAGTTCCTGGAGAGCCCGGCCGACGGCGCCTATCTGCTCGTGCGCGACGAGAGCGGGCTGCTCAGCGAGCGCAGCATCTCCGAACGCCCGACCCGGCGGCGCAACTCCGCCTAGACGGGCTCAGGCGGCGTACTCGACGTCGTCGCGGTAGGCGTCCCAGGCCGCCGAGTACTCCATCACGCGCGCGACCTCGGCGATCAGCGCCTCGTCGTAGCCCGCGCGGCGCAGCAGGTGGAAGCCCATCTCCATCCCCGACGCGATCCCGCCCGCCGTGACGATGCGGCCCGCGTCGACCACACGGGCGCGGCTGATGGTGCATGCCGGGGCGATCTCGGCCAGCCGGTCGATCGGCACCATCCCGGCAGGCCCGGCCTCGACCCGGTCGGGCTCCTTGCGGTTGGTGGCGGTGACGCCGTCGAGCAAGCCCATGACCCCGTAGATCCACGACCCCGTGCAGACGCTCGTGAGCAGGGTCCGCTCCGGCTGCGAGGAGATGAACTCGTGCAGGCGCCGGTTGTGCATCTCCTGGCGGGTGCCGAAGCCGCCGGGGATCAGGAAGGCGTCCATCGCCGGCCGGTCGGAGAAGCTGTAGTTGGGCAGGACGGTGAAGCCGGCCTGAGCCTGCACCGGCCGGGCCGAGTCGGCGATGAGGAAGGCGTCGAGTTCGGGGTCGAACCGTCGCGCCACCGAGAAGACGCCGTGCGGCGCGGCGAAATCGACGATCTCCGCGTCCTTGAACACGTAGATGCCGAGGCGGAAGCCTGCGGTGCGGGGGCTCATCGTTCCTCCGGGGTGGGGTGGGTGGATCGTGCGAGCAGGCGCGCGGCAGCGGCCCGGGCGCGGGCGGCCGGCGCCGGCGTGCCCTCGACGAGAGCGCAGACGATCGCGCCCTCGACCAGCAGGAAGAGGTCGGCGGCCGCGGTGGGCGGGTCGGGGAACCCGGCCTCTGAGCAGATCGTGCCGAGGTGCGCGGCGAGGCGCTCCTCGTGCACCCGCACCACGCCGCGCGCGGGGTGGTGCGGGTCGGCGATCTCGGCTGCGGCGTTCAGGAACGCGCAGCCACGGAAGTCGTCGGACGAGAACCACTCGGCGAGCGCGTCGAACACGGCCAGGGGCCGCCCCGCCGGCTCGGGGGAGATCCGCTCCACCGCCTCCGCGAACCACGCCCTCCACCGCGCGTCACGCCGCTCGAGGAAGGCGAGCACCAAGGCGTCCTTGGACGGGAAGTGCCGGTAGAGCGTGGCCTTGGCCACCCCCGCGTCGGCGATGACCGCGTCCACCCCCACCGCCCTGATCCCCTCGCGGTAGAAGGAGACGGACGCCGCGTCGAGGATCCGCTCGCGTGCGGACCGGGTCGGGGTGCTCATGACGCCAGCCTAAGACAGACAGGTCTGTCTCGTCCATCCGGAGGCACCGCACGGCCGGTGCTTGCGCGCTCGAGCTCGGGATCCGGGTGTGACCATCGCTCGAGCGGCTTGGACGGGCGCCCTCGTCGGCTTGGTCATCGACGTCATCGAGGGCAACTCGGGTACCGATCGACTCAGGCTGAGCCCGGAGGTCCCTCCGCTGTGGCCGTGTAGCGTCGCCTTGTTGTGAAGCGACACCTTGACGCAATCTGGCCCTTCCGGTTTCAGCGTGGCGAGCGGGTTCGGATGCGCGGGGCGGGAGGTCGCTGGGCGGGCCAGTTGACGCCGCCTGTGTGGAGCAGGATCCG
>LNEQ01000019.1 GCA_001464995.1 Actinobacteria bacterium Ga0077541
CGTGAGCGGCCGCGCGCTGCTCGCCGAGCACCTGATGCTCCCGGGCACCGGGAAGGCGCTGCCGGTGCTCCGCGGCCAGGTGATCCGCATCTCCCAGACCGAGGGCGCCCAGTGCGCCGACTTCAACGCCTTCAACCTGCACGACTACCGCGAGCACTTCCACACCGGGCGCACGCGCCACATGCACGGCATCCACCCCACCGAGGGCGACCACCTCTGGTCGGCGCCGCCCCGCGACCGGGTGATGATGACGATCCTGCGCGACACCCTCGGCAGCAACGACGTGCTCTACCCGCGCTGCAGCGCGCTGCTGTTCGACCTGCACTTCGGCCTGTCGCCCCACACCAACTGCCACGACATCCAGGCCGAGGCCCAGCGCGAGTACGGGCTGACGCCCGACGACGTCCACGACTCGTTCAACCTGTTCATGAACACCGGCATCGACGCCGAGGGGCAGCCCTTCATCGCCCCCAACCGGGCCCGCCCGGACGACCACGTGGACCTGCTGGCCCAGATCGACGTCCTCGCGGTGCCCAACGTCTGCGGCGCCGACGTGATGGTGACGAGCAACTTCGCCCTGAAGCCCCTGCTGGTGCAGGTGTTCGCGGGCGACGAGGAGGACCTCGCCCGGCTGGTGCCCGAGGCGCCGCCCTTCCCGGCCAGCCAGCGGACCGCCGCGGACTTCCGCCAGCCGGTGATCCGG
>LNEQ01000020.1 GCA_001464995.1 Actinobacteria bacterium Ga0077541
GCGAGCGACTTCCTCGGCGGGTTCGCCACCCGGCGCGCGGCGGTGGCCGCCGTGGTCGTCGTCTCCCAGCTGGCCGGCGTGGCCGCCATCCTCACGATCCTGGCGGCCACCGGGCAGCCCCTGCCCGGCGTCCGCCCCTTCCTGCTCGCGATGGCCGGCGGGGTGGCCGCGGGCATCGGCCTGGTGGCCTTCTACCGGGCCCTCGCCGCCGGCGTGATGGGCGTCGTGGCGCCGGTCGCCGCGACCGGCGTGCTGATCCCGGTGGCGGTGGGCGTCGCGGGCGGCGAGCGCCCGGGCCTCGCCGCGGCTGCCGGGGGCGTGGTCGTGATCGCGGGCATCCTGATGGCGGCCCGGGGCACGGGCGCCCGCGGCACCGGCGGCATCGGGATGGCGCTGCTCGCGGCGTGCGGCTTCGGCACCTTCTACGTCTTCCTCGATCTGGCCGCGGAGGGCGGGGCGCTGTGGACCGTGCTCGGCGCGCGGACGGCGTC
>LNEQ01000021.1 GCA_001464995.1 Actinobacteria bacterium Ga0077541
TCCGCCGTCGCGGGCGAGACCGTCACGGCGGGCAGCGTGGAGCTGGAGCGGAGGATCCTCCCGGTGCCCGCCGGCGGCTGCCTGGCGGTGTGGTGGGTCATCGTGGACGACCTCCCCGACGTCGCCGAGTACTCGGTGCTGCTCAGGCGCACCTCCCCGAGCCCCGCCGAGCGGACCGAGCCGTTCAACCGGTTCACGTTGAACAACATCTGGGCCGGGACCGCGTACGACTACCCCGCGCCCGCCGGGAAGCTGCACAAGCAGGCCTTCCAGGCGTCGAGCAGCCCCCTGTGCTCCGTCGAGCTCTTCCAGGTCTGGGAGGCCGTGAGCGCTCGCGTGACGCAGTTCACCGTCGATCCGCCGGTGCCGGGCAAGGCCGCGATCGAGCTCGACCTCGTGCAGAAGGGCGACGGCTGCGAGGCGGTCATGTGGCTCAGCGTGCCGCGTGTGGCGACCGCGAAGGAGTACCGCGTCCAGTACGCGACGGACCTCGCCTCCGGGAGGACCACCACGAGGCTCACGCTCGCGCCCTCGGCCTTCAACTCGTCGCCCCGCCTGCCGGCGGGCTTCGCGCCGTACCGCCGGAGCGGCCGCCTGGGCCACTACATCCGCTCGGCGACCGGCGCCCGCGGCTGCACGGAACTCGCCTGGCGGCAGCTCTCATCCGGCGTCGCCCCGGTCGTCCAGTCGTCGGCGTCGTTCAGCGTGACCACGGCGGCGTGCTTCGGGCGGCAGCCGACGATCATCGCGGTGCCGGGACGCACCACCCGTGGCACCCGCGGCGCCGACGTGATCCTCGGAACACCCGGCCCGGACGTGATCCGCGGGCTCGGCGGAGGCGACCGGGTCTGCGGCCTGGGCGGCAACGACCGGGTGTTCGGCGACGGCGGGGACGACCAGCTCGACGGGGGCCCGGGACGCGACGTGCTGGCCGGGGGCCCCGGGCGGGACCGGTGCGTGGCCGGGCGCGGCGACACGGTGCGGAGCTGCGAGCGCTGACCTGACGCGCACGGCCGGGCGGCCGCCCGTGCGTTGCGGGTGATCACGAACCGTTCGTGCTCCCACTCGGCGCGGTCGGCGCGCCCGCAGGCCGTGTCCAGCGCGGTGCGAAGCGGTTCCGGGTCGGCACGCGTCTCCCGACCCCGTCTCGCCGCGTGTTCGGCTACATCGTCCATCACGCTCGACAGGAGCGGACCGGGCGGCATGGCGCCGATCGCCGCCCGATGCGGAACATGCCGAGGCCCTGCCGGCCGGCGGGTGCGCCCCCGCGTTCTCCAGGGCCTCGACTCGGTGGTCCCGTTGGTGGCGGGCGGTGGCGATCGGCGTGAACCCGATCCGGTAGCGTGCGTGAGATGCCCGCGCCGGTGCTGATCACGATCCTGGTGGTCGTCGGGGTCGCGATCCTGGCGATCGGGGTGCTCAAGCTGGTCATGGTCGCGGCACGTCGTGTCGAAGATCGCGTCGACCGCGCCGCCGCCGAACGGGTGGCGTCCCGGCACTCCCCCG
>LNEQ01000022.1 GCA_001464995.1 Actinobacteria bacterium Ga0077541
GCCCATCAGGCGCTCCTTGCCGCCCTTCACGCCCTCGATGAACGCCGGGATGTTCTCGACCTTCTCGATGCGGCGCAGCATCTGCAGCACGGCCTCGTTGGCGCCGCCGTGGAGCGGGCCGTAGAGGGCGCTGACGCCGGCCGCGACGGCCGAGTAGGGGTCCACCTGCGACGACCCGACGCTGCGCACCGCGCTGGTGGAGCAGTTCTGCTCGTGGTCGGCGTGGAGGATGAAGAGCACGTCGAGCGCCTTCACGATGCGCGGGTCCGGGGTGTACTTCGGCACGCCGGTCGTGAAGAGCATCGCGAGGAAGTTCTCCGAGTAGGAGAGCTCATTGTTCGGGTAGACGTAGGGCTTGCCCGTGATGTGCCGGTAGGCGAAGGCGCCGAGCGTCGGCATCTTGGAGATCAGGCGGACGATCTGGAGGTGGTTGCTCGCCTCGTCGGTGATGTCCTTGGCCTCGGGATAGAACGTGCTGAGCATCCCGACGCTCGACTGGAGCATCCCCATCGGGTGGGCGTCGTAGCGGAAGCCCTGCATGAAGGTGCGCACGTTGTCGTGCACGAAGGTGTGGTGGGTGATCTCGTCCACCCAGGAGTCGAGCTGGGCCGAGGTCGGCAGCTCACCGTGGACCAGCAGGTACGACACCTCGAGGAAGCTGCTCTTGTCGGCGAGCTGCTCGATCGGGTAGCCGCGGTACCGGAGTACGCCCTTGTCGCCGTCCAGGTAGGTGACCGCGCTTCGACACGACGCCGTGTTCATGAAGGCCGGGTCGTACGTCATCAGACCGAAGTCGTCGTCGTTGACCTTGATCTGACGGAGGTCGGTGGCGCGGATGGTGCCCTCCGCGATGGGGAGCTCGTAGCTCACGCCGGTGCGGTTGTCGGTCACCGTGAGGGTCTCGGAGCCGGAGCCGCTCGAGGCATCGGTGGTCGCCGTCGGCTGAGTGGTCATTCACGCATTCCCTTGACGCGGTGTCGCACCTACGCGGTGCCCGGAGTACGGCTCTGATTCTAATGACGCGCCGCCTCTCTGGGTCCCGTTCCGGGGGATCCGGGCGACTACTGGTACCATCGGCACGCTCTGCGCACGCGCGGAGCCCGGCAGCCGCCGCCTGACCCGTCGCCGCATCCGGCGACCCACACAGAAATCTGGAGGACCCATTGGCCGAGCACGAGAGCTCTCTCGCCGTGCTGGTCGACTTCGAGAACATGGCCCGACCTGGGGCCAAGGGACGAGCCGACTTCGACATACACCTCGTACTGAACCGCCTGGCGGAGAAGGGCCGCGTGATCGTGAAGCGGGCCTACGCCGACTGGAGCCGGTACCGCGACGCCCGCCACGAGCTGATGAACGCGGGCCTCGGCCTCATCGAGATGCCGTCCGCCCGCGAGGGCGCGAAGAACCGCGCCGACATCCAGATGGCCGTCGACGCGATGGAGCTCGCCTACAGCCGCGAGCACGTCAACACCTTCGTCATCGTCTCCGGCGACAGCGACTTCACGCCGCTCGTCGGCAAGCTGCGCGAGCTGAACAAGCGCGTGATCGGCGTCGGCAACCGCGAGTCGGCCAGCGAGCTGCTCATCGCCAACTGCGACGAGTTCATCTTCTACGACCGCCTCGCGGCCGAGGCCGCCGGCGGCTCCACCGCCCGGCGCAGCCAGGGCAGCGGCCTCAACCTCAACCCGGTGCAGCTGCTGCAGGAGACGCTCACGGCGCTCCAGCGCGAGGGCGTCGAGTGGCCGCTGGCGAGCATCGTCAAGGACTCGATGCGCCGCAAGTACCCCGCCTTCGACGAGAGCGAGCACGGCTTCTCGACCTTCTCCAAGTTCCTCGAGGAGGCCGGCGGCACCGGGATGGTCCGGCTGGAGACCGACCCGCGCAGCGGCACGTACCGCGTCGAGCTGGGCGAGGGCCGCACGGCCGCGATCCCGCCGATGCCGACCGCCGCGTCCGGCACCGCCGAGCGCTCCGAGCGCCCCGATCGCAACGGCGAGGAGGGCGACGGGCGCCGTCGCCGTCGCCGTGGTGGCCGCCGCTCCGAGCAGGCCGCCCCCGCGACGGACGCCGTGACGGCCGAGGAGGCGCTCGCGCCCGGGGCCGAGGTGTTCGAGGTGGTCGTCACGCCGACGCCCGACCTCGACCTGGGAACGCTCCCGCCGCTCGACGAGCCGATCTCGTACGAGGACATGATCATGCTGGGCCCGGAGGTGGACGGCGAGCTGCCCGACCTGGTCGAGGCCAGCGACATCGCGCCGGGCGAGCCGCCCGCGCGCAGCACCCGCCGGCGCCGCCGTCGCGGTGCGGGGGCCGACCCCGAGCCGACGATCGCCGACCTGGAGCCGGTCGAGGCCGACGACGCCCCCGAGGGCGACGCCGAGCCCGCCCCGGCCGTCGCCGAGGAGCCGGCCGCCGATGACGAGGGCGCGGGCCGCAAGCCCCGCCGTCGCCGCCGCATCTCGGCCGCCGACGCCGCGCTGGACGCGCCGGTGCCGGTGATCGAGGAGCCGGCCGCCGAGGAGCCCGTCGCGGAGGAGCCCGTCGCGGAGGAGCCGGCGCCCGCCGGTCGCCGCCGCGTGCGCCGCCGCTCGACCGCACCCGAGGCCGAGGCCGAGGCCACCCTCGAGGCGCCCGCCGACGCGGTCGCCGAGGAGCCGGTGGCCGAGGAGGCCCCGAAGCCGAAGCGCCGGACGCGCAAGAAGGCCGCCGACGCCGCCGAGCCGACCGGGGAGGCGCCCGCCGCCGAGACGGCCGAGCCGGAGGCCGAGGCCCCTGCGCCGCGCCGCCGCCGCACGCGCGCCGCCGCCGCGGTGACCGAGGAGGCGCCCGCCGCCGAGGTCGCCGAGGAGGCGCCGAAGCCCGCGCGCCGCACGCGCAAGAAGGCCGTGCCGGCCGCCGATGCGGAGCCCGCCGCGGAGTCGGCGGCGCCGGAGGCCGAGGAGACCCCGAAGCCGAAGCGCCGCACCCGCAAGAAGGCCGCCGACGCCGCGGAGTCCGGCGAGGAGCCCGCCTCCTGATCGTTACGGGGCGGCCGTGACCCTCTCGTAGAGGTCGCGCGCCGCCCCGATGATCTCGTCCTCGGGCAGCGTCGCCGTGTTCGTGCTGACGCCCTGCAGGCCGTAGACGAACGGGCCCGAGGAGAAGGTCACGAAGGTGACCGCGCCGGTGATCGCCCCCTGCTCGATGTCGACGTGCAGGCCCTGGGCGCCCGGCAGGTCGGGGAGGTCGAGATCGCGCGTCGGCTGCGTCGTCGAGGCCCGCACCTCATCGATGGC
>LNEQ01000023.1 GCA_001464995.1 Actinobacteria bacterium Ga0077541
GGCGCGGTGGCGGGGGGCGCCGGAACCGGAGCCGTGGACGTGCCCGGGAGGCTGTCGGTGGTGACCGTCCGGGTGACGGTCTCCGACGACCCTCCGCAGCCGGCCGCGGCGCCGGCGAGCAGGGCGAGCACCGCCGCGGCCGCCGCGGTGCGCGGCCTCATGCGATCTCCACCGGGACCTCGGCGATCTGCTCCCCCTCGGGGGCGGTGCGGCTGAGGAGGAACGCGCGGATGACGGGTGCGTCGCGGTCGGCGATCGAGACGATCAGGTAGGGCGTCTGGGGGAAGAAGCCGAGCTCGACGTCGGTGCGCGAAGGGTAGGCGGCCGAGCGCGTGTGCGAGTGGTAGATCGCCACCAGGTCCTCCCCGGCGTCGTCGATCGCGTCCATGATGCGCATCTGCTCGCGCGGGTCGATGACGTAGAAGAAGGGGCTGGGCTCGGAGTTGGTGGCCCGGATCACGCGCGTCGCGGTGCCGCCCACTCCCGCGATCATGCCGCAGCACTCGTTCGGCAGATCGGCGATCGCGTGCGCCACCAGCTCCTCGGCGAGCGCCCGGGCGAGCGTCAGCACCGGGCCGCGCCTACCAGAAGATCCCGTTGTCGACCCGGTCCTCCACCGCGTCGACGTCATCGGTCCACAGCCCCGACGACAGGTACTTCCAGCCGCCGTCGCAGATGATCCCGACGATGGTGCCCCGCGTCATGCGCGACGCCACCCGCGCGCAGGTGTGGATCACCGCACCCGACGAGACGCCCGCGAAGATGCCCTCCTCGGCGGCGAGGCGGCGCGTCATCAGGATCGCGTCGCGGTTGGCCACGAGCAGCTTCCGGTCCAGCTTGGTCACGTCGAGGATCGGCGGGATGAAGCCGTCGTCGAGGCTTCGCAGGCCGCTCACCGGATCGCCCTGCAGCGGCTCGCAGGCGATGATCTGGATGTCGGAGCGGTGCTCCTTGAGGCGCCGCGAGGAGCCCATCAGGGTGCCACCGGTGCCGAGTCCCGCGACGAATGCGTCGATCTCGGGGCAGTCGCGCACGATCTCCTCGGCGGTGCCCTCGTAGTGGGCGCGCGGGTTGGCCTCGTTGCCGTACTGGAACGGCATGTAGAGGCCGTTCTCGGCCGACAGGCGGGTGGCCACCTCGACCGCCCCGTTCGAGCCGAACTCGCCGTCGGTGTCGACGATCTCCGCGCCGTAGAGGGTGAGCAGCTGGCGGCGTTCGGGGGTGACGTTCTCCGGCATCACGGCGACGAGCTTGTAGCCGCGCACCCGGCAGATCATCGCGAGCGAGATGCCGGTGTTGCCCGAGGTGGGCTCCATGATCGTGTCGCCCGGCCTGATCGCCCCGCGCCGCTCGGCGTCCTCGATCAGCGAGAGCGCCGTGCGGTCCTTGATCGAGCCCGTGGGGTTGTGGCTCTCGAGCTTGGCGAGGATGCGCACGTCCGGGTTGGGCGAGATGTGCTGCAGCTCGACCAGCGGCGTGTTGCCGATGGTCGCGGTGAGGTCGCTGGAGACCTCCATCGGGGGGGCGCTCATGCCCGGGGAGGTCGTCGCCATCAGCCGCCGGCCATCGCCGGGAGGATCATGAGCGTGTCGCCGTCGGCCACCTCGGTGTCGAGCCACGACAGCAGGCGGACGTCCTCGTCGTTGAGGTAGACGTTCACGAACTTGTGCAGGTCGCCCTCGGGCGTCTGCAGCTGCGCGCGTACGGCGGGGTGCTGCTCGTAGAGCGAGTCGAGCACCTCGCCGACGGTCGCGCCGGAGACCGTGACCGTGCGCTCGCCCCCGGTCGACTGGCGCAGGACCGGGGGGATGCGGACGGTGCTCATCAGCGGGCCACCGCGGCCGCGGTGTGGGCGCCGACGCCCGAGCACCAGGCCTCGTAGTCGCGGAACTCGAGCTGGGCGTTCGGGCCGCAGGCCGGGCAGTCGGGGTCGCGGCGGATCTTCAGCTCGGTGAAGGCCATGTCGAGGGCGTCGTAGATCATCAGGCGGCCGGCGAGGGGGTCGCCGATGCCGAGGAGCACCTTGATCGCCTCCGTGGCCATAATGTTGCCCATCACGCCGCAGAGCACGCCGAGCACGCCGGCCTCGCCGCAGGACGGCGCCAGGTCGGGCGGCGGGGGCTCCGGGAAGAGGCAGCGGTAGCAGGGGCCCTCGTAGGGCAGGAACGTCGAGGCGTGACCCTCGAAGCGCAGGATGCTGGCGTGGATGAGGGGGACACGGGTCATCAGCGACGCGTCGCTCATCAGGTAGCGCGTCGGGAAGTTGTCGGTCCCGTCGATGATCACGTCGTAGTCCGAGATCAGGTTGAGCACGTTGTCGCGGCTCACCCGGTACGGGTACGTGTTGACGGTGACGTCGGGGTTGAGCGCCTCGATGGCGACGCGGGCCGACTCGCCCTTGTTCATCCCCACGCGGTCGGTGGTGTGGATGATCTGGCGCTGGAGGTTGCTCGCCTCGACGACGTCGTCATCGACGAGGCCGATGGTGCCGACGCCGGCCGCGGCCAGGTAGAACGCCGCGGGCGAGCCGAGCCCGCCCGCGCCGATCAGGAGCGCCTTGGAGTTGAGCAGCTTGATCTGGCCGGCCTCGCCGATCTCGGGGATCAGGACATGGCGGCTGTAGCGCGAGCGCTGATCGGGCGTGAGGGTCTGCGGCACGTCGAAGTCGTTGCCGCTCTGCTTCCAGCGCTGGAAGCCGCCCGCCAAGCTCGCGACGTTCTCGAAGCCCATGTCCTGCAGCGTCACGCCGGCAAGCAGCGAGCGCTGGCCGGAGGCGCAGCTCAGCACGACCTCGGTACCCGGGCGGGCGACGCCCGCGATCCGGCTCTCGAGGAAGCTCCGCGGGATGTGCACCGAACCGGGGATGTGCCCCTGGTCCCACTCGTGCTGCTCGCGGATGTCGATCACCAGGGGCCCGTCTCCCGAGGCGTGACGGGACGCCAGGTCGGGGACCTGCACTTCGGGCACTTGCTCGCGGGCGGACGCGAGGAGATCCTGGTAGCTGCGCGCCATGTCGTCTCCCGTGCTGCGGCTGTTAACCGGCGATTCTAGTGGGTGATTCTACCCTTTCGCCCGAGGGGGCAGGGCGGGGCGCCCGTGACTTTCGTAAATGTAGTGACTCGGACAGGGATGAGCCCGACACCATGACCGCACCCCCGAGCATCCCGAAGAGCGCCTTCGCGAACATCGACGGGCGCCTGCGCTGCCCCACCGACGACTGCTGGGGCGATCTGCTGCTGATCCCGACCGGGGGCGCCGACGAGGACGGGATCCCGGAGTTCCAGCCCTTCACCGCCTGCCCGCTGTGCGGTCGGTCCTTCGGCCTGGAGCAGGACATGACCGACCGAGACCTCTTCCTGCGGATCTCCTGGCTACGCGCCAACCCGCACGAGGAGGGCCCGGGCTGAGCCTCGTCCAATTGGACGGAGCGCGGTCGTTCGATCG
>LNEQ01000024.1 GCA_001464995.1 Actinobacteria bacterium Ga0077541
TTCACCCACCACACCGCCGGGACGACCAGCATCATCAGCGGATAGGCCACCAGTCGCGCGACGAACGCCTTACCGGCGAACTGCTCCAGGTCCGGGAAAGGCGACAGCGATCGCGAGCTGCCCGGCGGTCGCCGCCAGGATGAGCCAGAACGCCAGGAAGGCCGCGTTCCGCGAACGGCGGCGGTCGCCCGGGGCCGGGCCATCGAGCGGGCCGCCGGGCGGAGCGGCGGCGGGCGGGGGCAGGCGTTCGTCCATGTCGGCGGACACTCGCCCAGTACCCCGCACGACGCAACACCGAGGCGTGACCACGGTAAGTCGCCGGAAAGCGAGGAGACGACACACAGGCCTTACGATTCGCCCACGAGCGCGCTGTAGCGTCGGCCAACGATGACCGCCCGCCGGCTGCGACGACTCGCCCTCATCCCGGTCCTCGGAGCGGCGCTGTTCGCGGGTGCGCTCGCCTGGTCGCCCGCCGCGGGCGCCGTGACGATCGCCGGCGTCGATCCCGCCAAGGAGCCGATCCCCGGCGCGAGCTTCGCCTGCTATCAGGAGGTGAAGGGCGACTCGTACTCCGCTCCCGCCTTCACGCTCGGCATCCAGGCCGGCCGCCGCTACACCACGCCCTCCGGCGGCGGCTCGTTCACCGTCGATCCGAGCGAGATCCTCTCCATCACCTGGACCGACGGGCCGCTGGCGGGCAACTTCATCGAGAGCTCGGCGCGCTTCGACGACTGGGGCCAGGTGCTCAGCGTGCGCACCGGGCTACCAGTCGGGCGCCGCACACCAGGTGGGCCTGATCGGGTACCGCCTCAAGGACCCCGCCGTCGCCACCTACCCCTGCGTCGTCCGCGACACCGGGGCCACGGGGCCGACCTTCGAGATCCTCCCCGGCCGCACCTACCGCCTCGACGGCGTCACGGGCTCCTACTCCGCCGACGTCACCGGTGACGCGAGCGAGGACTACTCGGCCGTCGAGTTCTCGAGCGGCCCGCTCACCGGCGAGAACGCCTTCTACGAGCAGGACGGCGACACCGGGCTGCGCGAGATGAGCATCTTCACCACCCCGCGCCTGGAGTGCCGCTCGCTCGGAAAGCCCGTCCCGAAGCCCCGCTTCGGCGCCGGCAAGGCCCCGAAGGTCGCCAAGGGCGGTCTCAGCGGCCTCTACGCGAGCTTCCAGGTGGACGTCACCGGCATCTGCGGCGGCCTCTGCTGGGATTACGTCCTCTTCACCCCGCAGGGCCGCGTCTACACCCGCGAGCCCGAGACCGGCCTGAAGGACGCGGCCTGCACGCGCCTGCTGCCGAACGGCCTGCCGGTGTGCGAGGCCTACCGGCGCACGGGCTCGACGATCACGATCGGCGACGACCCGCCGGCGTCGTTCCGCACGACCGGAAAGGGCGTGAGGATCGGCACCCGCGACTACCGCCGCGTGGCCCCCACCACGCGCCTGAAGCTGCGCGGCAAGTACCGCTCGTTCAGCTTCATCGCCGCCGGCGGAGGCACCGGAGGAACGGCGGTGGAGCGCGTCTTCACGTTCAGGACCAACGGCACCTTCACCAGGAGCGGCTTCGTCGGCGCATCGTTCTTCCCGGCCCCCGGAGACCCCGGCGGCTCGGTCGTCGCCACCGGAGGCAGCACCAACACGGGCCGCTACCGCGTGGTCGGCCCCAACTCGATGGAGTTCCGCTTCGCCGACGGCACCCGTCGGCGCGCCTTCTTCTTCCTCCCCAATGGAGCGACCAAGAGCACCCGCCCCGGATCGATCCGCCTCGCCGGCAACGACTACGTGGCGAAGTAGAGGGCGGCGCTCACAGGGCTCCCGCTCGACGCGAGGGGTAGCGTCGTGACGAGACGCCCTTGCCATCTTCCGCGGAGGCAGTGATGACCCTTGAGACCCTGGCGAGCTCGTTCGGCTACGAGCACGATGGGCAGCACATCGTGCTGCCGTTTCGACTCAGGCCCCCGAAAGGACACGTCAAGCACCCCGTCGCTCTAGGCGGAAAGCTCACTGTGTCGCCAACCGGGTACGTGGCCGGGATGGCCCTCGACACTTACGACGGAACGCCTTTCGGAACCATGTCCTCCGAGCGGCTGGCGATCTGGTCGATGGACGATGAGGAGCTCGAGGAGCTCACCAAGGTGGCCGCTGATGCGCTCGCAATGAGGAGGGCATTTCGGGCTGGCCGCTCGTGACGAGGCCGTCTCTTCGCGCGTCTCCACCCAGGGCATGCCGGTTGGATCCGGTCGTAGCCTTCCTCCAATGAACGAGGCCCTCGGAACCCGGTTCGCCGACGCCTTGGCGTACGCGGTCGATCTGCACTCCGAGCAGCGGCGCAAGGGGACGGACGTGCCCTACGTGGCCCACCTGCTCGCCGTCGCCGGCCTGGTGATCGAGGACGCGGCCGCCACCGGTGAGCTGCGCGAGGACGAGGCGATCGCCGCCCTGCTGCACGACACCGCCGAGGACCAGGGCGGGGAGCCGCGCCTTGACGAGATCGCCGCGCGCTTCGGGCCTCGCGTCGCCGCGATCGTGCGTGCCTGCAGCGACAGCCTGGAAGCCGACGGCGACAAGGCCCCCTGGCGCGAGCGCAAGGAGGCCTACCTCGCGCATCTCGAGACCGAGCCCGACACCGGAATCCTCCGGGTCTCCCTGGCCGACAAGGTCAACAACGCGCGCGCCGTGCTCGCCGACTACCGGGTGCTCGGCGAGCCCTTCTGGGAGCGCTTCAACCGCGATGCCGACACGCCCTGGTACTACCGCCGCCTCGCCGACATCTTCTCCGCCCGTCTGCCCGGCTCGGCGCTGACGGCCGATCTGGTCGAGGCCGTCGGCGACCTCGAGGCCGAGATCGCACGCAACCGCGCGGCCTCGTCCGGCTCCTTGTGATAATCGTTCTCGTCTGAACCGCGCGGCCCGCGCCTCACCCCGGAGAACGACATGCCCCATGACGTCATCGTGATCGGTGGCAGCTACGCCGGCCTCTCCGCGGCCATGCAGCTCGCCCGCGCACGGCGCCAGGTGCTGGTGATCGACGCCGGGCTCCCGCGCAACCGCTTCGCCACGGGCGCCCACGGCTTCCTCGGCCAGGACGGCCGCCCGCCGGAGGACATCCTGCGCGACGCGATCGCCCAGCTCGAGGCTTATCCGACCTTCGACCTCACGCACGGCGAGGCGACCGACGCGCGCCGGGACGGCGATGGCTTCATCGTGACGCTCGCCGACGGATCGGAGCAGCGGGCCGCCCGGCTGGTGCTGGCTACCGGAGTCACCGACGAGCTGCCGCCGATCCCGGGGATGACCGAGCGCTGGGGGCGGACGGTGCTGCACTGCCCCTACTGCCACGGCTACGAGGTGGCCGACCTGCCCCTCGGCGTGATCGCCGCGCACCCGATGTCCGCGCACCAGGCCGGCCTGATCCCCGACTGGGGCCCCACGACCTACTTCACGCAAGGCGTGTTCGAGCCGGACGCCGAGCAGGCCGCCCACCTCTCCGCGCGCGGCGTGCAGATCGAGCGCACCCCGGTGGTCGAGCTGCTCGGCGACGCGCCCGCGCTCGAGGGCGTGCGCCTCACCGACGGGCGCACCGTCACCGTCGGCGCGCTGTTCGTCGCCCCGATGACGCGTCCGAGCAGCCCGCTCGCAGGGCTCCTCGGCTGCGAGTTCGAGGACGGCCCCATGGGCCCCCATGTGCGGGTGGACGAGTGGAAGCAGACCACGGTGCCCGGCGTCTACGCCGCCGGCGACGCGGCCACCCCGATGCACAACGCCACCCTTGCGTCTGCCGCGGGCGTCCTGGCCGGCGTCGGCGCCCACCAGTCGCTGCTGCGCTGACTCAGTTCGACGCTACGAAGCTCTCGTACCGTCTTTCGAGGCGGTCCGGATCCGGTCGATCGCGCCGCTTCGACGGCTGCCTGATGGGGCGGCCGTGCATCTCCTGGAGGCCGTGCTGAAGCATGGGCCCGTCGATCTCCTCGAGGAGGTCGCCGTTGATCTGCACTTGCCCGTCGCCGGTGATGCCGAGGAGATTCCGGTCGTAGGCCGCGTGGTGGATCTTGCAGAGGCTCAGGCCATTCGGGACGACTGGGTCTCCACCGTCAGATCCGTCGCTGATGATGTGCGACGCGTCGAGGAGGTTCGGGTGCCGCAGATCGCAGACTGTGCACTGCATGGCGTACGCCAGCATCACGCGGGCGCGGAACTCCGGCTGATGGAGTCGTTGGCGGGCAACGCGTTCGGCGTACCGACGTTGCAGGGGCGTCGGATGGACCGGGTCACTCACCATCAAGAGTCCCTCGTCGAGTGCGAAGACGAACTCCCGTGCCTGGCGATCGTCGCCCACGACGTAGACCGGGCTGAGAGGCAAGAAGAGTCCCGTTGCGATCTTGCGGAGCAGGACGATCGGGAGCGACAACTCGAAGGCTCTACGCAGTCTGGCGTTGTCCCCGTCTACCGACCCCTTCCGATAGGAGTAGCGGAAGAGCCCTCCGACCTTGTCGTCGCGGTCGTCATAGACGCCTTTCGGGTCACTCACCACCGACAGCGTGGCCTGGAGGTTTCTCGGGTTCCAGATCCCCCGCGACTGATCGATGAGGCGGAGCGAGAGGTGCTCATCCACAAAGAACGGGGTGAGCTCGTCCCGTGTGATGGTGCCGCCGCTCGCAGCCTTATGAGCTTCGAGTGCCGCCATGATGCGGAGCCGGAGTTCGAGTTCGGCGGCGTGCGGCACGCGCGGAGCTCACCACGATCGGGCCAGCCAATCAACGCCACGATTGCGAGTAGCCCACGCGAGTCGGCGGCGTCTGCCACCGAGCCGAGTGCTCAGGCGCTCGGGTGCAGCGCCGGCGCATACCCCGCGCCGATCGCTCCAACGGTCGATCGGGGCGTCAGCACCTCGACGCTCGCCGGCATCGGCCGCGGCGCTCCGTAGCCGGCCGGGCTCCAGGGGCGCAGCGCCCCGTCCTGCACCAGGAAGGCGGCGTCGTCGATCGCGACCATCGCCCCGTCCGGCAGCGACGCGGCCTCCGCCGTCCTGCGGCGCATCACGCCGCGGGAGGCGAGCCGGTCCTCGTGCAGGTGGCGGTCGAGCTCGGTCAGCCCGATCGATCGATCGTTGCCGGTCGCCTCCGCCCAGGCGTCGCGGAAGCCGAGGGCGTCCGCCCGACGGCACTCGTGGCAGGGCCGGTGGCCGGCCGCCAGCGCCGTCGCTTCATCCATGAAGAAGAGCTCGGTGTAGTTGCCAGGGACCATGAGCGGTCGCCGGCGGTCCTTGAAGTCGGTGAGGCAGATGATCCAGCGCCGGCCCTGGGCGAAGCGCACGATCCGCCGCTCGTCGTCGTGCAGCACCCCGCGGTTGCCCATGAACATCCCGCGGTCGGGCACGGCCGTCGGCTCGCTGAAGGGCGTGACGCGGTTCTGCAGTGGCAGGAGGGCTCCCGGGATCGATGACCCGGTGATCATCCTCCACGCCGACTGGGGCACCGACCCGCGCAAGCGCTGGATCGCCACGGCGCGCTCGGCGGGCGACGGCTGGGCGATCGCGTCGATCGCTCCGTGGGGCAGGGAGGGCACTCCGCTGGAGCGCCTCGGCCTGCGCGACGACGAACCCGGGCCGATCCTGATCGGCCTCGACTTCCCGATCGGACTGCCGCGCGCCTACGCCGAGCGGGCCGGGATCACGTCCTTCCGCGACGCACTGCTCGCCTTCGGAGGACCCGGTTGGGAGACGTTCTACGAGGTCGCCCGCGCGCCTGGGGAGATCTCCCCGGGACGACCCTTCTATCCGCATCGCCCCGGCGGAACGCGCCGGCAGCAGTTGGCCGACGGGCTCGGAATTCCACTCGATGCCCTCTGGCGCGACTGCGAGCGCGCTACGCCCACGCGCCCGGCTGCCTGTCCGCTCTCTTGGACCCTCGGCGCCAACCAGGCCGGCAAGGGCGCGATCGCCGGCTGGCAGGAGCTGGTGGCGCCGCTCGTACGCGACGGCGCAGCGCTCTGGCCCTTCGACGGCGACCTGGTCGACCTCCTCGCCACGCGCCGCATCACCATCGCCGAGACCTACCCGGCTCAGTACTACGCCGCCCTTGGCTTCGGCCGTGGTTGGAGCAAGCGCCGTCAGGCCGACCGCCGCGACCACGCTGTGGCGATCGAGGTCGGCGCAGCGGCTCTTGGTGCGGAACTCGGAGCCTCTGTCCGCTCCGCCGTACGCGACGGATTCGGGCCCACATCTGGAGGCGAGGACACTTTCGACGCCCTTGTCGGCCTTCTCGGGATGCTCGGCGTCGCGGCCGGCCGTGACGCCGCTGCACCTCAGCTCTCGACCGTCGAGGGATGGATCCTCGGCCTCTCCAACGACCGCGACTGGCGTCGCATCTGAGACGTTCGTGACGGCTCTGCGCCGTCTCTGAGTCTTCTTCTGTGTATTCGACCGCGGATGGTTCGGGTGTGCCTAGGGTCGATGGATGGCGGCGTCGAGGCAGCACGAACGGAGCCCGGAAGGCGACCGCCGCGCCTGGACCGTGCTGTGGCATCTCGCGGCTGTTGAAGAGTTCAACCGGCTCAAGGACACCAGGGTGAGGAAGGCCGTCGTCTCTGTCGTCGGCGCCCTCCGGCAGCGGGGTCCTCATCTGGCCGGGCCTCACAGCAAGAAGGTCCGGGGTGATGAGAAGCTCTACGAGCTACGGCCGTCCGGCGGGACGGTCCTCGTTCGGCCCCTGTACGCCCGCCTTGACGACGCGACGTTCGTGGTCCTCGCTGTGGGGCCGGAGGCGGTGACCGACCCTCGGGGCTTCGCCGCCGCACGCACGCGAGCCCGCGAGCGAGCCAAGTCCGACTTCGGTTGGAAGGTCTAGATCGCATGGCGATATCGATCGTGGTATAGAGAGCTCATGGAAGAGCATCCCGAGGGAGTGACCATGGCGAACGGTTGGCCCGTGAAGACCCATGAAGAGGTGCTGGCCGAACAGCTCGCCGATGACGAGTTCCGTCGCGAGTGGGAGCGCCTGTCGCTGGCTCGTGCGGTCGCGCTGGAGGTGATGGCCTATCGCGCCGACGAGGGCATCAGCCAACGCGAGCTCGCGGCACGGCTCGGCCTTCGGCAGCCGAACGTCGCCCGCCTCGAGGCGGCGGAGCACGTGCCCTCGCACGAGATGCTGGCCCGCCTGGCGAACCTGCTCGACATGGAGTTCACCATCAGCATCGTCCCCGGCGACCGCGAGCCGACCCGCCTCACGAAGGCCGGCGTACAGCACCGGTTCGGGAACGGTTCGGCTCGCCGCCGGCTGACGGATCACAGCTCTCCGGCGCCTAAACCGTTTCCGACCACTCGGCGATGGAGGCCGACCTCGGCTGAGCGCGTCCAAGGTTGGTTTTGATCTCCGCAAGAGCAACTTTCGGCGCCGAAGTTGCTTTCGCCGTCAGCGTCGCGAGCGCATCGCTTGGGTCACCTCGATCGGCGTCCCGTCGGGCGCCCGGCCCGAGGCGAAGACCTCGTACTCCGGCGTCTCGACACCCACCAACGCGACGCGCCCCTCGGCGTCGCTGTGGACTCCCCAGCCGTAGCGTTTGCCGAGGTCGGACGCGCGCAGGCAGGCCTGTCCCTTTGCGAAGAACACCTCACGCGCCGCGGCCCGCTCGGCCTCCGGGATGCGGCGCCGGTCGGCACGTCGTCGGAGGTGAAGCCGTAGGGGTGCTCGGCGATCATCCGGTAGGTCATCTGGGCCACCGAGGGGGTCGCCCGCTCGGGCGGCTCGGTGCCGCCCGCCGCGTCGCAGTCGGGCGCCACCGCGATGAAGGTGTCGGCGTAGTTGGTCGTGCTCACGCGTTCATCCGCGGATCGGGCGCGTAGGCCACGCCGGGCGTCGCCCCGAGTGCCAGCAGGCGCACGGGCTCGTCACGCGTGACCCACTTGCGCGTCACCTCCGACGGCACCCGGAGCATGTCGCCGACGCCCGCCGGGTGCTCGGCGCCGTCGGCCACCAGCACCGCCGACCCCTCCAGCACGACGTAGACCTCCTCCTGCCCGTCGTGGGTGTGGTCGTGCTCGGGGTAGCCCTCGCAGCCCGCGTCGAGCTCGATCACGTTCATGCCCCAGGCGCTCACACCCATCGCCATCTTGGCCGGGCGGAAGCGGATGCCGGGGATCTCGCCCTCGCCCTGGTAGTACGCGATGTCGGAGATGTTCTCGAGCGTGACGGCCATGGTGGGAGCCTCCTGGGCGGGTGGGGAGCGGGCCTCGGGCGGCCCCGCTGCCAGGAGTACCATCGCGCCCGGCGCCATGCTTGAACAAACGCGACCAAGCGGGCACGGACGGGCGCGCGGCCTGGTCTCCAGCCGGCGCAGCGGCGGGCGCGTGGAGGCGCGCACCTTCGCCCCCGGCCCGGCCCTCGCCGACGTGGTCGAGTGCTTCTGGGTCGGCCGCTGGGATCTGCGCGGCCAGGAGCCCCATCGCATGGAGATCCTCTCCGACCCCTGCGTCAACATCGCCGTCGAGGAGGGCCGCAGCCGCGTGGTGGGCGTCAGCACCCGCCTCTTCCGGCGCGAGCTTGCGGGGGAGGGGTTCGTCCGGGCGGTGAAGCTCCGCGCCGGCGCCGGCCGGGCCGTCATCCCCGACGGGCCGATCGCGCGCTTCAGCGACCGGATGATCCCGCTCGGGGAGGTGTTCGACGACGCCGCCGCGATCGAGCGCCGCATCCTCGGTCCCGCCGACGACCGCGAGGCACTGCTCATCATGGAGCGCTGGCTCACGGAGCGGATCGGCGACGAGCGCGACCCGCGCATCGGCGTGGCCGTACGCGCCGTGCGCCATATCGCCGAGAACCCCGAGGTGGTGAGCGCCACCCAGGTGGCTGCAGCCGCCGGCATGACGATCCGGCCGCTGCAGCGCCTCTTCCGCGACCACGTCGGCGCCTCGCCGAAGTGGGTCATCCGCCGCCACCGCCTGCAGGAGGCCGCCGTGCGCCTGGCGCGGCCCTGGCCGCCGAGCTGGGCTACGCCGACCACGCCCACCTCTCGCGCGACTTCAAGATCGCGACGGGGCGCTCGCCCTCGGAGTTCGCCCGGGTGGTCTGGGAATAGGGCTGCATCGTCAACGAGTCATATGACTCGTTGATGATGCATAGTTCTGTCATGGACCTCTCCAATCCGGGCAGGGTCATCGAGACGGGGACCGACTCAGAGGTGCTCCGCGTCCTCGCGGGCACGCGCGCCTCGATGACCGGACGCCAGGTGGCGCGCCTCGTCCGTGATGGCTCGCCGGCGACCGTGAACCGCTCGCTCCGTCGCCTCGCCGGTATCGGCATCCTCGACGTCGCGCCGGCGGGCCGCGCGCTCATGTACTCGCTGAACCGCGAGCATCTCGCAGCGCCGGCGGTCGAGCACCTCGCCTCGATGCGGGCCCTCTTCATCGAGGCTCTCAGGCGGTCGTTCGCCGATCTCGATCCCGTGCCGGTCAACGCGACCCTGTTCGGGTCGGCCGCGCGGGGTGACGGCGACGCGTTGAGCGACATCGACCTGCTCATCGTGCGCCCGGACGACGTCGGCCGGCCTGCCTGGGATTGCCAGATCGACGAAGCGGCTGAGCGCATTCGCCGCATGACGGGCAACCCGGTCCGCGTCCACGAGATCATTCGCAGCGACCTGGAGCGCCTGGCCACCGATCGCCCCGGGATCGTGGCCGAACTGGAGTGGGACGCCATCCCCGTGCTCGGTGAGCCGGTCGATGAGCTGATCCGGGCGGCGGCACCCCGGTAAGCGCTCGGCGTGCGCAGCGGACCAGACTCTGCGGCTCTCGATCTGTGAGCCGCCGTGACGCCGTCCGGTGATTATGTCAAAGTTTCCATCCGCGTTCGCACTCATGGTGAACTTTGGCATATCCCCTCTTTCATCCACGATGTCGCCGCCAGGCCCCGCTCACGCTCTCGCGGGATGCGTTCGCGCGTGAGTTCCCCGCAGAAGACGCGTTCGTCGAGTTCAAGACTGGAGTCGGAACCGGGCAGATCCAGAGCTCCGCGGTTGCCTTCTCCAACGCAGACGGAGGCGTGGTTCTCGTAGGCGTGGGTGATGACGGCACGGTGGTTGGTCGCATGCTGAACCCTGGGACGGCTGACGCGATACACACTGCTATGAGCGACGGACATGACCTTGGCCGCTATGAGGTTTCCGCCCTCGACGTGGACGGCACCGCCATTACCGTCATCTCAATCGCTCGGCGCGAGGAGGGCTTCGCGCAGACCTCCAACGGACGCGTCCTCGTTCGGCGAGGCACCCTCGACATGCCGATCTTCGGTGCCGACCTCCAGCGACTGATCAACGAGCGGTCAGCTGTGCGCTTCGAGGCGACGTTGACTGGCGTGCCCGTGGAAGCGGCGGACGGAGCCGCCTTCGAGCGTCTACGGAAGGCGTGCGGATGGCCCTCCGTCGGGCCTGTCGAAGGGTTGCTCGCCGACGCCGGCCTCGTCCACGGCCAGCGGCTCTCGGTCGCGGGTGCCCTAATCCTGCTTGCTGACCCTGGCGTGGAGCTGGGCAAAGCCTACGTCGAGATCCTGCGCTACTCCGACGACACGACCCACGACTACGATCGCCGCGAAGAGATCCGAGGACCACTCGATCATCAGGTCCGAGCCGCGACGACGGCCATCATGGATCACCTCGGAACGGACCTCGTCGTGCTTGGCGTGCGCCGCTTCGATCTGCCCAGGCTTCCGGAGGTCGTCGTGCGCGAGGCCCTCGCAAACGCCGTCGCCCATCGGTCATATGAGGCGAAGGGAACCCCGGTCAGGGTCGAGCTGAGGCCGGGCGCCGTGACGATCACGTCACCCGGCTCTCTTCCTGAGCCGGTCACTGTCTCGAACATGAGAGAGACGAGCGCGGCCCGGAATCTTTCGGTGATGCGGATCCTTCGTCGCTTCGAGCTCGCCGAGGACGCCGGCCGTGGCGTCGACGTCATGCAGGACACGATGCGGTCGGAAATGCTGGAGCAGCCGGAGTTCCGCGACACGGGTCACTCCGTCGTCGTGACGCTGCCGCTCCGGGCGACGGTTGCACCGGTCGAGCGTGCGTGGATTCGGGAGCTCGAGAGCCGCGGGCACCTGGAAGTCATCGACCGACCAGTGCTCGTTCATGCCGCACGGGGGGAGTTGCTCACGAATGCGGCCGTGCGACGGATCGTCGGAGCGGATAGCCGTCAGGCCGGGAGCATCTTGGCGCGCCTCAGAGATCAGGGACTCTTGCGTCAGCACGGTCAGCGGGGTGGCGCGACGTACACACTGGCCGACTCTCTTCGTCCTCCGGCTGGACTGCGTCTCGGCGCAGACGACCTTGCCGCAATGGTTGAGCGACTCGCCGACGGGGGCCCGATCTCGAACGCCGACGTGCGCCGAGCAACGGGTGTCGATCGGACGGAAAGCCTGTCTCTTCTCGAGCGTCTCGTGAGGGAGGGGCGTTTGATCAGGACAGGCGAAAGGCGCGGTACCCGTTACCACCGTCCCGAAGCCTGATCGCCCTCAGTCACGTCCGCGGTCTCGGGGCCGCTCCAGCGGGGCGTCGGATAGGGCTCGGTCAGAGGCCTGACGCTTCCGTCCGCTGACCTCTCGCGCGACTTCACTCCGCGACGGAGCG
>LNEQ01000025.1 GCA_001464995.1 Actinobacteria bacterium Ga0077541
CGAACCAGCGCTGGGCGTCGCCGAGGGTCACGAGGACGACCGTGGCGCCGCCGATCGACTCCACCTCGCCGTAGCGGAAGGTGCCGACCAGCGTCACCGGCCGCGTGCCGACGGCGGTCGCCAGGGCGACGTCGTCCTGGCCCACGCGCAGGTCCTCGCGGTCGGCCACGTCCTGGATCACCGCGACCTCGCCGGGGTTCTCCGGCAGGCGGCCCTCGAGGGCGACGCTCGGGTTGATCTCGGGCGCGACGTTGGACACCACGATGGCCGGCGCACCGCCCTGCGAAGAGACCACCTCGCCTCCCACCACGAGCTGCCCCTGGGCGTTGACCTGGCCCTCGGCGAGCGCGACGCCGTCCACCCCGGCGACCGTGTCGACCACGGAGGCGGGCATCGGCGGCGAGGGGTCCTCGAAGCTGTCGAACTCGGTCTGGCGGCTCACGACCGCGTCGATCTTCGAGTTGCCGGTCTCGAAGATGTCGTCGAACGCGTTGTTGATCTGGTCGGTGAGGATGAAGGTGCCCGCGACCATGGCCACCCCGAGCACGATGGCCACCGAGGTCAGCGCGGTGCGCAGCTTGCGGGCGAGGATCCCCCGGGCGATCAGGCGGAGCACGCCGGCCTCCTACTCGAGCGACTTGACGACGTCGTAGATCGCGTCGGCCTCGAGGTGGCCGTGGTCCTCGACGATCTCGCCGTCGCGCAGGAAGAGGACCCGGTCGGCGGACGCCGCCGCCCGGCCGTCGTGGGTCACCATCACGATCGTCTGGCCGAACTCGTCGACCGAGCGGCGCAGGAGCCGCAGCATCTCCTC
Organism: Actinobacteria bacterium Ga0077541; assembly: GCA_001464995.1. GTDB lineage: Bacteria > Actinomycetota > Thermoleophilia > Miltoncostaeales > Miltoncostaeaceae > Miltoncostaea. The sequence continues at coordinate 815 of LNEQ01000025.1, forward strand.
CGAGGTGGCCGAGTCGAGGTTGCCCGTCGGCTCGTCGGCGAACAGCACCGCGGGGCGGGAGATGAGGCCGCGTGCGAGCGCGACCCGCTGCTGCTGGCCGCCCGACAGCTCGGAGGGGCGGTGGCGGCGGCGATCCTCCAGGCCGACCGCGCCGACGAGCTCCTTCTCCCACTCGGGGTCGACCTTGCGGCCGGCGATCGACATCGGCAGCTCGAGGTTCTCCTCGGCCGTGAGCATGGGCAGGAGGTTGAAGAACTGGAAGACGAAGCCGACCTTCTCGCGTCGCAGCATCGTCAGCTGCCGGTCCTTGAGGGTCGTGATCTCCGTCCCGTCGATCATCACGCTCCCCGACGTCGGGGTGTCGAGGCCGGCGAGGATGTTCATGAGCGTGGACTTCCCGGAGCCCGAGGGGCCCATGACCGCCGAGAACTGGCCGCGCGGGAAGTCGACGGAGACGCCGCGGAGCGCATCGACCCTCGCGTCGCCGCTGCCGTAGCGCTTGGTGACGTCGCGTGCCGAGACGGCCAGCCCCTCGCGCGGGGCGGCGCCGTCGGGGGACGGCGGGGTGGGGTTCGTCATCCGGCGCCTCCGTTCTGGTGATCGGGCGGCGCAAGGATAACGGCGGCTCCCGCCGCGCGCCCCGCCCACCCCGTGCGCCCGATGTGTGTCACACGGAGAGCGCGATCCTTGCCAAGAGTTGATCATCCGGCGCAGACGTGCGGGCCGTCATCGGACTATGTTCCGACGCGACAGAGGTCAGTCGAGGAGGATCCGACCGTGACATCCGGCACCAGCCAGACGCCTGCCGCGCGCATGGAGGGCGGCTTCAAGATCTACGGCAGCGGCGATGCCGAGGTGCGGGCGCTCGACGGGGTGGACGTGTCGTTCGCCGCCGGCGCCTTCACGGCGATCATGGGTCCCTCGGGCTCGGGCAAATCGACGCTGATGCAGTGCATGGCGGGCCTCGACCGCCTCAGCTCGGGAACCACGTGGATCGGCGACATCGAGCTGACGGCCCTGTCGGAGAAGGAGATCACCAAGGTCCGACGCGACCGGGTCGGCTTCATCTTCCAGGCCTTCAACCTCGTCCCGACCCTGTCCGCGCTCGAGAACATCCGGCTGCCGCTCGACATCGCCGGCCGCGAGCCCGAGGGCGACTGGCTCGACCAGGTGGTCGATGCGCTGAACCTGCGACCCCGCCTGCGCCACCGGCCGTCGCAGCTGTCGGGCGGCCAGCAGCAGCGCGTCGCCGCGGCGCGGGCGCTGGTCTCGCGACCCGACATCGTGTTCGCCGACGAGCCGACCGGCCAGCTCGACTCGCAGTCGTCGGCCGAGCTGCTCGACTTCATGCGCCGGGCCGCCGACGAGTTCGGCCAGACGATCGTGATGGTCACCCACGAGCCCGCCGCCGCGAGCCGTGCCGACCGCATCCTGTTCCTGGGCGACGGCCACATCGTCGACCAGATGGAGGAGCCGACGCCCGATTCGATCCTCGACCGTATGAAGACGATCGGGGCGGGGAAGAGGACATGATCGTCCGGCAGGCCTTCCGGAACCTGCTCGCCAGCAAGCTCCGGCTGTTCCTCACCTCGCTGGCCGTCGTCCTCGGCGTGGGGTTCGTGGTGGGCGCCTTCGTCCTCGGCGACACGATCAACAAGGCCTTCGACGGGGTCTTCGAGACCGCCAACCAGGGCACCGCGGTCCAGATCCAGGGCGTCAAGACCGTCTCCGAGGCCGACCGCCAGCCGCTGCCCGAGTCGCTTCTGGCCGTGATCCGCGAGGTGGAGGGCGTCAGGTCGGCCGAGGGCGCAGTGGCGAGCATCTCGGCGCAGATCATCGGCAAGGACGGGAAGCCCGCGGGCATCCCCGGACCCCCGGCGCTCGGCTTCAACTGGTCGGACGACCCCGATCTCAACCCGCTGCAGATCACCGCCGGGTCGGCGCCCCGCGCGCCCGAGGACGTCGTCATCGACAAGACCACGGCCGACGGAGAGGGCTTCGCGGTCGGCGATCGCATCCGGATCATCACCGCGACCGGCTCTGCCGAGTACCGCATGGTGGGCGTCGTCGCCTTCGGCAGCGAGAACAACCTGATCGGCGCCACCCTCGCGGCGTTCACCACCCCCACGGCGCAGCGCATCTTCGATCTCGAGGGCCTCTACTCGACGGCCGGGGCCACGGCGGAGCCGGGGGTGGGCGACGCCGAGCTGGCCACACGGATCCAGGCCGTACTGCCGGCCGGCTACGAGGCCATCACCGGCGAGGCGGCCGCGGCCGCGGCCAGCGACCAGTTCAAGCAGTTCGTCGACATCTTCCGCAACTTCCTGCTCGGATTCGCGTTCATCGCGCTGTTCGTCGGCAGCTTCATCATCTTCAACGCCTTCAAGATCACCGTCGCGCAGCGCACCCGGCAGCTCGGGCTGATCCGCGCCGTCGGGGCGTCCGGGAGCCAGGTCATCCGCTCGGTGCTGCTCGAGGCGGCCCTGATCGGCCTCGTGGCGTCGGTGATCGGGATCGTCTTCGGGGTCGCCTTCGCCGCCCTGCTGCGGGCCGGCTTCAACGCCCTCGGCGCCGGCCTGCCGGCGACGACGCTGCAGGTGGAGCCCCGATCCCTGATCGCCGGCCTGGTGGTCGGCATGCTCGTGACCTTCGTCTCCGCGCTCCTGCCCGCCTGGAAGGCGAGCCGCGTGCCGCCGATCGCCGCGATGCACGACGTCCAGGTCGAGGGTTCGCCGCGGGGCCGCCTCGTCGTGTCGGTGGTGCTGACCGCCCTCGGCATCGGCCTCGTGCTCGCCGGCCTGCTCGTCTCGCTCGACGGCCTCGCCCAGCGTTTCACTCTGATCGGCCTCGGCGCCGTGATCCTGTTCATCGGCGCGGCGATGCTCACCCAGTACGTCGCCCGCCCCCTGGCGCGGATCATCGGCGCGCCGATGGCGAAGCTCGGCCTGGCGGGCCG
>LNEQ01000026.1 GCA_001464995.1 Actinobacteria bacterium Ga0077541
CCGCGGACGCCGGAGACGTCGAGCAGCCGCTGGACCGCCTCGGAGGGGCGGTAGATGCTCACCTGGGGGGCGCCCTCGCGGGTGCGCTCGTTGGCCGCCAGCAGCGAGCCGAGGCCCCGGCTGTCCATGAACGTGACGCCCTCGAGGTCGATCACGACGGGGCCGGCACCGCGCTGGGCGTCGGTGAGGGTGCGCGAGACATCCTCGAGCGCCAGGGCGTCCAGGACTCCGACGACGCGAACGACAGTCGCCTCGCCTCGCGCCTCACTGCGCACATCGACGTGCTCCGCGGCCATGGCGCGGGACACTAGCAGGGTGCGCCGTCCCCTCCCGCGGGCGCGGTCGCGCTAGTCTTATGGCCGATTTCGAGCGATGGAGGAGCGTGCGATGAGGGGTCTGCCGGTCTGGATTCTGGCCGTGATGGTTCTGCTGACCGGCCTGCTCCTGGTGATCGGGTGGCACGACCGGCACGAGGCCGGGATCCTGCCCTTCCTCATGGGCATCGTCTTCGCCATCTTCACGCTGGCGTCGATCGGGGCCAAGATCCGCTTCGAGGACGAGGTGTGAGGGCGCGCTGACCCCGGCCGTGCGGGCCGCGGCGTCGCGTGACGCCGACCCGCCGCCCCTTCGTCCGACGGGACCGAGACCGTGACCACGAACCCGTACGGCCCCACGGATCCGGCCAAGCGCAGGAGCGCGGCCATGACCGACGGCCCCGACCGCGCGCCCGCCCGGGCGATGCTCAAGGCCACCGGCTTCACCGACGAGGATCTCGCCAAGCCGATCATCGGCGTGGCGACGACCTGGATCGAGACCATGCCGTGCAACCTCAACCAGCGCGAGCTGGCGGTGCACGTGAAGCGCGGCGTGCGTGCCGCCGGCGGCACGCCGATGGAGCTGAACACGATCTCCGTCTCCGACGGGGTGTCGATGGGCACCGAGGGCATGCGCGCATCGCTCGTTTCGCGCGAGGTCATCGCCGATTCGATCGAGCTGGCCGCCCGCGGCCACTCCTTCGACGGTCTCGTCTGCCTGGTCGGCTGCGACAAGACCATCCCCGCGGCCGCGATGGCGCTGGCGCGCCTCGACATCCCCGGGCTGGTCCTCTACAACGGCTCGATCGCGCCCGGCCGATACAAGGGACGCGACGTCACGATCCAGGACGTCTTCGAGGTCGTCGGCGCCCACGCGGCGGGCACGGCGACCGCGCAGGAGGTCCACGCGCTCGAGAGCGTCGCCTGCCCGGGCGCGGGCGCATGCGGTGGGCAGTTCACCGCCAACACGATGTCGATGGCGCTCGACATCCTCGGCATCAGCCCGGCGGGCCTCAACGGCGTGCCGGCGACGCACCCCGACAAGGAGGCCGCGTGCGTCGAGGCGGGCGAGCTGGTGATGCGCCTTGTGCGCGAGGACGTGCGCCCCTCGCGGATCATCACGCGCCAGTCGATCGACAACGCCATCGCCGGCGTCGCCGCCAGCGGCGGCTCGACCAACGCCGTGCTGCACCTGCTGGCCCTTGCCTGGGAGCTCGGCATCGAGCTCGCGATCGACGAGTTCGACACGATCGCCTCCCGCACGCCGATCATCGCCAGCCTCACGCCAGGCGGCAAGTACGTGGCCACCGACCTCCACGCGGCCGGCGGCGTCGCCGTCATGACCCGCGAGTTGGTGGACGCGGGGCTGCTCGACCCGGCGCCCCGGAACGTCGACGGGCGCTCGCTCGGCGAGATCGCCGCCGACGCCCACGAGACCCCGGGCCAGAAGGTGATCGTCCCGATCGAGCACGCCCTCTCGCCGACCGGAGGCCTCGCGATCCTGCGCGGCAACCTCTCGCCCGACGGGTGCGTCGTGAAGCTCGCGGGCCACGAGCGGCGGCTGCACGTGGGGCCGGCCCGGGTCTTCGAGTCGGAGGAGCAGGCCTTCGCCGCCGTCAAGCAGAACCTGATCGAGCCCGGCGACGTGGTGGTGATCCGCTACGAGGGCCCGGCCGGCGGACCGGGGATGCGCGAGATGCTGCACGTGACGGCCGCCATCGCGGGTGCCGGCATCGGCGACGACGTGGCGCTGATCACCGACGGCCGCTTCTCGGGGGCGACCCACGGCCTGATGGTGGGCCACATCTCACCCGAGGCGTTCCGCGGCGGCCCCATCGCCGCGCTCCAGGACGGCGACACCGTGGTGCTCGACGTCGACGCGCGCGAGCTGCGCGTGGAGCTGCCCGACGACGAGATCGCCGCCCGCCTGTCGACCTGGTCGGCGCCGGAGCCGCGCTACACGCGCGGCGTCCTCGCCAAGTACGCCGCGCTGGTGTCGCCGGCGTCCGAGGGTGAGCGTGCTGCCGGGCGTCAGCCCCGCTTGGCGGGGCGCGCCCGGGAGCCGCCGGCGCGGCGCGGCAGGCCGGGACTCCCGCGATCGCCCGGCTCGTCCGCGGCGCGGCGCTGGCTCCAGACGAAGGCGATCGCCGCGCCGATCAGCAGCACCAGCGCGACGTAGAAGTTGAGGCGCTGGCCGAGGAACTCCTTGGAGGGGTCCACGCGCAGCTGCTCCCAGAAGATCCGCCCGAGCGAGTAGATCGCGACGTAGAGGCAGAAGACGCCCGGCGCCTTGAGCCGGTAGTGGTGCCCGAGCCAGATGATCAACGCGGCCCCGGCGAAGTTCCACAGCATCTCGTAGAGGAAGGTCGGGTGGTACGTGCTGATCAGCTCCTGGCCGTCGGGCCGGAAGCCGAGCGCGACCTCGAGACCCCAGGGCAGGTCGGTGGGGCTGCCGTAGAGCTCCTGGTTGAAGTAGTTGCCGAGGCGGCCGATGCCCTGCGCGATCAGGATCCCGGGCGCGGCCGCGTCCATCATCGCGAACACGCTCTCGCCCCGGCGGTGCGTGATGTACGCGCCGGTCAGGACGCCCGCGAGCACCCCGCCCCAGATGCCGAGGCCGCCCTCCCAGATCGCCAACGGCGCGTACCACTCGTCGCCGAGCTGATCCCAGCTGGTGATGACGTGGTAGAGCCGGCCGCCCAGGATGCCGGCGAGCACCGACCAGAGAGCGACCTCGAAGACGAGGTCGGGGTCGCCGCCGCGCGCGGTCCAGCGGCGCATCGTGAGCCAGGTGGCGACCGCCACGCCGCCGAGCAGGCAGAGCGCGTAGAGGCGGATGTCGAACGGTCCCAGGCTGATCTGCCGGACCGACGGGGCGGGGATGCTCGCGATGACGGTGGCGACCCCGTGCACCGGGCGAGTGTAGACGACGGCGGCGGCCGGGCCCGGTTCCGGTCACCGCCTTTGTGATAATAGTTCTCGATCAAGGGGGCCGGACGTGCCGGTGCCCGCCGTGGCCACGCATCACCGAGGAGTCCTCGTGCCCGTCCGCAGAATCCGCCCGCGCCGGCCCCGCGCCGCCGCCGCCCTCCTGGCCGCCGTGGCGGCGACCTCGATCGCCGCCGGGTGCGGATCGGACGACGGCGCCTCGGGCGATCGCCCCGAGATCGTGGTGACGACGACCACGCTCGGCGCGGTGGTGCAGGACCTCGTCGGCGACACGGCCGAGGTCGTGGTGCTGATGCCCAACGGCGTCGACCCGCACGACTTCCAGCCCTCCGCGCAGGACGCCGCCGCCCTCGGCGGGGCGGATCTCGTGGTGGAGAACGGACTCGACCTCGAGGAGGGCCTCGAGGACGCGATCTCCGCCGCCCGCCGCGACGGCGTCGCCGTCTTCTCGGCCACGGACCACGTGACGCTGCGCGAGTTCGGCGAGGACGAGCACACCGACGAGGAGCACTCGGAGGAGGAGGAGGCGCACGCCGACGAGGAGGAGAACGGGCACGGCCCCGAGGACCCGCACATCTGGATGGACCCGATCGCCATGCGCGACGTCGCGCTGGCCCTCGCTCCTGTGCTGAACCGGGACCTCGGCCTCGACCTGGGCGACCGCTCCGCCGATCTGGACGCGCGGCTCGGAGAGCTCGACGCCGAGATCCGCGAGAGCCTGTCGGTGATCCCCGAGGCGCGCCGGAAGCTGGTGACCGGGCACGAGTCGATGGGCTACTTCGCCGACCGCTACGACTTCGAGCTGATCGGCGCGCTGATCCCCTCGCTCAGCTCGCAGAGCCAGGTCTCGGCGTCGAACCTCGCGGAGCTGCGCGAGCTGATCGAGACCGAGGGAGTGCCCGCCATCTTCAACGAGACGGGCACGCCCGAGGGCGTCGCGGACGCGATCGCCGACCAGACCGGGGCGCGCGTGGTGGAGATCGCGTCGCACAACCTGCCCGACGACGGCTCATACTTGACCTTCATGCGCGATGTGGCCGCCGCTGTGGAGGACGGCCTCACGAAGGAGAGCTGACCCGCACGTGGGCCCTCTGCTCGACCCGTTCCTCGACAACGAGTTCATGCTGAGGGCCCTGGTTGCGGGGTGCCTCGTCGCGCTGGCCTGCGCGATCGTGGGCACCTTCGTGGTTCTGCGCGGCCTCGCCTTCATCGGCGACGCGCTGGCGCACGGTGTGCTGCCGGGCATCGCGGGAGCGGTGCTGCTCGGCCTGCCGGGCATCCTGGGCGCGGTGGTGGGCGCGACGGTCATGATCGCGGGCGTCGATCTGGTGCGCCGCCGCTCGCGGCTGTCGGGCGACACCGCGATCGGCCTGCTGTTCGTGGGCATGCTGGCGCTCGGCGTGGTGATCGTGTCGCGCTCCGACTCCTTCACCGGTGACCTCACGAGGATCCTCTTCGGCGAGGTGCTCGGCATCTCATGGGACGACATCGCCATCCAGCTCGCCGCGACGGTGGGCGTCGCCGCGGTCGCGGTGATCTGCGCGCGCCCCTTCCTGATGCTCTCGTTCGACCCCGGGCAGACCCAGGTGGCGGGCTTCCGGGCCGGCGTCTACGAATGGCTGATGCTCGGGCTCGTCGCCGTGACCGTGGTGGTCTCGTTCCAGACCGTGGGCACCCTGCTGGTGTTCGGGATGCTGGTCGCCCCGCCCGCCACGGCGGCGCTCGTCGCGCGGCGGATCGGCGCGATGATGGCGATCGCCGCGGGGGTCGGCGTGGTCAGCGTCGCCGTCGGCCTGCTGCTCTCCTACCACTACGACCTGGCGGCGGGCGCCTCGATCGTGCTCGTCGAGGTGGTCGCCTTCTTCGTCACGCTGATCGCGCGCGGCGCGCGGCGCCCCGCGCCGGCGGCGGCGGCGGCGTGACCGCCGTCGCCGCGATCGAGGCGGGCGGGCTCGCGGTCGGCTACGACGGACGCGCGGTGGTCACCGGGCTCGACCTGCACCTGCCCGCGGGCGGGACGCTCGTCGTGCTGGGCACCAACGGCTCCGGCAAGTCGACGCTGGTGAAGACGCTCGTGGGGCTGATCCCGCCGGTCGCCGGCACGGTGCGCGTCCTGGGCGACGCGCCCGGGCGCCATCCGCGCCGGGTCGCCTACCTCGGTCAGGTGAAGGTGTCGGGCTTCGCCCTGCCGATCCGCGCCCGCGACGTCGTGACGATGGGGCGCTTCGCCGAGCGCCGGCTGCTCGGCAGGATCACCCGTGAGGACCGCCGGCTGGTCGATGCCAGCATGGAGCGCATGGGGGCCGCGACCCTGGCGGACGCACCGGTCGCCGACTTGTCGGGCGGCCAGCGCCAGCGGGTCCACATCGCGCAGGCGCTGGCCTGGAGGGCCGACCTGATCGTGCTCGACGAGCCGACCTCGGGGCTCGACGTCGCCGGCCGTGAGCTGCTGCTGGCCGCGCTCGCCGAGGAGCGCGCGCGCGGTGCGGCCGTGGTGATGTGCACCCACGACATCCGCGACGCCGCGGCGGCCGACCAGGCCCTGCTGCTCGCCGGGAGGGTGGTGGCGTCGGGCCGGCCGGCCGACGTCCTCACGCGCGAGGCGCTGATGGAGACGTTCGGGCTGGTGCTCGGCGAGCTGCCCGGCGGAGGCGAGCTGGTGATGGACCCGGTGCACCGGCACGACCACGGCGACCACGCGCACTGAGCCCGGTGTGGGGTCCGAGGGCGGCGTCATGATGGCGGGATGCTGAGATCTCCATTCGTCTGGGCGCTCGTGCGCCGGACCGCCCACCGGCGCCTGCGGCGCCTCGGCGGCACCCAGACGCTGGCCTGGGCGGTGCGGATACCGCTCGTGACGCTCGTCGTGATGGCCGCGCTCGCCATGTTGCTGTCCAGCCATCGCGGAGCCGGCCGCACCCGCTGAGCGGAGCGCGGGGTCCCCGCCACGGCGGTCGGCCGCCGTGGCGGCGTAGAGTGACGAGAGTGCCTCTCACCGCGCATCCGCCGGCGCGCAGCGCCGGACCCCTACCTGCAGGCGGCGCAGATCCCGTGGACGGTGACGTCGTGGCCCTGCACCAGGAAGCCCTGGCGGGCGGCCTGGTCGTCGGCCCAGTCGCCCACGTCGCAGTCGCCGAGCTCGGCCACCGCGCCGCACGAGATGCAGACCAGGTGATGATGGTGGCCGCGCCCGCACAGGCGGTAGACGACCTCGCCCGCGGGCCGGGCGATCGCGTCGACGGCGCCGCTCCCGACCAGCAGCGCCACCGTGCGCTCGGCCGTGCGCTCTCCCAGGCCCGGCAGCCGGCGCCGGCTGCGCTCCAGCAGCACCGAGAGGGGCAGGGCGTCGCCCGAGTCGCCCAGCGTCTCGAGGATGGCCTCGCGCTGGGGCGTGCGGCGCAGCCCGTCGGCGCTCAGCCGACGCCAGATCGTCTCGGTGACCGGCGTTCCCATGGTGGCCGATGATACGCCGGACCCACGACCACGCCGCCGGCACCGAGGCATGGGCCGAGCACGCCGCGGCGCAGGTCGCGGCGGCGGGCCACCGCGCCGGAGGGGCACGCACGGCCGTGATCGAGTCGCTCGCCGGCCAGACCTGCTGCCGCTCGGCCCAGGAGATCTTCGACCAGTTGCGCGCCGACGGCCGGCGCGTGGGGATCGCGAGCGTCTACCGGGTGCTCGACCTGCTCGTCAGCCTCGGCGTCGTCCAGAGGCTCGACCTGGGCGGCGGGATCTCGCGCTACGAGCCGGCCCTGCCGGGCGGCGAGCACCATCATCACCTGGTCTGCGTGGAGTGCGGCGAGGTACGGCCCTTCGAGGATCCGCGCCTCGAGAGCGCGATCGAGCAGACGGCGGCGCGCTCGGACTTCACGGTCGATGCCCACGACGTCGTCCTGCGCGGCCACTGCCCGGACTGCCGGGCCGCCTGACGAACGGCCCCTCGGGGCGGTGGTGAGTGTGGCAGCATCGGTCCGGTGAGACGCCCGCTCCAGCTCATGGCCCTCGCGGGCTTCTTCGCCCTCGCCATCGCCCTCAGCGCGATCGGCAGCGGCGGCGCGTACCGCACCGGCCACCACGGCGCGTCGGCCGAGGCCAGCCGCGACCTGGACGAGCTGTGGGCCATCCCGCCGGTCGAGGTCTCGGCCATGCTGATCCTGGCCGCCCTCTACGCCCTGCGCGTGCACCGCGTCGGGGGGGTCTCGGGCCTGCGGCAGTTCAGCTTCCACTCGGGCGTCGCGGTGGTGCTGATCGCGGTCTGCTCGCCGCTCGGCGGGGTGGCGCAGCAGGGCCTGCTGACCGCCCACATGCTCCAGCACACGCTGATCGGCGCGGTCGCGCCGCTCCTGATGCTGCTCGGGATGCCGCGCGCCTTCCTCACCGGCCTGCTGCGACCCGGCACCCGGCGCGTCATCGAGGTGCTGCAGCACCCGTTGGTGGCCTTCCCCCTCTGGACGGCCAGCACGGTCGTCTGGCTGTGGCCCGACCTCCACCACGAGGTGCTCGAGAGCCAGGGCCTGTGGGTCCTGCAGCAGACCTCGTTCCTGCTCATCGGCCTGCTGCTGTGGGGGCCGATCGTCGAGTCGCTGCCGGCGCCCGCGTGGTTCAGCACCGGCCTCAAGGGCGTCTACATGTCGGGCGTCTGGTTCGTCGGCCTGTCGATCGCGAACGTCTACTGGTTCTCGGGCACCGCCTTCTACGAGTCGCACGCGGCGGGCGCGGCGGTGTGGGGCATCGAGCCGCTGGAGGACCAGGCCAACGCGGGCACCGTGATGATGGTCCTCCATTGCCTGCTGGCCTTCGGGGCGATCACGATCCTCTTCTTCCGGCAGGCCCGGGAGGGCGAGCTCCACCAGCGGCTGATCGAGGCCGGACTCGACCAGGCCCTGGTCGATGAGGCCACGCGCGCCGGCACGGGGCGCGAGCTGGCCCGGGCCCACGGCATCCCCGAGCGCACCCGGGCCGGCATCGACTGAACGCCCCTGCGCCCGCGATGCCCGGGCGCACGCGGAGGGGGGCCGCTCGGGACCCGCACCCGGCGCATGCGTGCATCGGCGCCGGATCCGTGATCCGATCGCCGGGCAGCCTGCGACAGACCCGGTGTGAGCATGAGCCCCGACCACGACGACGCGACGCTCCTGCGCGCCGTCGCCCGTGGCGACGAGGCCGCCCTGCGGCTGCTGTACGACCGCCACGCGCCGTGGCTGTCGATCCGCCTGCGGCGGCGCTGCAACGACGAGGAGGTGGTGGCCGACGTGCTCTCCGACACGTTCGTCGCGGTGTGGCGGGGCGCCGGCCGCTACCGGTCCGACGGCGAGCCGGCCGCCTGGCTCTGGGGGATCGCCGTCCGCAGGCTCATCTCGCGGCTGCGCGGCCGCCCCGCGCCCGAGCCGCACAGCGCGGCGGCGCTCGACGGACATGCCGAGCCGCTCGCGAGCGCCGAGGATCAGGTGCTGGCCGGGGTGGAGTACGGCGACCTCGGCACCGCGCTCGGCCGCCTCTCGCCCGAATTGCGTGCGGCGGTTCAAGCCACGATCCTCGACGGGCTCAGCACGCGCGAGGCGGCCCGCCTGCTCGGGATCCCGCAGGGCACCCTGAAGGGCCGCCTGCGCCGCGCGAAGGCCGAGATGCGGACGGCGCTCGTGAGCGGGGCGACCCCGTGAGCGTGCGCGGCGGACACGCCGATGAGGCGCTCCTCCTGCGCTATCGCGACGACGCATGCGACCCGGCGACGGCCGCCTCGGTCGAGGCGCACCTGCCCACCTGCGAGGCGTGCCGCGCCCGCCTGGCCGGCCTCGGCCGCGCGCCGGTCGTCGACGTCGCATGGGGGCGCGTTGTGGCGGCGATCGGCACGCCCGAGCCGTCGCCCGCCGTGCGGCTGATGCGCCGGATGGGCCTCTCCGAGGCCGACGCGACCCTTCTGCGGGCGGCGCGCTCGCTCGACGGGTCGTGGACCATCGCGACCATCGCCGTCGTCGCCTTCGCCGCACTCGCCGCGATCGACGGGGGATCGTCCGGTCGCGCCCTCTACCTCCTGGTGGCGCCGCTGCTCCCGGTGATCGGTGTCGTGGTCGCGTTCTCCTCGTCGGACTCGCTGGCCGACCTGATCTCGGCCACGCCGTACCCCAAGGCGCGCCTGGCGCTGCTGCGCACGGCCGCGGTCTGCGCGGCGAGCGTGCCCCTGGTGATCGCGTTCGGCGCGGCCGTGCCGCCGATCGGCTGGCTGGCGGTGGGCTGGCTGATGCCGGCGCTGGCCCTGACGACGCTGACCCTCGCCGCCATGACCTGGATCCGCCCGGCGACGGCGGGGGGCGCGGCGGGGGCTCTCTGGCTCCTGATCGTCGCGGCGGCGTTCGCGACCGACGACGTCGGCGCCGCGGTGGCGTCGGGTCCCGCTCTCGGCTACGCCCTGGTGAGCGCCGTCGCCGCCGCATGCCTGACCGTCCGCCTGAAGTCCGCCCACGAACCCGGAGGCCCGCGATGACCACCGCCCCGATCGTCGAGATCGACGGGGTGACCAAGCGCTTCGGCGCGACCCTCGCTCTCGACGCCGTGACCCTGACCCTGGGATCGGGCGTCACCGGCCTGCTCGGCCCGAACGGCGCCGGCAAGACCACCCTGATCCGGGTGCTGTCGACCGCGGAGGCGCCGGGCTCCGGCAGCATCCGCGTTCTGGGGCACGAGGCGACCGGGCGGCTCGCCGAGCGGACCCGGGTGCGCCGCCTGATCGGCTATCTGCCGCAGGAGGTGGGCTTCCCGCGGGGGATGACCGCGTTCTCGTTCCTCGACTACATCGCCGTCCTGAAGGAGTGGGACGACACCGCGGCCCGCCACGCGGAGGTCCGCCGGGCGCTCGGCCTCGTCGACCTGTCGGACCGCGCGTCATCGCGCGTGCGCACGCTCTCCGGCGGGCAGCGGCGCCGGCTGGCGCTCGCCCAGGCCTTCATCGGAGACCCGCCCCTGCTGATCCTCGACGAGCCCACCACCGGCCTCGACCCCGAGCAGCGCGCCGGGTTGCGGGGCGTCCTGTCGGAGCGGGGGGCCGGGGGCGCGGTGCTGCTGGCCACCCACCAGACCGAGGACGTCGCGGCCCTGTGCGAGCGCGTGGTGGTGCTCGCGGACGGACGGATCCGCTTCGACGGGACCGTCGCCGACCTCGTCGCGACCGCCGCCGGGCAGGTGTGGCTCTCCGAGGAGGAGGTGCCCGGGGCGCGGATGTCCTGGCGTACCGGCACCGGCCGCGTGCGCTCCATCGGCGGCACCGCGGGACCGGGCGCGGAGGCGACCGAGCCCTCGGTGGAGGACGCCTATCTGCTGATGCTCGGCCACCGGCCGGAGCCCCTCGAGGAGGCCGCATGACGACCCTCGCCCCCGCCGCGCCGGCCGGCGCGGCGCGCACCGGCTCGCCGGCCGGGACCCTTCGCTCCCTCGGCGCGCTCGAGGCCCGCCGCTACGCCACGCACCCGCTCTTCATCGCGGGCTGCGCGGTCACGACCACGACCTCGGTCCTCGGCCCCGACGTGGACACCTCGTCGTTGTTCCACGCCATCGTCCCCGCCGCGGCGATCGGGCTCGCGGGCATCGTCCTGATGTGGCTCCTGGCCCGCCGGTCGGACGCGGCGAGCAGCGCGGCGGGCGCCGTGCCGGTGGGCGAGGCCGTCCGCACCGGGGCGCTGGCGCTGGCGGGCCTGGTCCCCTTCACCGCCGGACTGGCCTGGTGGATCTGGGCGATGGCGGCCTACGAGGTGCATCCCCCGACGGTGGACGGCTTCCCGTTCGGTCCTGCCGACAACGCCCGATGGGTCGGCTCGGTGCTCTTCGTGCTCGGGCCGCTCGCGTGCCTCGGTGGGCCGCTCCTCGGCCTGCTGGTCGCACGCTGGACCACCGGGCGGGCGGCGCCGGCGGTGGCCGTGGTCGGGGTGATCGCCGCCTCGATCGTCATGCAGGGGCTCTTCGACCCGCTGATCCGCGCCCGCGTCGTGATGCCGTGGACGTACTGGGGAGGTCCACTGGGGGTCGAGGGGGACGACCAGCGCATGAAGGTGCTGCCCGGCAACCCCCACTGGTGGCTGCTCTACGTCGCGTGCCTGAACGCGGGAGGCCTGGTGCTGGCGCTGCTGCACGACCGGGAGGGCCCCCGGCGGCGCCTGCTGCTGGTCGCCGGCGCCCTCCTCGCGGTCGCGATCCCGGCGTGCCTGCTGGCCATGTGGACCGGCATCCCCGAGACCCTCGCCAACCCGGTGCCGAGCAGGCGCGGGCTGTGGCCCTGATGCGCCATGCCGCCGGATCGTGGCCGCCGGGAGCCTCCTGGTGCCCGCGCTGGTCGCGCTCGCCGCGGTCCGCCCGGAGGCGCTCTGGCCGCTGCAGGGCGTGTCGGTGGGCCTGCTCGCGGCGGTGGTCGCCTGGAGCATGGACGAGCGCGCCGCCGCGGTGGTCGACACCCTCCCGCGCGCGCTCTGGTGGCGGACGGCGGCGCGAGCGGTGGCCGTGGTGCCGCTCGCCGCCGGCTGGCTGGCCGGCCTCGTCATCGCCGGCGACCGCTTCCCCGACCACACGGCGCTCTTCGTGCTGCAGGGCGTGGCGGCGCTCGCGGCCGGTGCGGCCCTCACCACGTGGCGTCGCGCCGGCGGGGCGCCCGCACCCGGCCTCATCGTCGCCCCGGTGTCGGTGGTCGCCGCGGCGGTGCTGGCGCTGGTGCGGCCGGCGCCCGAGCGGCTGCCCCTCTTCCCGATCTGGGAGTTCGAGGAGTGGGCCCTCAGCGCCGTGATCTGGTGGGGCGTCCTCGCCGGGGCCCTCGGGCTCCTCGCGGCGGCGCTGACGCGCGGGCGGGCGCCGCGGGGGCGGGCCCCCGGCTGAACGGCCCGCACGCACGGAAGCCCCGCCGGAGCGGGGCTTCCGTGGTGCGACGGCCGGCGCCGGGGCGCCGTGGTGCGCCTACCCCAGGAAGGGGGTGACCGCCGCGGTGGCCTCCGCCGCGGTCAGCACCTCGGGCAGGGACGGGTTCGGGACGAGCGAGCCGCCCGCCCCGAGGGACTTCAGCACCGTCAGGTGCTGGGCCTCGTTGGCGCCGATCTGGGCCGCGACCTTCTTCAGGCCGTTGTCCGACAACGCGGAGATCGCGCCCATGTAGGCCCCCACGAAGGCGGTCTCGAGAGCCGTGCCGGTCGTGGCGATGCTCTTGGCCGAGGCGAAGGTGCCCTCGGGGTAGGTGAAGGTCAGGTCCTTCGGCGCGTCCGCGCCGAGGACCTCGGCCAGCGCGTCGTAGTGGTCCTGCTCGTTCTTCTGGGCGGCCTTCATGTAGGCGAGCTGGTCGCCCGTGAAGAAGCCGCTGTCGATGCCCATGCCGTAGAAGTCGATGGCCAGCAGCTCGGCCGTCGCGGCGAGGGTGGCGATGGCGATGTCATCGACGGGCTCGGCCGCCGCCGTGCTCATCGCGGTCGAGCTCGCGGTGCCGGAGTCGTCGTCACCGCAGGCGGCGGCGGCGAGAGCCAGGCCGCCGACGGCGAGGACGAGGCCGCCCTTGGCGCCGCGGCCGAGGAACTGTGCGCGGTTGGTCTCCACCGTGCGGCCCTCCGTGGGGTCGGGGTTCATGTGCTCGCTCATGCGAGGAACGGGGTCACGGCGGCCGTCGCCTGCTTGGCGGTGAGGCTCTCCGGGAACGACGGGTTCGGCACCAGGGTGCCGCCGGCGTCGAGCCGCTTGAAGGTGGTCAGGTGCTGGGCCTCGTTGGCGCCGATCTGGCCGGCGACGGCCTTCAGGTCGTTGCTCTCGAGGGCCTCGACGGCGCCGAGGTAGGCGCCCACGAAGGCGGTCTCGAGGGCCACGCCGGTGGCGGCGATGCTCTTCGCCGAGGCGAAGGTGCCGGCCGGGTACTTGAAGGTCAGGTCCTTCGGGGCGGCGTTGCCGAGCACGCCCGCGAGGGCGTCGTAGTGGTCCTGCTCGTTCTGGCGGGCGGCCTCCATGTAGGCGAGGACGTCGCCGTCGAAGAGGCCGGTGCCGATCGCGCGCCCGTAGACGTCGATCGCCAGCAGCTCGGCGGTCGCCGCCAGCTTGGCGATGGCGACGTCGCCGCTCGCCTGGCCGAGGGCGGGACCGGCGGCCACGCCCAGCAGGCTGCCTCCGGCGACGAGCGCGAGCCCGCCCTTCATGCCGAGGGAGAGGAACTCCCCCCGGCTGGTTTCCATCGTCATACCGCGTACCTCCGCACTGGAGTGGGTGTCGGCGTGTGAGTACGGGTCGCCCGGGGTCCCGGATCACGCGACGACCGCTCGGCGGCTTCTGCGGACCCGTCCCGGACGGTCCGGTGATCCGATGCGCCGCCGCGGGCGTATCGGGGTGTGTTCCCACCCTGAAAGCCATTTCGGAGGATCCACGTGTCAGAGCTCATCACCATCGAGAACCTCGATGCCGACGGCGCCATCCAGGAGGCGGCGTACGCCGTCGACCCCGAGGGCGCGGCGACGCGCGCGGACTTCTTCAAGAAGGCCGGCATCAGCGGCGGCGCCCTGGTCGTGGGCGGCATCGCCTTCGGCGGCCTCCCGGCCCTCGCGCTGGGCGCCCCGTCCAAGTCGCAGGACGTCGCGATCCTCAACTACGCGCTGACCCTCGAGTACCTGGAGACCGAGTTCTACCGCCAGGCCCGCGCGCAGGCCGGTCTGAGAGGCGAGACCGCTGTCTTCGCACGCGTCGCCGGCGCCCACGAGGCGGCCCACGTGAAGGCCCTCAAGGGCGTGCTCGGCTCCAAGGCCGTCGCCGAGCCGACGTTCGCGTTCGGCGGGACCACCCAGTCGCAGAAGGCCTTCCAGGCCGCGGCGATCGCCATCGAGGACCTGGGCGTGTCTGCGTACGCCGGACAGGGCCCGCGCCTCAAGCAGGTCCCGGTCATCCAGGCCGCCCTCGCGATCCACTCGGTCGAGGCGCGCCACGCCGCCTGGATCCGCAACATCGCCGGGAAGAACCCCTCCCCGAACGCGTTCGACCCCGCCCGCAACATGAAGCAGGTCCTCGCCGTCGCCGGCGGCTTCATCGCCTCCTCCTAGCCCGTCGTCCCGCCCCACGGGCCCGCCTCGCGGCGGCCCGTGGGGTGCCTTCGTCCACGACAGAGAGGAACACACGCCGTGTTCGACATCTCGCCCGTCCAGATCATGATCGTGCTCGCGATCGCCCTCCTCATCTTCGGCCCGAAGCGCCTGCCGGAGCTCGGCCGCAACCTCGGCTCGGGCATCCGCGACTTCAAGAGCGGCATCACCGGCGAGCCCGACCCCGCGACCACGTCGGTCACCCACGCCGTCGCGGCCGAGCCGATGCCGACCGCCGAGGAGCTCATCAAGGACGCCGCACAGCCCGCTCCGGTGGGTGCCGATGAGGCCGCCGCGGACCACCGCGCCACGGCCTCGGTCTAGCCGCCGCACCGGCGAGGGGAGCCCCTCCATGCCCGTGAACCTCCACGTCGGACCGCGCCGCGCGCGGTCCGACGACCGGCTGCACGTGACCGAGCACCTCGACGAGCTGCGGCGGCGGCTGATCGTCAGCGCGCTCGCCCTGGTGGTCGCGTTCGCGGGCATGTACGCCATGCACGAGTCGCTGATCAGCTTCCTCACCGCGCCGCTGCCCGGTGAGGACTCCGCGCTGATCACGCTGTCGCCCACCGAGCCCTTCTTCACCACCCTGAAGGTCTCGTTCTGGGCGGCGGTGATCGTCGCCCTGCCCATCTGGCTCTACCAGGCGTACGCCTTCGTGATCCCCGCCGTGGCCGACCAGTCGCGCCGGGTCACGCTGGCGATCGTCTCGGGGGTCGCCGGACTGTTCCTCGGAGGCGTGGCCTTCGGGTACACCGTGGTGCTGCCGGTCGCCCTCAACTTCCTCACCAACTTCGGTGGCGACACCTTCAACACCCAGCTGCGCGCGGGCGAGTACTTCGCCTTCGTCACCAGCATGCTCCTCGCCTCCGGCCTGCTCTTCGAGGTACCGGTCGCGATGACGGCACTCGCCCGCATGGGGGTCGCGAGCGCCGAGCTCTACCGCAAGCAGTGGAGGGTCGCGCTCGTGGGCATCGCCGCGGTCGCGGCGATCCTCCCGGGCGGGGACCCGATCAGCATGGTCCTGCTGATGCTCCCGCAGTTCGTCCTCTACGGCGTGGGCATCGCCCTGGCCGCGAAGTTCGGCCAGCCGCCCCTCTGGAGGCGCGAGGAGCTCGACCCCACCTGATGTGGCTCCGGCGCCGGCCGAGACGAGGCGTCACCCTAACGCTCTTGGGTCGTTGGGCTGGGCGCAATAGGCTCAGAGACGTGGAACCCCTCGCACCCGCCCCGTTGGAGCGCCCTGGGCGCCGGAGCACGCTCCTCGGGCGCCCGTGGCCGCGGAGGCTGGTCGGCAGACTCCCAACCAAGGAGATCGTGGGGCCGCCCTCCTGCCCACTGCTCCATAGGTGGACCCTCCTTGAGGTGGGCGGGGTGAAGGTTCTACTGCACTACTTCCTGCCCAATGCGACCGACCGCGATCCCCATGATCACCCTCGCTCATTTGTGACAATCGCGTTAGCCGGTAGCTACCTAGACATCGGTCGGTCTCGCCAGGACAGACTGCGGGCAGGCTCCGTCCGTTTTCGGCCTGCTGAGCATCAGCATCGCACTCTTGCTGGTCGCCGCGGCTGCTGGACTCTCGTCCTGATGGGCCGCCCTCGCCGCGAGTGGGGATTCTGGAACGAAGGTCGTTGGTGGCCGAATCGGGAGTACGTGAAGAGCTTCGGCCCCGCGATGCGATGCCCCGAACCCGGTCCGCAGCCCCTAGTGCAACGCGACCGCAGCGGTATACCAGCCGCGACGCCGGATTCTCCGCCTACCCCGCTAGTAGACCAACTTCGGCATCCCTAATCGTTCGCACTGTCGCCTCGACGTTTCGTGCTTCTGGGAATACGGCCCAGTCCCAGCGGTCCGACAGCCCCAAGGCGTCAGCGACGGCGCGCCGCCCAGCTTGCGATGTGACGCCCTCGCCACTACCGATGAATTCCCGCCCCACGCTGTCTCGCACCCAGAGATAGCCGGGACCCGTCAGGTCCCCTCTATCATCCCACCGTCCCATTCTGGTCAGCGCGTAACGCTCGATGAGACTTTCCCCGGCGGCGTCTGCACAGGCCACGGGAACAGCGTGAATGTGCGCATGATCTATGCACGCCCCCACGGGCGCCCCCATCCCGCTGCAGCCATGCTCGAACATCAGGACGGGTTGATGAAAGAGGCAGCTCAGGCCTCGCGCCAAAGATCCAATGGCCGCGGTCAGTTCGTCTCGCTGCCTCGGGGGCAACAACCCGAACCCTGAGAGGTGCTGACGCGAAACAAGAAGCGAGTAGCCCGGCACAAGCGCCCCTACTCCTGTTAGAACGGCCAAGCTACGCCCACTAGCGAGTACGGGGTGCAAGGGCCGCCCGTTGGAACCGACTAAGGTGCCATTGTGTGCGGTTGCACCGCGGAGCTCGAGACAGATCGGACAATCCGAGAGTCGTTGCTCGGCGCTAGAAGTGGCCGCGAGAGTCAGCTCACGCCTCCGGACGGTCGCCGTCAAGTAGTGGACCGTGCAGCAAGTTCTCGATGTACTGATCGAGACCAGACGTGAACATAGACTCCGGGCGAAATCGTTCGGAGTCTGGGGAGCAGAGAACTCCGTGTCTGCCGCGGTAGTTCACAGTCACGCCGCGATCCACGACTGCCCGCCCGATGACGAGAAGACGGGAGTCTGCACCCTCAATGGCTGCCCGCAGATCGGAGAGCTCCCCTTCTGGAAAGGTGCACACGAGATTCCAGTCACCAAACCCGCACGCCAAGCGAAGAGGCTCGATGCTCAGCGCTTCTGCGGTTCCGCGTACTTCGGGGGCGAACGCATTGTCGTCGATACTAAGCTCGAAGCCGAGACCATTGGCATTCGCGAGTGCCCACAGCGACGCCTTCAACCCATCTGAGTTGTCGATGCAGGCCGATGCACGGGCCGAAGCATGCAGGGCTTGGCCCGCCCGAAGTTCGGGCGTCGGGCGCTTCACAGCATCAGGAAGCGATCCCGGTTGCGCGCGCGTGCGTATGGCGACGGCCGCTGCTGCCCAGTAGTGACCGAAGTCGCCGACGACGGCGACCAGATCCCCTGGGCGCGTGCCGACCCGACTCAAAGGGCGGCCTTTTGTCACGCCGATAGCAGTCGCAACAAGCTCGAGACGAGGTCCCTCTTTCAGGTTCCCGCCAACAACTCGAGTTGAGTACTGCGCCGCACAGTCGTCGATACCATCCAACAGCCTACGGAACTCAGATAGCCTTGTTTCGTTCGGAAGGACTAGAGACGTCAGGAGGCCAGTCGGTCGAGCACCGGCAGCCGCGAGGTCGCTGAGGTTGATCGTGGCAAGGAGCCAACCCCAGTGATAGAGGTCGTCGGATCCAAGGTGCACCGCCAGTGGCTCGGGGCAGGGATCCGTGGTCGCAATGGTGAACTCTCCAGGAGCCCCGGAGGCCGCGACAACTGCGCAGTCGTCGCCGAACTGATAGCCACCGATCCCGTACCGGGGGGCAAGGACTTCAGCGATCAAGCGTCGTTCGCCAAGTTCAACGAGGCAGGGATCACTCACTGCACTCAGCACCTTGGTGAGGGAGTGAGATTACAGGCTCGCTCGAACCGGCTGCACTGATTCGGACTCGCGGCCAAGAGGGCGTCCCTCTTGAGGGTCTGCAGCACATTCCTACGCGCGCCCGGGTGGATCTGGATCAACGTCAGAGTCGTCGTCCCGGACGGAGGCCGCCAAGGTATTCTTCTCGCCAAACAGCGCCTCAGATGCGCTGATGAGGCGTTTGACGAAGACCTCAGACGAGAAGCCGGCGAGAAAGGCCAACGACAGCATGAAGAGCCGGTATCGGACCTGGTCTATATCGGGATCTGATGTGGAAGTCGCAAGGATGCCCCCTTGAACGACGATGGCTGCGGCCCCGGCGAGAACCGCGCCATGAAGAGGTGTGAACAGCTGCCATAGCAGCCGCAGCGGGTCGTACCTCTCGTGTCGCACAGTGAACACCACGGCGCGGGACGCGAGTAAGGTGCCACCCAGGGCGCCGATAGCGAATACTTGGATGCCGAGCGAGGTGACGCTGCCGAGAGAGTCCCTCAAAAGGTGCGTGAGCGCGACGGCCGCCAGAGCGCAGATGATGACGGCGCAGTGATAGATGCTGACCTTGATGGCCAGGGGGGGCGTTCTCGGGCGGTCGTCGCTGTTCGGACTTTCTGGGTCAGTCGATGGGCTTGGCTTGGTAGGCATCCGAATCCCTACTTGCACCCTTGAACTGGATTGCCGGTTGGCAGGAGGTTGTCGCAGCCTAGCGCGCTGGTCCAGCCTGGCCGGGAGGAAGAGGGCGGTGACCGATTCCTCGGTGGGGTGCTGACCTGAGACGTTCGGCCCATCCCCGGGAGGCGCATACCGGGCGCGGGAGTGGCAGACTGCGGGCATGGCTGACATCGGACACGTTGCGCTCGGCGCCTGGAGCGGCGGGCGGTTCATGCACTTCGGCGAGGAGATCGACGAGGACCGCTTCGTCGCCCTCCTGCGGCCCGGCGACGACATCCACACGCTGATCACCGCCGACGTCTACGGCTCGGGCGCGTGCGACGCGCTCGTGGGGCGGGCGATCGAGGGCCTGCCGCGCGACGACTACGCCCTCATCGGGGCGATCGGACACGACTTCTACGACGGCGAGCGCCAGGGGTCGAAGGGCTTCCCGCGCTTCACGAACCCGGCGCTGCGCGGCCCCGAGGGCTACGCCGGCTACCTGTACGCGGCCGCCGAGCGCAGCCTGGAGCGATGCGGCACCGATCACTTCGACCTGCTGATGCTGCACAACCCCGACCGCATCGGCTACTCGTCGGAGGTGGTCTGGAACGCGATGGCCGGCCTGCGCGAGCAGGGCATGGCCCGCACGATCGGCGTGGCCCCCGGCCCGGCCAACGGCTTCACGCTCGACCTGATCGGCTGCCTCGAGCGCTACGGCGACATGATCGACTGGGCGATGATCATCCTCAGCCCGTTCGAGCCCTGGCCCGCCCGCCTCGTGCTCCCGGCCCTGTCGCGCAGCAACGTGCGCACGATCGCCCGGGTGGTCGATTACGGCGGCGTCTTCCACGGCGACGTCCCCGACGAGGGGCAGCTCGGTGCCACCGACCACCGCGCCTTCCGCCCCGAGGGCTGGGTGCAGGCGGGGCGCGATCGCCTGGAGAAGCTGCGCCCGATCGCCGAGGCGCACGGCCTCAGCTCGCTGCAGCTCGCCTGCCAGTGGACGCTCGCGCATCCCTCGGTGGAGTGCGTGGTTCCGACGCTCGTGCAGGAGCCCGGCCCGGCCGCGCGCCCCGTGGAGGACAAGCGGGCGGATCTCGCCGCCGTGCCGACCGAGATCCTCCTGACGATGGACGAGATCGCGGCCATCGAGGAGGTCGGCGAGAACGCCGGCTGCATGGCGCTCAAGGGCGGCACCCCGGCGCACGAGGGCGACGAGCAGGCCGACTCGTGGCCGCTGACCGACGACCTGCGCACCGTCGCCGAGCGCTGGAGCATCGTGCCCGAGAAGGACCTCGTGAAGCTCTGACCCCGTACGGTGGCCGGGTGAGCCACCGACCGACGAGGGGGAGCAGGGTATGAGCGACACCGCGAAGGTGAAGGTCGAGGGCGACCTCGGCGCCAAGCCGGAGGTCCTGCTGCCGGCGGGCGATCCGCCGGCGGAGCTGCTGATCCACGACGTCGTCGAGGGTGACGGCGCCGCCGCCGAGCCCGGGGCGACGGTCAACACGCACTACGTCGGCATCGGCTGGGACACCAAGCGCCAGTTCGACTCGTCGTGGGACCGGGGGCAGCCGCTGCAGTTCCCGCTCAGCGGCGTCATCGCCGGATGGCAGCAGGGCATCCCGGGGATGAAGGTCGGCGGCCGGCGGCTGCTGGTGATCCCCGCCCCGCTCGCCTACGGCAACCGGCCGCCGCCGGGATCGGGCATCGGCGCGGGCGAGAC
>LNEQ01000027.1 GCA_001464995.1 Actinobacteria bacterium Ga0077541
GACCTGGACCTGGCCCTCGGCTCGGACGTGCCCGAGCTCGAGCAGGTGATCGCCGAGGTCGCCGAGCACCATGCCGAGGTCGACAGCGACGCCCTCCGGCGCGCGTACGCCTTCGCCGAGGAGCACCACCGCACCCAGGTCCGGAACTCGGGGGAGCCCTTCATCACCCACCCGCTCGGGTGCGCGCGCATCGCCGCGGGCCTGGGCCTCGACGGCACGGCGGTGGTCGCCGCCCTCCTGCACGACACGGTCGAGGACACCAGCGCGACCCTCGGGGAGATCGAGGCCGCCTTCGGCGCCGAGGTCGCCGCCCTCGTGGACGGCGTCACCAAGCTCTCGAAGATCCACTTCGAGAGCCAGGAGGCCCACCAGGCCGAGAACTACCGCAAGCTGATCGTCTCGATGTCGAGCGACATCCGCGTGCTGGTGGTCAAGCTGGCCGACCGCCTCCACAACATGCGCACGCTGGCCTACATGACCAAGCCGAAGCAGATCCAGAAGGCCAAGGAGACGCTGGAGATCTACGCGCCGCTGGCGCACCGCCTCGGCATCCACTCGCTCAAGTGGGAGCTGGAGGACCTGGCCTTCGCGACGCTCCACCCGCGGCGGTACAGCGAGATCCAGCAGATGGTCAACCAGCGCCGGCCCGACCGCGAGGCCTTCATCGAGGACGCCGGCCGGACGCTCGCGACCGCGCTGGAGGACGTCGGCATCCTCGGCGTCGAGATCACGGGCCGGGCGAAGCACTTCTACTCGATCTACGAGAAGATGACCCGCAAGGGCAAGGAGTTCAACGAGATCTACGACCTCACCGCGATGCGGGTGCTGGTCGACTCGGTGAAGGACTGCTACGGGGCGGTGGGCATCATCCACTCGCTCTGGAAGCCGCTGCCCGGGCGGTTCAAGGACTACATCGCGATGCCCAAGCTCAACATGTATCAGAGCCTGCACACGACGGTGATCGGTCCGGAGGGCAAGCCGCTGGAGATCCAGATCCGGACCTACGCGATGCACGCGACCGCGGAGTTCGGCGTCGCCGCGCACTGGCTCTACAAGCAGGACGGCACCGCCCAGCCGGCCTGGGTCTCGCGGATGATGGACTGGCAGAAGGAGACCCACGACCCGGGCGAGTTCCTCGAGGCGCTGCGGTCGGACCTCTACTCCGACGAGGTCTACGTCTTCACGCCGAAGGGTGAGGTGCGCGACCTGCCCGCCGGCGCCACGCCGCTCGACTTCGCCTACGACGTCCACACGGACGTCGGCCACCGCTGCGTGGGCGCCAAGGTCAACGGCCGGATCGTGCCGCTGACCTACACCCTGCAGTCGGGCGACTTCGTCGAGATCCTCACCTCGAAGGCGGCGCGCGCCCCCTCGCGGGACTGGCTCCAGCTGGTCACCACGACCAAGGCCCGCTCGAAGATCAGCCAGTTCTTCCGGCGCGAGCGCCGCGAGGACGCCGAGCACCGCGGCCGCGAGTCGTTGCAGGACTCCCTGCGCAAGGCCGGGCTGCCCAGCCAGCGCGTCGCCGGATCGCCGCTGCTGCTGGAGGTCATCCAGGAGATGGGCTTCAAGAAGGCCGACGAGTTCTACATCTCGCTCGGGCTCCAGAAGACCTCGGTGCAGGTGGTGGTCAACAAGATCATGCAGCGGCTGAAGGCCGGGCAGGCCGTGGTGGAGGACGCCCCGACGGGGGTCGAGCCGCGCGGGCGCCGTCCGCACACCTCGACGGCCTCCAGCGACCTCGGCATCGAGATCGACGGCCTGGCCGACGTCCTGGTGCGCCTGGCGAAGTGCTGCAAGCCCGTGCCGGGCGACCCGATCCTCGGCTACATCTCGCTCGGGCGCGGCATCACGATCCACCGCGAGGACTGCCCGAACGCCAAGGCCCTGAGGAAGAACCCCGAGCGTTTCACCCCGGTCACCTGGACCGGCGTGAACCAGCAGTCCTTTCGAGTAGAGATCGCCATCGACGCCTGGGACCGTGCCCGCCTCCTGGAGGACCTCTCGCGCGCCTTCGCCGAGGCCGGCGTCAACATCGTGTCGGCCAACGCCTCGATGGAGGACCAGATGGTCCATGACCGCTTCGTCGTCGAGGTGGGCGACATCGAGACGCTCAAGTCGTGCATCAACGGCCTGCGGCAGGTGGAGTCGGTCTTCGACGCCTACCGGGTGACGCCGGGCAACTGACCGCCCGCGCCCGGGTCCGGATCCCGGGCGCGGGGTTCGCGGGGCCGCTCAGCGGGCCCAGGCCGCGCCGATCGCCGCGACGTGACGGTGGTCGGTGCCGCAGCAGCCGCCCAGCACGGTCAGGTTCGGCAGCAGGCGGCGGAGCGCGCGGTAGCGGGCGCCAAGGTCGTGCGGGTCGCCGGCGTCGAGCTCGGTCGCCTCGTCCAGCTCGGCGTGGCTGCGGGTGGAGGCGTTCGCCCGGAGGCCCCGGATGCGCTGCGCCCAGGCGGGGGCATCGGCGAGGACGTGCGCGAAGTGGGTGGGGTGGGCGCAGTTGATCATGTAGTAGTCGGGCCCGCCGTCGGTGGCGGCGTCCACCTGGGCGATCGCCTCCCCGAGCGGCTGGCCGCTGGGCAGGTGCCCGTCGGTCTCCAGGGTGAAGCTGATCGCGACCGGCATCCCGGCCCGCCGGGCGGCACGCGTGATGCCGACCGCCTCGTCGGCGTAGGTCATCGTGAAGGCCGCCACCATGTCGGCGGCCGTGCCGGCGAGGACCGCGACCTGGCGGGAGTGGTAGGCCTCCGCCTCCTCGGCCGTCATGGCGTCGCCGACCCGGTAGCCGTCGCCCCGCGGGCCGATGCACCCGCTGATGACGACGTAGGGCAGATCGGCGTGGTCGGCGCGGATCTCCTCCATGAGGGCGATCGCGTCGCGGTTGACGCCGTCGAGCCGCTCCTCGTCGTAGCCGAGCAGGCGCGCCCAGTCGCGGTTCGCGCGCCAGGTAGGGCTCTCCAGGACGAGCCCCGCCCCGCGTTCCCGGGCGATCGTCGCGTAGCGGTCGAAGTAGCGGCGGATCTCCGCCCGGGCGCGGGGGTCCTCGAGGAGGGGGAACGAGGCGAACTGCGGCAGCTCGTAGCCGTGCTCGAAGATCAGCTCGGTCTCGAGGCCCCCGTCGGTGATCGTGAGGGGGCCCTCGGTGTGGGGGAGGTGGGTGCGGAAGGTGCTCATGGTGCTGCTCCTGTCGTCGTCCGGCGGGCCCGGCCGCGGGCCGGCCGGGAAACAGACTGTATGGTCTGGTTGGTAGCAGACTAGATGGTCTGCTAAAAGTCAACCGTGCCTCGCGACGGGACCGCCACGCGAAACCGCATCCTCGACAGCGCCGAGCGGCTGGTGCTCGAGCACGGGTTCGGCGCCACCTCGGTCGATGCGGTCATCGCCGCCTCCAAGAGCTCCAAGGGCGCCTTCTTCCACCACTTCAGCTCGAAGGACGATCTCGGCCGGGCGCTGGTCGCGCGCTACGCGGCCGCCGACATCGCGCATCTGGAGCAGTACATGGCGCGCGCCGAGGCGGAGTCGGACGATCCCGCGCGCCAGGTCGTCGCGTTCGTCCGCCTGTTCGAGGAGGACGCCGACGACATCGTCGCCGCCCAGCCGAGCTGCCTCTACGTCTCGTTCATCAACGAACGCCAGCTCGACCCGGAGGGGGCTGCCGAGCCCATCGTCGCGGCGATCCTCGCCTGGCGGGAGCGGCTGCTGGAGCTGCTGCGGGCCGCGGGCGAGCGGTCGGCCCTACCGCCCGACCTCGACCTCGAGGCGCTCGCCGACCACGTCTTCGTCACGTTCGAGGGGGCGTTCATCCTGGCGCGGTCCCTCCAGGACGGCGCGCACATGCGTCGCCAGCTCCGCCTCGTGCGGATGCTCCTGGAGCAGGTGCTCGCGGTGCGCGCGGAGGCCTGAGCCGGCACCCGCGGCGTGCCGCCCCGCGCCCGGATCACCCGAGCCAACTGATACGGTGCCGCGCCGATGGCATGGCTCGATCTCGTGGTCCCCTCGGCGGCCATTCTCGCTCTCTTCGGGGTCGTGGCCCTCGTGGTGGTGGCGGTGCTCCAGGGCCGCAAGGTGCGCCGCCTCGAGGACCGGCTGGCCCGCACCGGCGAGGCGGCCGAGGAGGCCCCCCTCCAGAGGATCGCCGAGCTCCAGGCGCGGCATGCGGTCTCCAGTGGCGCCCCCGGCGGCGGTGGTGGTGGGGCATCCCTCAGGATGGCCGGCGTGGTGGGCCTCGTCGCCCTCGCGCTGTTCGCCGCCATCGGGGGCGTCTGGTACCTGTTCGTCCGCGATGACGGCGGCGGGGGCGGGCAGGCCGAGACGCCGGCCGCCACGACGCCGACGAGCACCGCGCCCGTCGAGCCGCCCACCCCGGTCGACACCACCCTGGTCCCCGATGACGTCCCGGCGCTGCCGGATCGCAGCATCTACACGGGCATCGCCGGCGCGGCCGGCGACGTCGTCGCCCCCGCGCTCGTCAACGAGGGCTGGACGATCCCCGCCGAGTTGATCGCCAACGAGCCGAACGCCGTCACCGGCCTCAAGGAGTCGGTGGTGATGTTCACCCGCGGTAAGCGGCGCGTGGCGCAGAACGTCGCGAAGGACCTCGGCGTCACCCGTGCGCCGCCGCTCGACGGCTACACGCCCGACCAGATCGGCAACGCCGACGTCGTGGTCGTCGTGGGGCTCGACCTCGCCAACGGCGCCGCCACCGTCACCACCCCCTGAGGGGCGGCCGGGTCAACCCGGCAGCGCCTGCTCCAGATCGTCGATCAGGTCCTCGACGTCCTCCAGCCCCACCGAGAGCCGGATGACGCCGTCGGTGATGCCGGCGTCGCGCCGGGCCTC
>LNEQ01000028.1 GCA_001464995.1 Actinobacteria bacterium Ga0077541
GCGCCGACCCGTTCGTCGCCCGGATAGATCGCGTCGGCCCCGATCACGGCGGTCACGCCGGTGACCGCGAGCTGCTCCTGGATCCGCTCGCTCGCCGAGACGATCACCAGTCGCGACCCGACCTCGCTGAGCGAGAGCGCGTAACGCCGGAGCACGTCCATGAAGGTGGTGCCGAGGTCCGACCGGCCGCGGAGCCGCAGGATCACGACGGTGTGGCGAGAGTCCCTCCCCACGGCCGGGAGCGCCGCCTCGAACACCGGCGCGGCCGCGAAGAACAGGCTGCCGTAGGGCTGGAGCACGACGACCTCCGCGGCGGGGAGCACCGCCGCCGGATCGGTCTCCACGACGTGCCCGTCCTCGTATACCCGCTGCCGGATCGTCACCGTGTTGGACTGCCGCACGACGTGCAGCACCACCGAGAGCCCCACGCCCACCAGCACGGCGTACTGCAGCGGGATGAGCATCGTGAGGACGAACGTGACGGCCAGGACCGCCTTCTGGACGACCCCGGTCCGCCACACCGAGACCAGGTCGGCCGGCTTCACCGTGCGGACGCCGATCAGGATGAGCAGACCGGCGAGCGCGGGCATGGCCACCGTGCCGATCACGTCGCCGAGCAGCACGATCGTCAGGAGCATCACCATCCCGGCGATGAGGGGCGCGAGCCGCGAGCGCGCCCCGGCCTCCCGGCTGAGCGACGACGCCGAGAGCGACCCGCCCACGGGCATGCCCCGCAGGAAGCCCGAGGCGACGTTGGCGACGCCCTGGCCGATGAAGTCCCGGGAGGCGTCCGGGTAGCGGCCGTCGGGATTGACGAAGTTGGCCGAGATGGCCGCCCCCTGGATGAGCGCCACGAACGCCAGCGAGAGGGCCGGGATGATCAGGACCGGCAGCTCCGCCAGAGCCGGCAGCGCCGGGGTGGGGAGCCCGTCGACGGCGACGCCGAGGTCGTCCAGCGTCGCGACGCTGGACAGACCGAACAGGTACGCGGCCGCGGAGGTGGCGACCACCGCCACGACCAGGCCGAGCCCGCCGGCCCGTGCCCGCTCCAGCAGCAGGACGCCGGCGATGGTCCCCAGCCCGATCGTCACGCTCGTCCAGTCCAGCCGGCCCGGGGACAGGACGGTGTCGACCGCCCGCACGACCCTGTTGGGGCCCTCGGCCGCGTAGCCGGTCAGGTTGCCGAGCTGGCCGAGGACGATGTTGACCCCGACCGCGTTGATGAACCCGACCATGACCGCGTTGGAGACGAACCGCAGCATGCTCCCGAGGCGCAGCAGGCCCGCCCCCAGCATGACGATCCCGGTGAGGACCGCCAGCATGAAGAGCGCGCGCTCGCCCTCGGCGCCCTGGACGGACGGGACGTCGGCGATGATGATCGCCATCGCGCCGGTCCCCTGCACCACCATGAAGGCCGACGAGGTCACCAGCGCGCCCGCGATCGTGCCGACCATGTAGGCGTAGAGGCCGGCGAGCGGGTTGACGCCGGCGAGCAGGCCCGTCGCCAGGCCGTCGGGCACGCTCTGCACCCCGAGGACGAGCCCCGCCACGCCGTCCTTGCGAAGGGTCCGGCGGCGCCGGAGCATCACTCGGCTCTCGGGCCCCGTCTCAGGGCGGGCCGGCCCCGGCGCCGTCGCGGACGACGCACCGGAAGCCGATGTGGCTCATGCCGGTGTCGATCTGCTGCGGGCGCCGCGCCGCCGGCCGGTAGCGCATGCAGTAGCTGTCGGCGCAGAGGAACGACCCGCCCTTGATGACGCGCCGCGGGATGCGGAACTGCGACTGCCGGGGGTCGTAGCTGGCATCGAGGCCGGCGCCTTTGGGGTTGCGGGGCACGCAGCACGACGACTCGACCGCGTCGGGATGCCGGTCGGAGTACCAGTCGGCCGTCCACTCCCAGACGTTGCCGGCCATGTCGAAGAGCCCGAAGCCGTTGGAGGGGAACGCGCCGACCGGCGTCGTGCGCCCGTAGCCCGGCGCCGCCCTCCACGGGAAGTCCCCGTGCCAGTAGTTGGCGAGGCGCTCGCCCTCGGGCTCCGGGTCATCCCCCCAGACGTATCGCGCGCCCTCGAGCCCTCCGCGCGCCGCCATCTCCCACTCGGCCTCGGTCGGCAGCGTCGTCCCCCGCCATTCGGCGTAGGCCTCGGCATCCTCGGCCGCGACGTGGACGACCGGGTGCGTGTCCCGTCCCTCGATGGAACTGCCCGGCCCCTCGGGCCGGTGCCAGCAGGCTCCGGGCGTCCAGGCCCACCACTGGCTCAGGTGCCGCAGATCGACCGGACCCGGCGTGCCGGTGAACACCATCGAGCCGGGGACCAGGTTCTCCGGCGGCGCCCCGGGGAACTCGGCGGGGTCGAGGGGGCGCTCGGCGACGGTCCGGTAGCCGGTCTCGGCGACGAACGCCGCGAACTGGGCGTTCGTCACCGGGTGGCGGTCGATCCGGAAGGGGTCGACGACGACCGCATGGGCCGGCGCCTCCTCCGGGTAGTACGCGTCCGAGCCGATCATGCACCGCCCGCCGGCGATACGGGCCATCTCCTCCACGGGCCTAGCTCGCGCCGGTTCGGCGCGGTCTAGTGGAGCGTCCACCAACGTTGCTGGTGTTCTGGCCGCGAAAATCCCGCGGGGCAAGGAGGCAGGGAGATCGCATAGCTGAGGCTATGCGTTCGACCGAGGACGCAGCATCCGCGATGATTTGCAGCGAGCCAGAACCCGGCGAAGGTTGGTTGACGCGGCCGCCTCCAGCCGTGCCTGGACCTGATCGATCGAGAACGAGGCCGCCTTCATGCGCGGCGGGAACTCGAGGAAGGTCTGGAGGAAGCCGCCGACGATCGTCTGCGCCGGTACCGCGAGGAAGATGCGGTCGATGTACCAGTCCCAGTAGCTGTTGGAGTGCGTGTCCGCGCGCTCGAAGGGATCCGTGCGCAGGTTGAAGATCTTCGGCGCGCGCAGCGGCACGAGGGGCTCGAGCCACACCGCCACGGTCCCCGGCAGCCGCTGCTCCATGAAGACCAGCTTCCAGTTGTCGTACCGCAGGGCGACGAGGTCCCCGTCGTCGGAGAAGTAGAAGAACTCGACCCGGGGGCCGCTGTCGGCCTCGCCCGTGAGATACGGCATGAAGTCGTACCCGTCGAGGTGGACGCGGAACGTGCTGCCGTCGGCCTCGTGGCCCTGCAGGAGCGCCTCCCGGATCCCGGGCGCGCCGGCGGCGGAGAGGAGCGTCGGCAGCCAGTCGAGGTGGCTGATGATCTCGTTGGAGACCGTGTTCGCCGGGATCCGCCCGGGCCAGCGGATCATCTGGGGCACGCGGAACGCGCCCTCCCAGTTGGTGTTCTTCTCACTGCGGAACGGGGTCGTCGCGCCGTCGGGCCAGGTGTTCACGTGCGGCCCGTTGTCGGTCGAGTAGATCACGATCGTGTCCTCGGCGATGCCGAGCTCCTCGAGCATGTCGAGCACCCGCCCGACATGGCGGTCGTGGTCGATCATCGTGTCGTGGTAGTTGGACTGCCACGCGCCCGCCTGGCCCCGGCTCTCGGCCTTGGTGTGGGTGCGGAAGTGCATGTGGGTCGTGTTGACCCACAGGAAGAACGGCACCTCCTCGGAGTGCTTGCGCCGCATGAAGTCGGTGGCGCCGTCGATGATCTCGTCGTCGATCGTCTCCATCCGCTCGCGCGTGAGCGGGCCCGTGTCCGTGATGTGCGTGGTGCCGTCCGGCTCGCGGCGGCACTTGAGGACGCCGCGCGGCCCGAAGCGGGAGCGGAACTGCGGGAAGCGCTCGGCGTCCGGATAGTCCTCGTGCTCGGGCTCCTCCTCGGCGTTGAGGTGGTACAGGTTGCCGAAGAACTCGTCGAACCCGTGCTGGGTCGGCAGGTGCTCGTCCTTGTCGCCGAGGTGGTTCTTGCCGTACTGGCCGGTGGCGTAGCCGAGCGGCTTGAGCAACTGCGCGATCGTCGGATCCTCGGGCTGGATGCCGGCGTCGCTGCCCGGCAGGCCGACCTTGCTCAGGCCCGTCCGGTAGACGCTCTGACCCGTGATGAACGCCGAGCGCCCGGCGGTGCAGCTCTGCTCGCCGTAGGCGTCGGTGAAGCGCATGCCCTCGTCGGCGAGCCGGTCGATGTTGGGCGTGCGGTAGCCCATCAGGCCGTCGCTGTAGCAGCTCAGGTTGGTCAGCCCGATGTCGTCGCCCCAGATCACGACGATGTTCGGCTTGTCTGCGGGCACGGCGTCTCCTCGGGCTCGGGCACGGCGGCGGAATTCCGCGCGATCCTATTCCGAGCCGCCGCCGTCCGTTGTCACGCCGTCCGTCGGCACGAGATCGTGACCCACGGGCGGAACGCTGCGTTACGTTTCGGCCGATCTGCGTGTCGTAACGGCGCGCCCCGGCGGCGGGGTGCCCGGGAGCTCACGCCGTCGCGGGGGCGATGTGCGGCCGGCGTACGAGCAGGACGATGGAGACGAGCGCCATCCAGGCCGGGAAGACGTAGAGCGCGGGGGTCGACAACGTGACGTTGACGAACTCCGCGACCCCGACCACATAGGTCACGACCACGAGCCAGCGGGGAAGGGCGCCGGTGCGGAGGGCGAGCGACGCGGTCGAGAACATGACCAGGGTCGCGATCCGGGCGGCGAAGACCCCCAGCTCGACCGTCGCGAGAGAGCGGAACAACTGGGCGGCGCCCGGATCGGGGGCCTGTCCGCTGACCTCAACGAGGAGGGCGGGCGCGGCGAGCGCGGACGCCGCGACCAGCATGAGCCCGGTCAGGAGCACGCTGGCTCCGAGGAAGACGGTCCCGACCATCCGCGACTCGCGTGCGCCAAGGCGGCTGCGGACCACGCCGACGAACCACAGGTACGCGACGGCGCCGATCACCATCAACGTGAGGAGGACCCGGACATCTCCTCCCTCACCCTCGGCGTAGTGGCGGGCGATCTCGTCGGGCGTCGCGTCGAGGTCGGGTCCGGCCAGCAGTCCGCGGAGCGAGATCGACCAGGCGATCGCGCAGACGATCCCCGCCACGGCGGCCACCTCGATCGAGGTCGCGCGCTGTCGCCAGCGGGAGACGGGTACCTCGGCGGCGGGCGAGCGTGTCATCGGTCGGTGGCCCTCCGCGACGGATCAGGTCGCCAGGGACCGGCCGACGGGGAGGTTCATCGGGCTCACCACCGACGCCGCCGAGATCTCGGGGTTCTGGCTGACGGCGAGCACGGATCGGCCCGAGTCGTGCACACGGATGGCGGCCTGGCCGATCGACGTCTCGTGGATCGGCACCACGATCAGGTCGCCCGGGCGGGTGGCCTCGGCCACCCAGGCCTCCAGATCCCTGGGCCCGGCGGTGTGCCCGGCGGCCGGCGGGGTCGTCAGACCGGCCGCCTCCAGTTCGGACGGGGCGACCGGCCCGATGATCAGCGCCTCATCGCGGCCGCCGGACAACGTCGTCGCCAGCTCGAGCGCCAGCGCCATGGTCGGCACGTTGCCCGGGGCGAGCTCGCGACCGACCGAGTACAGGACCACCCGCGCCTCGTCCGCGCCGGGGTGCAACGCGGCGATCGCGACGGGCACGGACGTCGCCGCGACGATCTCGCCGTAGGTCGCCCCGACCATCCGCGATCGGAGGTCACCGGGGCCGGGCCATCCCAGCAGCAGCAACGACGCGTCGGTCTCGATGGCGGCCTGGTGCAGTCCGGTGGACACCGACCGGTCGATCCTCAGCACCGTCTCCGCATCGCCGCCGAGCTTGCGCAGCACCTGGTCGACCGCGGCCTGCTTCGCCCGGGCGTCGAGGATGTCGGAAGGGCTTGACGAGGTGACCGGCACCAGCGGCTGGACGATGCCGCCGGCCGGATCGGCGAGGTCCCGGCCGAGCCGCAGCACGTCCGCGAGCCCGTCGGTTCCGTCGAGGACCGGCACGAGGATCGTCTCGCCGGCCCGCCGGCGTTCCTCGACGGGCGGGGGCACCTCGCGGGCGAACCGGTTGGTGCCGATCGAGGTCACGATCAGGCTCACCGCGACGACGACCATGACGGCGTTGACCACGTCGCTGCCGTACAGGCCGATGTCGTAGCCGATGACCGTCGCCGCCAGGGTGGCGGCCGCCTGCGCGACCGACATCGAGAACAGCAGCCCGACCTCCGCCCGCTGGAGGCCGAAGATGCGCCCGGTGATCCATGCCGCGATCGCCTTGGCGACGATCAGCGCGACCACGAAGCCGATCGCCAGGCGGAGCGTCGACCAGACGAACATGACCTCGGGGTCGAAGAGCAGCCCCACCGAGATGAGGAACGTCGGGATGAAGAGCGCGTTGCCGAAGAAGTCGGTGACCGCCATCAGCGGGCTCGCGTTGGGCACGAGGCGGTTCAGCCCGACGCCGACGAAGAACGCGCCGATCAGCGGCTCCACCCCGACCAGCTCGGCGACCACCGCTGCCGACGTGAGGGCGATGAACACGAGCATGTACCGGAGGGTCCGCTCCTGGCCGAGCCCGGTGAAGAACCACCGGGCGATCCTCGGCACGATGAGGAAGCAGTAGACGCCGAGCACGGCGAAGCCGAGGGCGATGTCGAACACCAGACGGACACCGCTGGCATCGCCCGTCTCGGCTCCCACGACGAACGCGAGCACCACCAGCGAGACGCCGTCGGTGATCGCGCTGGCTCCCACGATCGCGGCGACCGGCCGCGTCTTCGTCAGCCCGAACTTCGCCACCGTCGGGTAGGCGATCAGCGTGAACGACGCCCAGAACGAGCCGATCAGCACCGCCGGAAGCGGGTCGATGCCGAGCAGCAGCGCCACACCGGTTCCGCACGCCATCGGGATGAAGGCCGTGAGCAGCCCGAAGACGCCCGAGATGACGCGATAGCGCGCGAAGGCCTCGAGGTCGAGCTGCAGGCCGGCGAGGAAGATCAGGTAGAGGATCCCGATGGATCCCACCGCCTGCAGGCCCGCGAAGCGCGGCAGCACGTCGAGCATGTTCGGCCCGATGACCGCGCCGAACATCAGCAACCCGAGCAGGCCCGGCAGCCGCAGGCGCTCGGCGATGAGCGGCCCGAACACGATGACGAGACCGACGACGGTGAACCCGAACGCCGGACTCGATTGCACCTCGGTCCAATTCACGGCCGGGAATCTACGCTGGTGCTCATGGCTCGGCGAGCCGTTCGCGCGCCTTCTCCCCCCTCGATGTCACCCGGGGGGTGGAGCCGGCGCCCCGGTGGGGGAGGGCCCGGGCCTCAGCGAGCGCCCCAGCCGCCGTCGACCGACAGCATCGATCCCGTCATGAAGTCCATGCCGTCCTGGGCGAGCAGGAGGCACGCCTTGGCGATCTCCTCCTCGGTGCCGAATCGGCCGACAGGGTGCTGGGACAGGAAGAACGCCTCTGCGGCGGCCGGGTCCGGCGCACCCGCGAAGACGTCGGCGACCATGGGGGTCACGATGGTGCCGGGGCAGATTGCGTTGACCCGCACCCCGGTGCCGGCCAGCTCCAGCGACATCGAGCGCGTCATCTGCGCGATCGCGCCCTTGCTGGTGTTGTAGGCCGCCGCGCCGGGGCACGCCTTCAGGCCGAGCACCGAGCAGTTGTTGATGATCGCCCCGGCGCCGCGCTCGAGCATGTGGGGGACGGTCGTGCGGGACATCAGCCACGTGCCGCGCACGTTCACCGACATCGTCAGGTCCCACACCTCGGGCGTCGTCTCCCAGGTGTTCCCCGCGAAGAGCACCCCGGCGTTGTTGAACAGCACGTCCACGCGGCCGTGCGCGGCGAGGACCGCGTCGACGGTCCTCCGGCAGTCGGCCTCGGCCGAGACATCACCCTGGATGGCCTCGAGCGTGATGCCCTGGGTCGCAGCGGCCGCACACGCGCCGTCGAGGGCGTCCTGTCCGCGGCCGGTGATCGTGACCGTGGCCCCGTTGCGCGCGAACTCCAGCGCGGTGGCGAAGCCGAGCCCCTTGCTGCCGCCGGTGATGAGCACGACCTTCTCGTCCAGAAGCGCCACGGGATCACCTCGTAGATAGCTCGATATTTAGCTAATGGCGGCGCTACGCTAGATCCGATGGCTCCGAAAGGCAACAGAGGCGAGAGCGCCGATCGGCCCGACGCCCCCTCGGGCGTGGTCAACGAGTTGCTGATGGCCGGACTGGAGCTCGGCCAGGTGCTGGAGCGCGGGCTGCGGGCGCGCGCCGGACTGACCGTCAACCAGTTCAACGTGCTGCGGGTCATCGCCGGCCGCGAGTCGAGCACCGCGCACGCCGTCGACCTCATCCGTGTCCTCGGCATGAGCTCGGCCCACGCGACCACGGTGCTGAGCCAGCTCGAGGAGCGAGGCCTCCTCGAGCGCCACGAGAGCGCGACCGACCGCCGTCGCCGGGCGATCCACCTCACCGAGCAAGGGCGCGAGACCCTTCGCTCCGCGCTCCCTCTGCTCGGTGATCTGGAGGAACGCTTGGCGACCGTTCTGGGCGACCCGGCCCAGCGAGCGCGCCTGAGGGCGGAGCTCCGCGAGGCCCGGCTCGCCCTCCGCCATGGGATCACCGCCCAGGAGTGGGACGACTGCGTAGGGCCCTAGTGGGGCCTTCCGCATGGGCCGTGTAGGGCTCGAACCTACGACCTTGGGACTAGAAGTCGGTGGAAGCGCTCTCGGGGCGCCTCGCCGCATCTCGCGAATCCCAGTCTCTGACTGGGATCTAGCGGTTTCTACGAATCGATGGTCTCGGGCCGTTTCGGGGTGTCTTGTTCCCACCCTGTTCCCACCCTGGCGGGGTACCGAGGCCTCCCACGGTCCCCGGTAGGGACGACCTCCAGCGTACCGACGCGTGGGCCGGTCCCACGCCGGTGACGTCCAAAGGGAGGTTGAGCCCCGCCATTGTCGCCGAGTGGAATCGGTCCTCGAGCTGTCTCACTACGAGTAACCAGGCATGGATGCCGAAACGCCAGCAAAGAAGGAGGTTTCACCAGCGCCCATGCCTGCCCGGGTGCGCTTTCGGGTGCACCTTGGGTCGTTGCCGGCCCTTAAGTCTGACGGCCGACCCTCGGCCGAGCTCCTGGTGTCTCGGTGCCTCGAGATCCCGCTGCGTCACCCGTCAGTCGGCGTCCGAGGCCGAAGCCAGGAGCGCCATCCCTCGCCCTCGGGGGCCGCCGGGCCGAAGGTAAGGCCGGGGTCACGGCCTTACCGATCTCCGGTCCGGCCCGCCGGCTGAGGCACCGAGCTCTCCGCCTTGGGCAGCCCTCGTCGCCTCCTCGGCCAGCAGGACGATGGCCCCGCTGCCGTGGTCTTCAAGGAGTTCGCCTGTCGCCGACGCGCCAGAAGCCTGGGTCGACCCGTCGCGCGAGAGGCCCTCGCTCTCGACCGACCGGTGGTGGTCATCGGGGTGAGGAACGTCAGGCTGCGGATGCCGCCGAAATGTCGTCAACGCCTGCTGAGGCGCCGTCAACGATCTAGGCCTGAAACCTACGAGAAGTCATGCATTCTAGGCCACTCACTTACGCTATAAGTGAGTGGCCTAGCGACGCGGAATACGCTGTGGCCAGGGGCATGTGACAGCACTCTCGATTCCCGCAAAGTGCGCCTTTTCTTCGGTCTCAACTGACCCTTCGTCTAGGTACGCGAAGTTTGTGCTGGACGTAACTTCGCGCTCGCCGTGACACATGAGGCCGGTCCGCCCGCAACGTGGGCGGCAGACCACGAGCACGGCAAGGCTCACCGCTCTCATGCTGGGTTCTTGTCGTCTTAGCTCCTGGGAGATCCGATGCGATCCTTCGCCCTGGCCCTCGTCGCGCTGATCCGGCGGCCCCTGTCCGAGACCGCCCGTCGCACCGCGCTCGGCGCGATCGCGGCCCTCGGCCTGGCCGCCTTCCTCGTCATCGCAGGTGCTCCCGCCGGCGAGGCCGCTCCGGTGTTGGCCGCCGAGCCGCTCGGAGACGCCAAGGGCGTCGAGCAGCCGGCGCTTCGAACGAGAACCTCGAGGACGTATCTCGATGACACCGGCGCCTACCAGGCGGTCATCTCCCCGGGGTCGGTCAACTATCGCGACGCGGCCGGCGAGTGGCAGCCGATCGACACCAAGCTCGTGCCATCGGACGACGGCTTCGGGATCGCCGCGAACTCATACGGGCTCGACCTTCCCGCTCGCGCCGGCGATCCCGTGCGGGTCTCGCTCGGCGACAGCTGGGTCTCGCTCGCGCTTGTGGGCGCCGCGTCCCCGGTCAGCGTGAGCGGCAACGCCGCCCGCTACGCCGAGGTGCGCCCGGGCACCGACCTCACCTATGAGGCGACGCCGGACACCGTCAAGGAGACGATCACCCTCCGCGATCGCACCGCAGCCGCGGTCCAGACCTATCGACTCGCCACGAGCGCGGATCTGTCGGTGTCCCTCAACCGCGGCGCCCTGCGCTTCGTCGATCGTGCCGGCGCCGAGCGCTTCAGCATCGCTGCGCCGTTTCTCGAGGATGCCGCAGGCGCCCGCAGCGACGATGTCGCGGTGAGCCTCACGCGCGACGCCGAGGGATCGCTTCTGACGATCACCCCCGATCGCGCCTGGCTCGCTTCTGCAGATCGCAAGTACCCCGTCATCATCGACCCGACCATCAGCCCCGGGGCCACGACCGACTGCTCGCTCATCAGCGGCTCATCGGCCTCGACGACCTACTGCGCCGATCCCCTGCTGAAGGTCGGCTACGACGGCTCAAAGACCCACCGCTCGATCCTGAAGTTCGATGTCTCCTCGATCCCCGCCCAGACGACGGTGATGGGGGCCTGGGTGGCGCTGAACACGACCGGCTCGACCACGGGCGCCACCATCAACACGAGCCTCCACAACCTCACCCGCGCCTTCACCAGCTCGGCGACCTGGAACACCTACAACGGATCGTCCGCCTGGACGACGGCCGGCGGCGACTACACCGCCACCGCCGAGTACTCGGCCCTGGTGGCCGGCAACACCGGCTACAAGTACTGGTACCTGACCCAGCTCGCCCAGAACTGGGTCGATGGCACGACCACCAACCACGGCGTGATCATCCGCCCGACCACGACCACCAACCAGGTGATCTCCTTCGCCTCGGCCCAGCACGCGACCTCCTCCATCCGGCCCTTCCTGTCGGTCACCTACCAGCCCTGGCTGGGGGTGCGCGACATCCACAGCTTCGAGCAGCACCGGCTCAGCGACCGCGCGGCTCTGGCGGTCAACGTCGCCAACGGCAACCTGATGGCCGACTACGCCGACCTCGACATCGCCGGCACGGGCCTTCCGCTGCAGATCGGCCACCACTTCAACTCGCGAAGCCCGTACTTCGGCGCTCCGCACGGAAACAAGTGGATCGTCGACAACTCGGACCAGGTCAAGCTCTATCTGCTCGGCGACACGAAGGTCTACCAGGGGCCGGGCGGCTACCGGGTGCCCTTCATCCCGAACGGCTCAGGCGGCTACATCACCCCATCGGGGGTCAACGCCACCCTGGTCAAGAACGGCGACAACACCTACACGATGACCTTCGACCGCACCGGCATCCGCTTCCAGTACTCGA
>LNEQ01000029.1 GCA_001464995.1 Actinobacteria bacterium Ga0077541
CCCCGCCGTGGGCCCGCCCGCGGCGCCGCGTCCCGCCGTGGGCGCCCGCCCGGCCGGCCCGCCGCGCCCACAGGGCCCGCCGCGCCCGTCCGCGCCGCCCGCCCCGGTGGTGGCCGGCCCGCCCGCGCTGCGCCCGGGCGCGATCCGCATCCCCCGAGGCGAGCCGCTCGGGCAGGTGCTCGTGCGCATGGGGGTGCTGACGCCGCAGGATCTCGAGGCGGCCATCGCGCGCCAGAAGGAGGACGGCCGCAAGCTCGGCGAGATGCTCGTCGGCGAGGAGCGGATCACCCGCGACGAGCTCGCGCGGGCGATGGCCGCACGGATGGGCGTCGGGGTCTTCACGCTCGCCGATGGAGTCGACCCCTCCGTCGGCCGGCTGATCGACGAGAAGAGCGCGCGCCGCTACCAGGCCGTGCCGGTGCGCCTCGAGCCCGACGGCCGGCTGCTGGTGGCGATGGCCGACCCCTCCAACGTCTTCGCGATCGACGACCTGCGCATCCTCACGCGTCACGAGATCCGCCCGGCGCTGGCGAGCGTGGAGGAGATCCAGACGCTGCTCGGCCAGACCTCGCGCCTCGACGCGGTGGTGGCCGACCTGGTGGAGGAGAGCGGGGGGGACGACGCGCCCCTCGATCAGGCCGACATCTCCGACACCGCCGACGACGCGCCGGTCGTGCGCCTGGTCAACTCGTTGATCGCGCGGGCGGTCGACGAGCGGGCCTCGGACATCCACCTCGAGCCCCAGGCCAAGGAGATGGTCGTCCGCTATCGCGTGGACGGCGTGCTGCGCACGGTCACCTCCGTGCCGTTCCGCCTGGCGGTGGGCGTCGCGAGCCGCATCAAGATCATGGCCGACCTCGACATCTCCGAGCGCCGCGTGCCGCAGGACGGGCGCGTCGGGCTCACCGTCGGCGGGCGGCCGCTCGACCTGCGCGTCGCCACGCTGCCCACGGTGTACGGCGAGAAGATCGTCATGCGCATCCTCGACAAGAGCAACGTGATGCTGCAGTTGTCGGACCTCGGCTTCGCCCCGGACGTGCTGGCCAAGTTCGAGGCCTGCTACCGGCGCCCCTACGGCGCGGTGCTGGTGACCGGCCCGACCGGCTCGGGCAAGTCGACGAGCCTCTACGGCGCCCTCAACCAGCTCAACTCGACCGACAAGAACATCATCACGGTCGAGGACCCGGTCGAGTACCGCCTGCCCGGCATCAACCAGGTCCAGGTGAACCCCAAGGCCGGCCTCACCTTCGCCGCCGGCCTGCGCTCGATCCTGCGGTGCGACCCCGACATCGTGATGATCGGCGAGATCCGCGATCGCGAGACCGCCCAGATCGCCGTCGAGTCGGCCCTGACCGGCCACCTCGTGCTGGCCACGATCCACACCAACGACTCGGCCGGCGCGCTGACGCGCCTCACCGAGATGGGCGTCGAGCCCTTCCTGTCTGCGAGCGCCGTGGCCGGGATCCTGGCCCAGCGCCTCGCGCGCCGGCTCTGCAGCCACTGCAAGCAGCAGGCGCTGGTGCCCCAGTCGACGCTGCGCGAGCTGGTGGACATCTCGATCCTGCCCCCGGGCCTGCCCGATCCGGTGCCGGTGTTCCGCCCCGTGGGGTGCCCGCGCTGCCAGGAGACCGGCTACCTCGGGCGCGTCGGCGTCTACGAGATGCTCGTGATGAGCGAGGCGATGGAGCGGTTGACCGTCACGGGGGCGTCCGGCGAGGAGATCGCCAAGCAGGCCTGCCGGGAGGGCATGCGCACGCTTCGCGAGGACGGCCTGCTCAAGGTGCTCTCGGGCCACACGAGCATCGAGGAGATCGCCCGCGCGGTCGGGTGACCGCCCGTCGGAGCGGAACGCTTGAGGCTGGGCGATGTCCGGTCGATACGAGATCTGAGCGGGACCGTCCGCTGTCCTCCCACGAGCAACACGAAAGGCGTCCATGGTCGATTTCGCCGAGCTCATCACCAACGTGATCGCCAGTGGCGCCAGCGACCTCCACCTGTCGGTCGGCGCGCCTCCCGTGATGCGCCTGAACGGCGAGCTCGTGCGGCTCGGCGACACCCCCCTGACGGCGCAGGACACGCGCGAGCTGGTCTACGGACTCCTCAACCAGGACCAGCGCCAGCGCCTGGAGACCGATCTCGAGATCGACTTCTCCTACGCGGTGCCCGGCCGGGTGCGCTTCCGCGTCAACGCCTACTACCAGCGCGCGTCGCTGGGGGCGGCGTTCCGCGTGGTGCCGAGCGGCCTGAAGACGCTCGAGGAGCTGAGCCTCCCGGCGGCGCTGCGCGAGTGGACCACCAAGCCCCGCGGCCTGGTGCTTGTCACCGGCCCGACCGGCTCGGGTAAGTCGACCACGCTCGCCTCCCTGATCAACGAGATCAACGAGAAGCGCGCCTGCCACATCATGACCGTCGAGGATCCGATCGAGTTCCTCCACCGGCACAAGCGCTCGATGATCAACCAGCGCGAGGTGGGCGCCGACACGCTCTCGTTCGCCAACGCCCTGCGCAGCGTGCTGCGCCAGGACCCCGACGTGATCCTCGTCGGCGAGATGCGCGACCTCGAGACGATGCAGATCGCCCTCACCGCGGCCGAGACCGGCCACCTGGTGTTCGCGACGCTCCACACCTCGGACGCGCCGCAGACGATCGACCGCATCATCGACGTGTTCCCGCCGCATCAGCAGGAGCAGGTCCGCATCATGCTCGCCAACGGCCTGCAGGGCGTGTGCTGCCAGCAGCTGGTGCCGACGCTCTCGGGCAGCCGGACCGTCGCCTGCGAGGTCCTGATGCCGACGCCGGCCGTCCGCAACCTGATCCGCGAGGGCAAGACCCACCAGATCTACTCGGTCATGCAGACCGGCTCGGCACACGGCATGCAGACGATGGACTCGACGCTGGCCACGCTCGTCCGTCAGGGGGTCGTGACCCTCGACATGGCCGTCGAGCGCGCGGGCCACCCGGACGAGCTCAAGCGCCTGCTGGGGATGGTGAAGGCCGCATGAGCGCAACCACGTTCACCTACAAGGCGCTCGACCGCTCGGGCGCCCCCACGGCGGGCGAGATCCAGGGCGACTCAAAGGCCGCCGTGGCCGCCCAGCTGCGGCTGCGCGGCCTCACGGTCACCGACGTCGACGCCAAGTCGAAGGCCCCGACGGTCGAGGAGATCCTCGACCGCTACCGCGGCCTCAAGGCCCGTCACGTCACCGTCATGGCCCGCCAGCTGGCGACGATGATCGCCTCGGGCCTGTCGCTGCTGCGCGCCCTCTACGTGCTCGAGGAGCAGACCGAGGCGCCCAAGCTCAAGCACGCGATCATCGCGGTGCGGCACGACGTCGAGGCCGGTCTGGCGCTGTCGCAGGCGCTGGCCAAGCACCCCAAGATCTTCAACGACCTCTTCGTCGCGATGGTCCGCGCCGGCGAGACGGGCGGAAACCTCGAGGAGGTCCTCGAGCGGGTCGCCCTGCAGCTGGAGAAGGACGACAACCTCAAGCGCACGGTGCGCTCGGCGATGGTCTACCCGGTCCTGATCGGCGTCTTCGCCGTGCTGGTCCTGATCGGGATGATCCTCTTCATCATCCCGGTGTTCGCCGACATCTTCAA
This sequence comes from Actinobacteria bacterium Ga0077541, assembly GCA_001464995.1. GTDB lineage: Bacteria > Actinomycetota > Thermoleophilia > Miltoncostaeales > Miltoncostaeaceae > Miltoncostaea. The sequence continues at coordinate 3,601 of LNEQ01000029.1, forward strand.
AGACCTCGGCGGCGACCTGCCGGCGCTGACCCAGTTCATGATCACCCTCTCGGATGCCATGAGGTCGTACTGGTACCTGATGATCCTGGTGCCGATCGTGCTCCTCGCCATCTTCCGCAAGTGGAAGTCGACCGACCGCGGTCAGTACATGTGGGACTCCATCAAGCTGCGCTTCCCCATGCGGGTGGGCGACATCGTGCGCAAGATCGCGGTGGCCCGCTTCGCCCGGACGCTCGGCACCCTGACGGCGTCCGGCGTTCCGATCCTGCAGGCGATCGACATCACGGCCAAGACCGCGGGCAACCGCGTGATCTCCGACCCGATGGGCGAGGTGGCCGAGCGCGTCCGCGAGGGCCAGCCCCTGGCGACCCCGCTCGCGCGCACCGGCGTCTTCCCGGTGATGGTCACGCAGATGCTCTCGGTGGGTGAGGAGACCGGCGCCGTGGACACCATGCTCCACAAGCTGGCCGACTTCTACGACGACGAGGTCGCGACGATGCTGAAGTCGCTCACCTCGATCATTGAGCCGATGATGATGATCGGTGTAGGCTGCATCGTCGGCGTGGTGGTCATCTCGATGTACCTGCCGATGTTCAAGATCTTCGAGCTGGTGCAGTAGCGCGGGTAGGTCTCAGCGCCAGCAGGCCGAGGCTATCGGCGGCTGCAGGCGCCGGGGTGGGATGGACACGAAGGGGGCGGCCAGAGGCCGCCCCCTTCGGCGTGCAGGGCTCGGAGGCCCGGGCCCGCCCGATGCCGGCGGAACCCGGGCCGGCGGCATCGTCCCCCCCGTGGGGCAGACTGACCGTGATGGCCGTCCACCCGACCCAGGCCCCTCCCCGCCGGCGGCCCGTCGCGACGCTGGTCGCGACGGCAGTCGTGCTGGTGGCCGTCGTGGGTCAGGCGGCCGGTGCGGGGTCGAGCGGCGTCGTCCGGACATCGGACTTCGGTGTGCAGCACGTGTCGACGGCGACGGTGAGCGGGCGGGTGCTCGCCGTCTGGTCGGGGGAGAGCAGGGGCGCCAGCGCCATCGCCGCCGAGCACTCACCCGGCCGGGGATCATGGGAGGCCGTCCTCCTCGATCCGGGCGAGGCCGGTGCGGTGGTGCAGACCGACGTCGCGGCCGACGCGACGGGGCGCGCGGTGGCGGTGTGGGCCGTCCTCACTGAGACCCCTGCGGGGTCGAGGGTCCGTGTGCGGGCGGCCCGGCGCTCAGGGCCTGCCCGGTGGTCGCCGGCGCAGACGCTCGCGGACCTCCCCGGCGGCGCCGTCGGCGGCCCCTCCGGAACGCGGATCGCGGACGTCGAGATGACGCCCGGTGGCGGGGCGCTGGTGGTGATGGGCGCGGCCGACGGCTCGGTCATCTCGCGGGCCCAGCCCCCCGGATCGGCGGACTGGGGCCCCCCGCAGATCGTCCGACCCGCGGGCCTCGCGCCCGCGTACGGAGCCGACGTCGCACTGGCCGTCGACGCCGCGGGCGACGCGACGGTCCTCTGGAACCAGGGATCCGGCCCGACCTCCGATCGGAGCATCGGCACGGCGGACCTGCGCGGCGACAGCTGGTCCGTGCCCGCCGCCTTGCCAGGGGCCGCGGGGGGTCGCCGGCCTTCGGTCGTCGCGACCGGCCGCCGCCTCGTCGTCGCGTTCGATTCGAACGTCGGTGTCCTCGCCGCGGTGCGCCCCCCGGGAGGAGCGTGGCCGCGTGCGTCGCGGGTGGGCGAGGGGTTCGCGCCGGAGCTCGTGGCCCACGCCGGCACGGTGGCCCTGAGCTGGCAGGCCTGGGCGGCGACGACGAGGCTGGCCACCCTGGGCGCCGCGGGGGCGGGATGGCGGGCCCTGCGGCCGCCGGTGCCCCCGGACACCGTGGCGATCGCGCGCGACGGGGCACTCGTGATCGGCGGGCGCGCGAGCGGCGGCGCCGTGGAGTGGACCCGCCTGACCCCCGCCGGACGCTCCTGGACCCGCCCCCGCATCGTGGCCGGGCCGGCCGTCCCGTCCACGCCGGTCGCGCTCGCACAGGGGCGGGCGGGCGCGACCGCCACTCTCCTGTGGACCGCGAACGTCCCGAGAGGCCTGGCGCTGAGGTACGCCGACCTGCGACAGGGCACCGGCGTGCGGACCGGAGACGAGCCCCGGTTGCGGCTGGCGCCCACTCGGGCGCTGCGCCGGGTGACCGCGGCCGTGGTGCCCCTCTCCGTCCGCTTCACGCGCTACACCGGCCCGGCGCGGGTGCGGGCGCAGGTCGCGTACGGCGACGGCCCCTGGCGGGCGGTCAACACCCTCGTCGTGGACGCCGACCGCGATCCGGCGGTCCGCCTCGGCCGCGCGGGCGCCGCCCGGGTGCGCCTCGCCTACGGGCGGGGCTTCCGGCGCGCGACGAACGCCGTGGCCGTGACGATCTCACGCCCGGCGAGGGCCCGGATCGTCGCGGGATGGGAGCCCCTCTCCCTGGCCGCTCGCGGGCGCGACCTGTGGGTGCTGAGCATCACCCGCGGGGGGTCCCCGCAACTGCGCCTGCTCGACGCCGGCACCGGTCGTCCGCGCCGCGGCCCCGTGGCCGTTCCCTCGGCCTTCCGGCTCGTCGAGACCGGCGGGCCTCCGCTGGTCGCCCTGACCGGCGGTGGGTTCCGGGCGCTCGACGCGGCGCGGCCGGGGCTGCTCGGAGCGCCGGCGCGGCTGGTGGTGGGCTCGTGCGGCGCGACGTGCGTCCCGACGACGCTCACGGTCGGCGCTGCGACCTCCCGCCCCTCGCGGAGCGTCGGTGATCTCAGCGGGCCCGTCTCGGGACCCGACGGCACCATCTGGGCGACCGGTGCCGTCCGGGTCGGCCCGGACGGCGAGCCCGCCGCGACCGAGGTGCTGCAGTCGGCACCCGGGGCCGCTCCCCTCCTGCGCGGCGAGATCAGGCCCGTCGAGGGCGCGAGCTCCGGAGAGTTCCTCGCCGTGCCCGGCGGCGTGTGGACGCGGGACGTCCGCGGCGATGTCACCTGGTTCGGCGCATCCGGCGCCGGGCTTCCCCGGGGCTCCGGCTACCTCGCGTTGACCGGCGCGCGCTCCTGCGTGTGGGGCCTCCGCATCACTCCTGGCGGAGACGCGGAGATGCGACGCCTCCGGGGGCGGGAGGCCCAGCCGCCGGTCGTCCGGCCCGTGGATGCCGAACCGGCCCGGTCCGCCGGCCCCGGGCAGCTGGCCCTCGGCCGCGGCGCGGCCTGGATGATCGCCCCGGTCGAGCAGACGCTGGTCCGCGTGCCGCTGCCGGCATGCTGAAGCCGGTGATCACCGGTGCTCCGAAAGTACCTCACGGCCTGAAGACGTGATGGCTCCGAGACGCCCTTTCCCGACCGCGTTCTCGAGCAATGGCCGATACCCGGGAACGGCCCGCGCACAGCAGCAGCAGCACGCGTCGGTCCCTCAGGTTCTCGAAGCCTGAGAGACCGCTTGGCGACGGGGATCGCGAGAGCGACCCGATCCTCTCCGGGGAGCTCGAACGTTCACCCCCGAAGCGGGTGCCGGGAAGTCGGGAGTGGCCGACGCCGATCGCGCACAGACGCGCCAGAGGGGGGCGGCCAGCCACCGCGTGGCCGGGCGACCTCTCTCAGTAGGCGCTCCACCCACCCTGTGACGCCGGGTCCGGATCCGGCAGGGCCCACAGCACCGTCGCCCGGCCGGCGCTGCATCCACCTCGACGCGCGTGAGGGGGATGCCCACTGCTCGCCACTCGCAGACGAACGCAAGAGGTCCCGGGGGCGGAAGCGGCCAGACCCAGAATGCCACTTGGGACGCATGCCTCCCACCCCCGCCTCCTCCACGCGGAATGAGCCGGGGCGAGGCCGAGGCGAGCCGGCTGGGATCCGCCGGCTCGGGGCTCCGGGTCTCGCTGAGGCTCGTGGCCTTGCGCCCGTCCGAGAACTGGACGCCGAAGCGGAAGTCCTCCTCATCCCGTGATTCGCCCGGGTAGGCCGGCGGAAATGGCTTGCCCCACTCAGTGCCGGGGAACGCGCCGAAGCGCCGCCGGAAGTCCAGGACGAACGAGACCCCGTTGGGCTCGGCCACGACGCTGCTCAGCCCGACCCCGACGTCCTCGGTGCGGGCGAGCACGAGGGAGAAGCCGACGGCGGCCCCGAGGACGTTCTCGGCGGGGCCGATCCAGGGCGGCTGGGGAGGCTCGGCCAGTTGGGGCGTCAGGGGAGGGGGAGTCTCGAAGAAGGGCATGGTGTGATCCTCCCATCCTGCGGGGCCGCAGGCACGTGCGGGCTCCTGTGGCGGCAATCGCCGCTCCCGCGCGAGGGCCTCGGGGCGTGGCCGGCCGAGCGCGTCATCGCCCCCGCCGAGGTGCGGCTCTACCGCGCCGTCGTGTCCCGGTCTTCGTCCTCCATCCCGATCGCGACATCCGCCGGGAGGTGGCGATCGATCCGTAGCCGGTTCCCGCAGGTCCCGGTGGGGGACGCGACCCTCCCGGCCTCGTGCCGGGAGGGTGCGACGTCGCCGTGGGCTCAGGCCGCCGGTGGCGCCACCGGCACGGGAACGGCGTCGTATGTCACCGACAGCGACACCGCGACCGAGGCGGGCTTGTAGCAGCGGGTGACGAACCGCCGGGAGATGACCCGGCCGCGCCTCCCGTCCACTCGCGGGGCGCGGGTGACCTTCTGCACGCGGCCGCAGTAGCGATCGGGGCCGAACCGGCCGAGCGTGCCGACGCCGAAGTAGAACCCGTAGGGCCCCGGCCCGGTCTCGACGACCTCGAGCACGCGGAGCGGCTGGAGGCCCGCGGCGATCGCGATCCTGGTCGCCTGATTGCGGGCCGCCTCCAGCGCGCGGGGGACCGCGGCCCTGCGCGCGACCGACACCGCCCGCACGATCTTCGCGTTCGTGAGCGGCGCGGGTGCCACCACCTTCACCTGTCCGATGCCGATGGCCGTGATGCTCTCGGCGTGCGCGGCGCCCGCCGTGCCGGCGAGCGACGCCATGGCGACGACGGCCGCCAGCCCCTTTCGTCGAGCGTTCATGTGGACCTCCTGGACACGGCGGCACCGGGACGGGTCCGCCCGTCGCCCGACCCTAAGCCCGGGGGCGGATCCGACCCGGTGCTGTTGTGCCGGCCCCGGACGACCGGCCCGAGTCGTGCCTCCCCAGGGACTCAAAGAAAGCTCAGGCCAGAAGCTTTCCCATGGGAGACGAGCGGGGTAGGATGCGCAGGGGAAAGGAAAGTCATGATCCTTTCCCAGTGTCGGTTCCACGGAAAGGATGCGGTGCGAGGTCGGTACGTCCATCGGATCTGGCAGGGGGACCCGGCCACCTATGCGCCTCCGCGTCATCGCCGGGCGTGCGAGTACGAAGCGTTCGTCCCCGAGCCCGTCGCGAGCGTGGAGGTGGCCCTTCCGGGAGACGTCGCGGGCGTGCTCTCCGATGCCGAGAGGGCGATCGCCGATCTGAACCGCGTCGCCGGGCCCGAGCTCATGCCCCTCGCGCGGCTGCTGCTGCGCACCGAGTCGATCGCCTCCTCGAAGGTCGAGGGCATGCAGATCGACGCCCGCAGCCTCGCCCGGGCGGAGGCCAACCAGGAGACCGGTCGCACGGTCGGCCCGGGCGCGGCCGAGATCCTCGCCAACATCGACGCGATGCAGCTCTCGATCGAGCGCGCCGCGGACCTCGGCGAGATCCGTCCGGCGGACCTCCTGGACATCCACCGGGTCCTGCTCGACCGCGCGCCGAACGCGCGGATCGCCGGGAGGTTCCGCACCGAGCAGAACTGGATCGGCGGCAACGACTACACCCCGTGCGGCGCGGCGTTCGTGCCACCTCCACCGGAGGACGTCGATCGCCTGCTCGACGACCTCTGCGCGTTCGTCGACGATGCCTCCCTTCCGCCGCTGGTCCAGGCCGCGATCGCGCACGCCCAGTTCGAGACGATCCATCCCTTCGAGGACGGCAACGGCAGGACCGGGCGCGCCCTGGTGCAGGTCGTGCTGCGCAGGCGCGGCCTGGCGCCCGCCTTCGTCCCTCCGCTCAGCGTCGTCCTGGCGCGCGACAAGGCCCGCTATCTGAGGGGCCTGACGCTGTTCCGCGAGGACCGTCTCGCCGAGTGGATCGAGCTCTTCGCGGCCGCCGCGGCCGAGGCCGCCACGCTCGCGGTCCACTACACGGTCCGCGTGGGTGAGCTGCAGGACGAGTGGCGCGAGCGACTGCGCCGGCGCGCGAACCCTCGGGTCGATGCCGCGGCGTGGGGCCTCATCACGGCCCTACCGGCCCATCCGGTGGTGACGGTCCCGGTCGCCGTCGCGGCGACACGGCGGACCAAGCCCGCCGTCGCGAACGCGATCGAGCAGCTCGAGGCCGCCGGGATCCTCACCCGCCTGACCGAATCGGCGCGCAACCGAGCCTGGGAGGCCGACGGCCTCCTCGACCTGATCGTCGGCCTCGAGGCCGGTCGGATCTGAGGGTCGGGTTCGAAGTGGATGCGGAGCGCGTGACTCAGGCCGTACGGTCCTCCCTCAGGGTGTCCGCCACCAGCGCGTTGGCGTGCCCGTGGCCCATCCCGTGCTCGGCCTTCAGCCAGGCGACGATCTCCATGTGCTTCTCGATGCCACTGGCGCGGATCAGCGCCTTCCACTCGGCGATCGGGCGGCCGTACTTCGCCTCGATCGACGGGAAGTAGGACGCGGGACCCTTCACCGTCTCTCCCATGTCGTCTCCGTCCGTCCGTCGGGGCGGTTCGTCGTACCGTAGCCGCCGTGCGGTGAAGGCCCTCTCCGAGGGGGCCTCGCGCCTCCCATCGGGTCCCGCCCCGGCGGTATCGGGCCGCGGCACCAGTTCGGCGGCCGGATCGGCGGGGATCACCTCGGGAGACCGCCCCCTCCCTGATCGGAGCACCTCATCGCCGCTGCCCGCCCGCCACCTGCCTACGCCCTTCCGGGGTCCGCGGGTGAGGGCCGGGCACGGCGGCCCCGAGGTGTCCGTCACGCGGCGGGGCGCGCCTCTCGCGGCGATCGGGCTCGGCTGGGTGCTGATCTACGCGCTGATCGCGGCCGGGCCGCTCGTCATCGCGCTGACGGCCGACCCGCCCGAGGGGCGCTCCTTCCTCACCGAGCTGTCGGTTGTCGCGCCCGAGCAGGTCGAGTCCGAGCGGTTCGACCTCATATGAGGCGGGGGACCGGATGAGGAACCGCTATGCGGATCTGGTCGCCCTCGGGATGG
>LNEQ01000030.1 GCA_001464995.1 Actinobacteria bacterium Ga0077541
TGCTCACCTCGTTCGTGGGGGCCATCGAGCGCCAGTCGGCCCCGGTGCTGGTCTACTCGGTCGACGGCCAGCGCACCCTGCAGGGCAGCGTCATCACCCCGCCCCTCGAGGAGGCCATCGCGGGCGTCTCGGGCGTCGCCGACACGGGCCGGATCGGCCAGGGGACGTTCACCGTGACCATCGGCGGCGACGATCAGTCGGACGCCGCGCTGATCGGCTACGACACGCCCCGGCTCGGCGCACCCGATGAGCTGACCTCGGGGCGGATGCCCGAGGCCGCAGGCGAGGCGGTGGGAAGCGCCGGCGACTTCTCGCTGGGGGACGAGGTGGCGGTGGTGGCCGGCTCCACCGGGCCGACCCTGCGGGTCGTCGGCCTCGCGCAGGACGCGCAGATCCAGGTGACGCCCACGCTCTTCGTGGCCTGGGACGACTACGTGTCGGCCGCCCGGGCGGCGAACCCCGACGCGACCACCGTGCTGCCGAGCGTGATCGGCGTTCGCCCGGCCGAGGGCATCAGCGACGAGGACCTGGCCGCGCGCATCAACGAGGCCTCCGATGAGGCAGACGCCCTGCCCCGGGCCGAGGCCGCGGCCGAGACCCCCGGGGTGGCCGACGTGCAGCGTTCGTTCAACGTGATCTTCCTGCTCTTCGCCCTGGTGGTGCCGCTGGTCACGGGGCTCTTCTTCCTGATCATCACGCTCCAGAAGGCCCGGTCGCTGACCCTGCTGCGCGCCATCGGCGCCCCCGCGGGGGTGCTGGTGCGCTCGCTGCTGGTGCAGGTGGTGATCATCATCGGAGGCGGCGTGGCGCTCGGAACACTGCTCTTCGTCCCCCTCTCGCAGGCCTCGCTCGGCTCGCTGTCTCTGAGCTTCGATCCGCTCGCCGTGCTCGTGTGGGCCGCCCTGCTGCTGGGGCTCGGGCTGCTGAGCGCCATGGCGGCGGCGCGGCGGGTGCTCGCCATCGATCCGGTCGAGGCGACGAGCGGCGGAGGCGCGCGATGAAGCTCGCCCTGCGCGAACGTGATCGCCACGGGGATCCTCACCCTGATCGCCCTGCTGCTGATGTTCCTCGGAGGCCTTCTCGACGGCCTCACCGGCGGCAGCACCGGGGCGCTTCGCGCGCAGCAGGGTGAGCTGATCGTCTACTCGTCGAACTCCCAGGACTCGCTGGTGCGCAGCCGCATCACGCCCGAGGTGCGCGAGAGCGTGGAGGAGGCCGCAGGCGGCGCCGGCGTGTACGGCCTCGGCAGCGTGCAGCTGGGCGCGCGCATCGACGGCAAGGGCCCCCGCGACCTCGTCGCCGTGGTGCTGTTCGGCTACGAGAGCCCGCCGCGCGGAGTGCCCGAGGGCGCGCCCGAGGACGGGGAGGTCTACGCCGACCGCTCGCTCGAGGCGGAGGGCATCGCGGTGGGGGATGAGATCCGCCTCGGCCCGGCCCGCTCCCCGGTGACGGTGGTGGGCTTCCTCGACGACAGCCGCTACGCCGGGCAGGGGACCCTGTGGGGCTCGCTCGACACCTGGCGCTCGGTGCTGGAGGCCAGCCGGCCCGGAGAGCGGGTGGGCGACGGCGTGGTGCAGGCGCTCCTCGTGGGGGGCGACCCCTCGGGCGACACGCCCTCGGCGGAGGCGATCGACCGGGCGACCGGCGGCGCCACCTCCACGCTCACCATCGCCGAGGCGATCGACGCGCTGCCGGGTGTGGCCCAGCAGCAGACCGTCTTCAATCAGATCATCGGCGTCACGGTCATCATCGCCCTGGTGGTGGTGGCGCTCTTCTTCGCGCTGATCACCGTCGAGCGCACCGCGCTGTACGGCGTGCTGAAGGCCCTCGGGGCGAGCTCGGGCACCCTGTTCGCCGGCGTGCTGCTGCAGGCGCTGGTGGTCACCTCCATCGCCTCGGCCATCGGCGCCGCGGCCTCGCTCGCGCTCGACGCCGCCATCCCGGCGGGCTCGATCCCCTTCACCACCTCGGCCGGGCTGCTGCTGAGCAGCGCGGCCTACCTCGCGGTGGCCGCGGTGATCGGCTGCGCCTTCTCCCTGCGGCGGGTGCTGAGAGTCGATCCCGCCTCCGCGATCGGTGGCGAGCAGTGACGCCGCCCCCGCCCGCCACCATCGTCCCCCCATCCCCACGGAGCCCCGCATGACCGCCACCGCCACCGATGTCGCGCTGCGCATGGAGGGCGTCCGAAAGACCTACCCGGCGGGCGACGACGAGGTGGTCGCCCTCGATCACGTCGACCTGACGGTGGGGAGTGATGAGATCATCGCCCTCGTGGGCCCATCGGGGTCGGGCAAGACGACGCTCTGCTCCATCGCAGGCGGACTGCTCACGCCCACCGAGGGCACGGTGGTGATGGGCGGCGAGGACATCTCGCGCTACACGCCCAAGCAGCTCACCCAGTTCCGGCGCGACTCGGTCGGCTTCGTGTTCCAGACGGTCAACCTGGTCCCGTTTCTCACGGCGCGCGAGAACCTGCTGGTGGTCGACGAGATCGGCCCCCGCACGGGCGCGCCGGCGCGGGCCCGTGCCGATCAGCTCCTGGAGGAGCTCGGCCTGGCCGACCGGGCCGGCAATCTGCCGGGACAGCTCTCGGGCGGCCAGAAGCAGCGGGTCGCCATCGGCCGGGCGCTGATGAACGAGCCGGATCTCGTGCTGTTCGACGAGCCGACCTCCGCGCTCGACACGGCGCTCGGCGACCAGGTGGTGAAGCTGATCCGCCACGAGATGAAGTCGCGGGGCACCGCGGCGATCATCGTCACCCACGACGAGCGCATCACCCACTACGCCGACCGGCTGGTGAGGATGCTCGACGGGCGCGTCAGCGACGCCGACGGCTCCCCGGAGGCCGCACTGGAGGACCCCTCGGTAGGCTCGTGAGCGTGACGCCCTCGCTCCCGCCCCAGGCCGCCGCACGCCCGGCGGTGACGATCCGCCGGATGATCGTGCTGGGGGCGGGGGGAGACCTGGCCGGGCGGCTGATCCTGCCGGGGCTCGCCGGTCTCTTCGCCCTCGATCTGCTGCCCGACGACTTCCGCCTCGTGGGCCTCGACCGCCCCGAGTGGGACGGCGACGACTTCCGCGCCCACGTGAGGGAGAGGGTGGCCGAGCACGGCAGCGCCCGCGGCGCCCCGGTGGCCGCCGAGTTCGCCGAGGTGTGCTCCTACATCCACGGCGACGCGGGCGACCCGAAGGC
>LNEQ01000031.1 GCA_001464995.1 Actinobacteria bacterium Ga0077541
GGATCGTGCACGACCAGTGGCACAAGCTGCTGTGGAACGCGGGCTTCAACGCGATCTGCGCCGTGACCGGCGCGACGGCCGGCGAGGCGCTCGCGACCCCCGAGTCGGAGGCTCTGGTGCGGGCCGCCATGTGGGAGGTGGTGGCCGTCGCCGCGCGGCACGGCGTCACCCTCGGCGCCGGCGACGTCGACGAGATGGCCGCGCCGAACCTCCAGCTGCGCGACTACCACCCCTCCACGGCCCGCGACCTCGAGGCCGGCAAGCCGCTCGAACGCGACGCGCTCTGCGGCTTCCTGGCGCGCGAGGGCGGGGCGCTCGGCGTGCCGACGCCCGTGAACGCCGTGCTCGATTCCCTTCTGGCGCTCCAGGAAAACCGCGCCCGGTCGGCCCGGTGAACCCTTTCACGCAGGAAGTAAGCGTCCGATGAAGTCGCCGGATACGCCGATCCGCTGACCTAGCGTCGTCCCCTCGCAACGCAACGGAGGGTGAACACACATGAAGTCACGGAACTGGTGGATCGGCGTCACCGCGGGGACCGTCCTCGGCCTCGGCGGCGTACTCGTCGCCGAGCAGGCGACGACCGAGGCGAGTGCGCAGTCGTTCTCGGTGACCCCGGGCCAGCTGCAGATCAACCAGAAGATCTCGCAGGCCGCGGTGCGCCGCAGCAACGAGTCGCTCAACCTGCTCGACCCGGTGCGCAAGTCCGGCGCGCAGGACGACGCGCCCGGCTGGGGCACGACGCAGATCCGGGACGGCGCGGTCACCAACGCCAAGCTCGCCGCGGGCACGGTCGCTCCCGAGAAGCTCGCCAACCCGACCTACTGGGCCGTGGTGAACGCCGACGGCACGCTCGCCCGCGGCAGCGGCGCGACGGCCTCCGCGAAGGTGACCACCGACCCGGGCGCCTACAAGATCACCTTCGGGCGCAACATCGCCTCGTGCGCCTACACGGCCACGATCGGCGGCAGCTCGACGGCGACCCCGCCCATCGGGATCGCATCGGTGTACCAGAACCCGGACGCGGCGAACAACGCGGTGACGGTGCGCACCTACACCGACCTGACCGGCAACCCGGTGACCGGCGGCGCCGACCTCGGCTTCCACCTGATCATCGCCTGCTGACCCCGCACCGGGGCGCG
>LNEQ01000032.1 GCA_001464995.1 Actinobacteria bacterium Ga0077541
TTGTCCACGCAGATCACGCGGTGCCCCTCGGCCAGCAGCCGGTCGCACAGGTGGGACCCGAGGAAGCCGGCTCCCCCGGTCACGAGCGAGGTCGTCACGCCGGACCCTCGTCAGTCGCGCCGGTGTACCGGGCGCCGGGTGCGTCGGGCAGGCCCCACGTCCCCCGGGGGGTCGTCTCCCGATCATCTGGGAGCGGCGCGCCGGTCTTCGGCGGGTGCTCCGGTGAGGTCGTCAACTCGTCAGACCCCTTCCACGAGGTGTCAGCAGGGTGTTCGGGAGGCGTTCAGTTGATTCGTCGCTCCAGTTACTCAGGGGGCGGCAGCCGCCGCCACTACCCGTCCGCTCAGACCCCGGCGGCCGACCTAACCCGGCGACGGGTTGCACCACGCCTCGCCCGCCCCGCCCCGCTGAGGTGCGGTCGCGGACTCTTGGGTCGCGCTCGTGGAGGAATCCGTTGAATTGCGGGAAAACTTGAGCTGCGTGACTTGCAAGAAATCCGTGGCGCGGTGAACTGGGGAAGAGGGGGCGTGCTTAAATCGCCTCCAGTTCGAAAAGCGCAAGCGAATGTGACGAGAGGGGTGGACGGTGGCCGAGCCGAACGACGCGGAGAACCGGCGGGCGATCGCCGCGCGCCAGCGGCGCATGGCCATTCAGATGAGCCGTGCGGGCGAGTCGATGGAGGCGATCGCGGGTCGTCTGGGCGTCACGCGCAGCGCGGCTCGCAAGATGGTCACCCGGGAGGCGAAGGAGTTCGCCGACCACACGCAGACCGACGACCGCCGCATGGTGCACGTCGAGGCCCTGATGGAGCTGTGGCGCACCCTCTACGGCCCGGCCACCGAGGGCGACCTCGACATGGTCGACCGCTTCCTGAAGGTGGAGGAGCGCCTCTCGCGCCTGCTCGCCCTCGACCTGGCCGACCTCTACGCCTCGGGCGCCGTGCAGCGCCCCGACGGCGCGGTGCCGGCCGGTGCGAACGGCGCCGACTTCGAGCGCGTGGAGCGGTTCGTCCGAAGCGGCGACTAGAGGGGGCACCCGCCCCCGGGGCCGCCGGGAGCGCTAGGCGCGGGTGCGGATGAAGGCCGTCAGCCCGTAGGAGGTGACCGGCACCATGCCCAGGCGCCGGTAGAAGCCCTCGGCCCCGCGCTCGGCCACCAGCACCTGGTGGTGGAAGCGGTCCATGGGGTAGTGGTCGAGGATCGCCTGGGCCAGCGTGCGGCCGATGCCCTGCCGCTGGCGGTCGGGGCTCACCAGGATGTCGGCGATGTAGACCGCGAAGGCCTCGTCGGACATCGCGCGGGCGAATCCGACCACCCGCTCCTCCTCCAGCGCGACCACCGCGAACGAGGAGTGCTCGATCGCGATGCGCAGCCGGGTGGGGTCGCCCGCGTGGGTCCAGTCGTGCGCCTGGTACAGCCCGATGATGCCGAGGAAATGCTCGGCGACGTCGGCCGGGCGGATCGTCACGGGTGGGCGGGTGGTTGCCATGGGGGCAGTAAACCGTATGCGATACTCGCGCGGATGTCGGCGCCTGCGCGAATCCTGCCGGAACGCTACGACCCGGCGCCCGTCGAATCGAAGTGGCAGGGCGTGTGGGAGGGCGCGGGCGCGTTCGCCGCGGCGCCGCTGGCCTCCGACGGCGCCTCCGAGCCGCTGCCCGAGCGCCCGAAGGCCTACGTGCTCGAGATGCTGCCCTATCCCTCGGGCGACATCCATATGGGGCACGTCAAGAACTACACGATGGGCGACGTGGTGGCCCACCAGCGCCGCCGGAGCGGCGCCGCCGTGTTCCACCCGATGGGCTACGACTCGTTCGGGCTGCCGGCCGAGAACGCCGCCATCCGCACCGGCGAGCCGCCGGCCACGGTCACCGCCCGCAACATCGCGAGCATCCGCGAGCAGATGAAGAGCCTCGGGTTCGCCATCGCGTGGAACACCGAGATCTCCACCAGCGACCCCGAGTACTACCGCTGGACCCAGTGGCTCTTCCTGCGCTTCTTCGAGCGGGGCCTGGCCGAGCGCCGCGAGGCCGCCGTCAACTGGTGCCCCAAGGACCAGACCGTGCTCGCCAACGAGCAGGTGATCGACGGGCACTGCGAGCGGTGCGGCACCCCGGTGGAGCTGCGCCAGCTGACCCAGTGGTTCCTGCGCATCACCGACTACGCCCAGGCCCTGCTCGACGACATGTCCGAGCTGGTCGATTGGCCCGAGCGCGTGCTGACGATGCAGCGCAACTGGATCGGTCGCTCCGAGGGCGCCCGGGTGGTCTTCCGCCTGGACGACGGCTCGCAGGAGATCCCCGTCTTCACCACCCGGCCCGACACCCTGTTCGGGGCGACCTTCTTCATCCTGGCCCCCGAGCACCCGCTGCTCGGCCACCTGGTGGAGGGCCGGCCCGAGGAGGCGGCCGTGCGCGAGTACGCCGCGGCGGCTGCCCGGGCGTCTGCGGCCGACCGCGGCGACGCCGACCGGCCGAAGACCGGCGTGTTCACCGGGCGCCACGTGGTGAACCCGGTCAACGGCGAGCAGATCCCGGTGTGGGTGGCCGACTACGTGCTGATGGACTACGGCACCGGCGCCATCATGGCCGTGCCCGCCCACGACGCGCGCGACTTCGCCTTCGCCCAGGCGCACGGGCTGCCGGTGCGGCGGGTGATCGCGGGTGAGGGCGACGACGCGGGAACGCCGCTCGAGGAGGCCTACACCGGGCCCGGCACGATGGTGTCCTCGGGCTTCCTCGACGGGCTCCGCTCGGGCGAGGCGATCGGCGCGGCGGCGGCCTGGTTGTCGGAGAACGGCCTCGGCGAGGCGACCGTCGGCTACCGGCTGCGCGACTGGCTGATCTCGCGCCAGCGCTACTGGGGCGCGCCGATCCCGATCGTGCACTGCCCCGAGCACGGGCCGGTGGCGGTGCCCGACGACCAGCTCCCCGTGCTGCTTCCCGAGGTCGACGACTACGCGCCCAAGGGGCGCAGCCCGCTGGCCTCGGCCGAGGACTTCGTGCGCACCACCTGCCCGGTGTGCGGCGGCCCGGCCGAGCGCGAGACCGACACGATGGACACGTTCGTCGACTCGTCGTGGTACTTCCTGCGCTACACCGCGCCCCACCTCACCACCGCGCCGTTCGACCGCGAGACGGCCGACTACTGGCTGCCGGTCGATCAGTACATCGGCGGCGTGGAGCACGCGGTGCTGCACCTGCTCTACGCGCGCTTCTTCACCAAGGTGCTGCACGACGCCGGGCTGCTCAGCGCCCGCGAGCCCTTCGCGCGCCTGTTCACCCAGGGGATGATCTACCGCGACGGCGCGAAGATGAGCAAGAGCAAGGGCAACGTCGTCGCGCCCGACGAGATCGTGTCGCGCTACGGCGCCGACACCCTGCGGCTCTACGTCCTGTTCATGGGCCCGGCGGCCGACGACATGGAGTGGAGCGACCGCGGGGTGGAGGGGCAGCGGCGCTTCATCGACCGCCTCTGGCGCCTGGTGGGCGGCCTGGAGCCCGGCGCGCCGGTGGCCCGGCCCGAGCGCGATGCCACCGACGACCCCGTGGCGCTGGAGCTGGTGCAAAAGGCCGAGGCCACGATCGCCAAGGTCACCGAGGACATCTCCGAGCGCTTCTCGTTCCACACCGCGATCTCGGCGGTGCAGGAGCTGGTCAACCTCGGCACCAAGTGCGTGTCGGAGGGCACCGCCGAGAGCCCCGCGGCGCGCGAGGCCCTGCGCTACGCCTCGCAGACGGCCGTGTCGCTGCTGTTCCCCTTCGCCCCGCACGTCACCAGCGAGCTGTGGGAGGCGCTCGGCGGCGAGGACCTGTGGCGCGCGCCGTGGCCGGTGGCCGACCCCGCCTTCCTCGAGCGCGAGTCGGTGACCGTGGTCGTGCAGGTCAACGGCAAGCTGCGCGAGCGGATGGACGTGCCGGTCGGCACCGCCGACGCCCAGATGCTGGCGCTGGCGCGCGCGCTGCCCAAGGTGGCGGGCGAGATCGAGGGGCGCGCGGTGGTGCGCGAGGTCGTGGTGCCCGGCAGATTGGTCAATCTCGTCGTGAAGTAGGCACGGGTGGGTGGCCCGGCGTGCGGCGCCCGGGCCTAGCGTGGTCGGCATGGATCGATTGCTCCCCTGGTTGCGCCGCTCCGGCTGGGCCTACGTGGCCGCGGCCGTCGTGCTGGCGCTGGTGGCGTGGCGGATGGGGCCGGGCGCGGGCGGCGGGGGAGGCCAGCCGGTGGGCCAGCCGACGGGGACGGTGGAGGTGGGCGCGGAGGCGCCGGCCGAGCCCCGCGGGCTCGTGCACGTGGCCGGGGCGGTGCGGCGGCCGGGGGTCTACCCGGTGGCCCCGGGCGACCGGGTGATCGGTGCCATCCGGCGGGCCGGCGGCCCGACCCGCAGGGCCGACATGTCGGCCCTCAACCTCGCCGCGACCCTTCAGGACGGCCAGCAGGTGCTCGTGCCCTCGCGCCCGCCCGCCGGCACCGCCGGGGCAGCGCCCGCGGCGTCGGGTGGGGGAGGCCCGATCAGCCTCTCCTCGGCCGACGAGACGGCGCTCGACGCGCTCGATGGCATCGGCCCCACGCTGGCGGCCCGCATCATCGAGTGGCGCACCGCTCATGGTGGCTTCGCCTCGGTCGATCAGCTCCTCGAGGTCCCGGGAATCGGGCCGACACGGCTCGAGTCGCTGCGTTCCCAGGTCGTGCCCTGAGGTGGGCGGAAACCGGGCGCGGTGGTCTATCCTGACGGCCACATCGGCGGTGAGCGACCGCTCAGGAGTCCCGGAGAGGGAGCAGGGCTGAACAAGTTCCTCAAGAGCGCGGCGTTCCCGATCCTCATCGTGATCCTGCTGGTGTTCGTGGCCCAGCGGCTGGTGGTGTCGAGCGAGCCCTCGACTCCCGCGCCCACCTTCAGCGAGTTCATCCAGCAGATCGAGGCCGGTCAGGTCGCCAAGGCGACCATCGAGGTGGAGAGCCAAGAGGTGAACGTGACCCTCAAGGACAACACCACCTTCACCACCGGCTACCCCGACGACTTCTCCGAGACCCTGGTGCAGGAGCTCGAGACCGCCAACGTGCCGTTCTCGGTCAAGGGCATCCCGAGCACCCCCTGGTGGTCCTCGCTCATCTGGCTGCTCCCGTTCGTCCTGTTCATCGGGTTCTGGATCTTCCTGATGAACCGCATGCAGGGCGGCGGCTCCAAGGTGATGAGCTTCGGCAAGAGCCGCGCCAAGCGCACCTTCAAGGACGTGGCCGGCGCCAACGAGGCCGTCGAGGAGCTGCACGAGATCAAGGAGTTCCTCGAGAACCCGAAGAAGTTCCAGGCTCTCGGCGCCCGGATCCCCAAGGGCGTCCTTCTGTTCGGCCCCCCGGGAACCGGCAAGACCCTGCTCGCCCGCGCGGTCGCCGGGGAGGCCGGGGTGCCGTTCTTCTCGATCTCGGGGTCGGACTTCGTCGAGATGTTCGTCGGCGTCGGCGCCAGCCGGGTGCGCGACCTGTTCGAGCAGGCCAAGCAGTCGAGCCCCTGCATCATCTTCATGGACGAGATCGACGCCGTCGGCCGCCACCGTGGGGCCGGTCTCGGCGGTGGGCACGACGAGCGCGAGCAGACCCTCAACCAGCTGCTGGTCGAGATGGACGGCTTCGAGGCCAAGG
>LNEQ01000033.1 GCA_001464995.1 Actinobacteria bacterium Ga0077541
GTGAAGATCGCCAGGCAGGCGATCACGAGGGTGGCGATGACGATGCGGCGGACGTTCGCCCGCCGCCGCGCGATACCGGTTGTCGCGGCCACCGCCATCAGATCCTGGAACTCCTACTCAGTAGCGCTTCCGGTGTCGGCCGTTCGACGATGCCTTCTGCATCACCTCGAACTCCTCCAGCGACCGGCCCGAGCCGACGGCGACGCAGGTCAGCGGCGACTCGGCGACGTGGATCGGCATCTCGGTCTCGCGGCGCAGCCGCTCGTCGAGGCCCTGCAGCAGCGACCCGCCGCCGGCCATCATGATCCCGCGGTCCATGATGTCGGAGGCCAGCTCCGGCGGGGTCTTGTCGAGCGTGCTCTTGACGGCGTCGATGATCTGCACGAGCGGCTCCTCGAGGGCCTCGCGGACATCCTCGGAGGAGAGCACGACCGTCTTCGGAAGTCCCGTGATCATGTCGCGACCCCGGATCTCGGCCTGCACCTCCTCCCGCAGGGGGTAGGCGGAGCCGATCTCGAGCTTCACCTCCTCGGCGGTCTGGCTGCCGATCATCAGCTTGTACTCCTTCTTGACGTAGCTGATGATCGCCTCGTCGAGCTCGTCGCCACCGACGCGGATCGACTGGGCCACGACGATGCCGCCCAGCGAGATGACCGCGACCTCGGTGGTGCCGCCACCGATGTCCACGACCATGTTGCCGGTCGGCTCGGCAACGGGCAGGCCGGCCCCGATCGCCGCGGCCATCGGCTCCTCGATGAGGAACGCGCTGCGGGCGCCGGCCGACAGGGTGGCCTCCTCGACCGCGCGCTTCTCGACGCCGGTGACGCCCGAGGGCACGCAGACCACCACACGCGGATGGGCCCAGCGATTCTGATGGACCTTCTGGATGAAGTGCCGGAGCATCTGCTCGGTGACGTCGAAGTCGGCGATCACGCCGTCCTTCAGGGGCCGGATGGCGCTGATGTTGCCGGGCGTGCGCCCGAGCATGCGCTTGGCCTCGATCCCCACCGCGTGCACCTCTCCCGAGCGCTGGTCGATGGCGACCACCGACGGCTCCGAGAGGACGATGCCGCGGCCGCGGACGTAGACGAGCGTGTTGGCCGTGCCGAGGTCGACGGCCATGTCGCGTCCGCCGAAACCGGTCAGGTAGCTCCAGAACCCGATTGGTGGCCTCCCATTGAAGTGGCGCGCTGGCCGCGAGCAGCCTGCAAAGCGCGGCATTCTACCCGAACCGCGCCCGGGCCGGACATCCCGGTCGTTCCACCCCGGGTCGGGGCTACCGTACCCCCCTTCGGCCCTCCCCGCCACCGGTGAGGAGGATCACCCGGCGGCGGCGACATGGTCCGCTACCGTTCTTCGGATGCCCGCGCCGCCCCTCTTCGCCGACGACAACAGCTCGTATCGCCGGGCGATGCGCCGTCAGCAGGAGGAGGAGAGAATCCGGGAGGCCCGCCGCCGCGAGATCCTGGCCACTCTGCGCCGCCTCAAGGAGGAGGCCGGCGACACGGCCCTCGTGGCCGAGCGCGAGCGCAAGCGCCGTCACGCCGACCTGCTGGACCGCTACCCACCGCTCTTCTGAGGTAGCAACAAGGGGGTAGCCGCAGTAGTATCGAGGGTATGAAGGTCAGTGTGAGCTTGCCGGAGGACGACGTCGTCTTCCTGGACCGTTACGCGGAGCGCTCAGGCATGGGCTCCCGCTCGGCCGCGGTGCAGAGAGCGGTCGATCTGCTGCGCGCCGAGGAGCTGGGCCCGGCGTACGCTGACGCGTGGGAAACCTGGGCCGAGGACGAAGCCGGCGTGTGGGACGCAACGGTCGCCGACGGCCTGGAGCCCCGCTAGTGCGGCGAGGCGAGATACGCATGATCGACTTCGATCCGGCTCGGGGCTCCGAATCGGCGAAGCGCCGCCCGGCGGTGATCGTCTCCAACGACGGAGCCAACACGACAGCTGCCCGGCTCGGGCGGGGCGTGGTGACCGTGGTCCCGGTGACATCGAGCCTCGACCGGGTCCATCCCTTCCAGGTGCTCCTGCCAGGACGCGAGACCGGCCTCAGCCGGGACTCGAAGGCCCAAGCGGAGCAGGTGCGCGCCGTGGACGTCGAACGGATCGGGGCGGCCGTCGGGATGGTCCGCGGCTCCTTGATCGATGCCCTCGATGAGGCCCTTCGCATCCATCTGGCGCTGTAGCGCGCCCGCGAAGCCCGGTTATCTACCCAAGATCGGACCCGACTTAGGTGGATTATCGAATGGACTGGGGGATAGCCCAGCCCCCGGAGAGCCCCCTCGCGGTTGGTTCCCGGAGAGCTCGGGTTCCCACGCGCGCACGGGGTCGGCTAGTGGAGCGTCCACCAACGTTGCTGGTCTTCTGGCCGCGAAAATCCCGCGGGGCAAGGACGCAGGGAGATCGCATAGCTGAGGCTATGCGTTCGACCGAGGACGCAGCATCCGCGATGATTTGCAGTTGGTTGACGCTCCACTAGCTCGGCCAGATCCGGCCGGACCTCCCGTCGAGGAGCCAACCGAAGGTCGGTGGAACTGTCCTCAGGAGTGCTCCGCCTTACGCTCGATCGCGTACTGGACGGCGGCCAGGATGTCGGCCTCCTGCGCGTCGCCGGGGACGCCGCGGTGGCCGTACTGGCTGCCCCAGAGGGCGAGCGTCGAGCCGGCCGCCTCGGCCAGCGCAAGAGCCTTCTGATAGCCGCCGTACTCCACGAACTTGGCCTTGCGGCCGGTCTGCCAGCGCCAGATGGTGTCGCCGTCGGCCTCGTGGATGATCGCGTAGAGCTTCTCGGTCACGTCGCCTCCGCTGTGGGGCCCTCAGTATGTGGCATGGCTTCGACGGAGGCGCCGAGTCGCGCTACTCTTTACTGATGAGCGACGAGGTAAAGAGCAGCGTGCGATCTCGGACGACGAAGATCTCCCGCAAGCATCAGGTCACGATCCCCGTCGAGGCGCTCCGGAGGTCGGGCCTCGGACCCGGCGACCGGATCGAGGTCATCGCGACCGACGACGGCCGCGTGGTCTTCCGGCGCGCGGGCAACCCGTTCGACGAGTTCGCCGGCGCCCTCACCGGCGCCTACCCCGAGGGCCACCTCGACTCCCTGCGGGACGAGTGGGCCTGACGGTTCCGGATACGAGCGTCCTGATCGCTGCGCTCGACGCCGACGACACTCATCACGACGCGGCACGGCGGGCCCTGGCAGCGGCGTGGGACGCCCAGGAGCAGATCGTCGTGCCCGTCGTGGCCTACGCCGAGACGATGGTTCGACCCCTCGCGATCGGTGGAGAGGTCCTGAGGCGTGCCGATCGGTTCTTCGAGACGCAGAGGATCGAGCCGCTCACCGCGCCGTACGCGAGGGCGGCGGGAGGCCTACGCGCACGCCACGGCTGGCTGCGACTCCCCGACGCGCTGATCCTGGCGACGGCCATGACCCTCGGTGCCGATCGTGTACTCACC
Source organism: Actinobacteria bacterium Ga0077541 (assembly GCA_001464995.1). Classification (GTDB taxonomy): domain Bacteria; phylum Actinomycetota; class Thermoleophilia; order Miltoncostaeales; family Miltoncostaeaceae; genus Miltoncostaea. The sequence goes on from LNEQ01000033.1 coordinate 3,457, forward strand.
GCCGACCGGCGCTGGGTCGAGGTTGACGAACGCGTCGAGGTCATCGCCTCGGCGTGACCCACGGCGCGAGGCCGAGCTCGGAGAGCGCAGTGACCAGGGCGCCGATCGGCAGGCCGACGACCGTGGTGAAGTCGCCCTCGATCCGCTCGACGAGCGCCGCGCCCGATCCCTGGACGGCGTAGCCGCCGGCGCGCCCCTCCCACTCCCCGGTGCCGAGGTACCAGGACGCCAGCGCATCGTCGATCGGCCGCACGACGACCGTCGTCTCGTCCTCCAGCTCGCGCCGTGCGTCCGACGTGATCAGGCAGACCGCCGTGCGCACCACGTGCGGGCGGCCGGAGAGGGCGCCGAGCATCTCGGCGGCCGAGGCGCGGTCGGCGGGCTTGCCGAAGACGCGCCCGTCCAGCAGCACCTCGGTGTCGGCGCCGAGCACGGCGCCTCCGGCCGGCACGCCGCGGCGGCCGGCCACCTCCTCGGCCTTGGCGCGGGCGTTGGCGAGGGGGTCCTCCCCCTCGTCCACGCCCGACACCACGACCTCGAACTCCACCCCGAGCGCGCCGAGCAGCGCCCGCCGCTGGGGCGAGCCCGACGCAAGCAGGATTAGAGTGTCCCGATTCAGGGGTTCAGCGGCGTTTCCCGGCTGCATCTCATCGCGAGGCGGCGTCCTCGGCAGCCCCAAAATTCCCGATATCGGGGCTGAACTGCGTCCTTGCCTCGCGGGAGATTCGCTCGGGAAATGCTCGCCAACCCCTGAACCGGGACACTACGAGAGCTCGGGGAAGTGCAGCGCCAGCTCGCGCGCGCCCGACTCCGGGCTGTCGGAGCCGTGGATCACGTTCTGGCCGACCTCGAGGGCGAAGTCGCCACGGATGGTGCCGGGGGGCGCCTCGAGGGGGTTGGTCGGGCCCATCATCGTGCGCAGGGCGACGATCGCGCCCTCGCCCTCGACGGCCAGCATGAACACCGGCCCCGAGGTGATGAAGTCGACGAGCTCGCCGAAGAACGGACGCTCGCGGTGCTCGCCGTAGTGCTCCTCGGCGACGGCCCGGTCCATGATGATCTTGCGGACGGCGATGACGTTCAGGCCCCGGCGCTCGATGCGGGAGAGGATCTCGCCGCTCAGCCCCGCGTAGACCCCGTCGGGCTTCACCATCACGAACGAACGCTCAGTCATACGACTCCTGGTCACGTGGTCTTCTCCACCGGCCGGT
>LNEQ01000034.1 GCA_001464995.1 Actinobacteria bacterium Ga0077541
CCGCCGGCGAGGCGGAGCGCCGGCACGAAGTGGAAGTAGCCCGGATCGGTGACGATCACCTCGTCCCCCGGGTCGATGCACGCGAGCGCCGCGTACCCGACCCCGGCCTGGGCGCCCTCGGTGCCGATGACGTCGAATCCGTCGTCGCGGGCGCGGCCGAGCAGCGCCTGCGCCATCAGGTCGCGCAACGGCTCGTCGAGGTCGGGCGAGTACGGCCCGACGTGCGCCTCGTCGACGGCCTCGCGCATCGCGTCGAGGGCGCGGGGGGATGGCCCGATGTGGTTGGCCATCCAGCCGAGGTCGGCCCACTCGGAGCGGTCGAGCGCGATCGCGCCGTCGCGATAGATGTCGGCCGGATCCCACCCGAGGATGCGATAGGCGTCGCGGTAGGTCATGTAGTTGCCGAAGCCCTGCGGGTCGTCGAGCAGCGCGCGCGCCCGGGCCGAGGCCGCCGGCACGGCGTCGGCGCCCGGCGGGCGCCAGGTCAGGACGGAGCGCTGGCGGCTCACGGCACGATGCGGGTTCCGGCGGTGCCGGCCACCGCCTCGGAGATGCGCTCGAGCGAGGTGATCACCGCGGTGCCGCCCCCCGCCTCGACGAACTGCATCGCCGCCTGCACCTTCGGGCCCATGCTGCCCGCCGGGAACTGACCGTCGGCGAGGTGGCCGCGTGCCTCGGCGATGGTCATCGAATCGACCGCGCGCTCATCCGGTGTGCCGAAGTCGAGCAGCACCTGCTCGACGCCCGTGATCAGCAGGAGCGACGACGCGCCGACCAGCCTCCCGATCAGCGCCGCGGCGAAGTCCTTGTCGATCACGGCGTCCACGCCCACCAGCTCCTGCCCGACGCGCGCGACCGGCACGCCGCCGCCGCCGCAGGCCACCACCACCTCGCCGGCCTCCAGGAGGCCGGCGATCTCCTGCGCCTCGACGACCTCGATCGGCTCGGGCGACGCGACCACCCGCCGCCAGCCGCGCCCGGAGTCCTCGGCCACCGACCACCCACGGGCGTCTGCGAGCCGGGTGGCGCGCCCCTGCGAGAAGAACGGCCCGATGGGCTTGGTGGGTGTCCCGAAGGCCGGGTCGTCGGGGCTGACGACGACCTGTGTCATGACGGCGGCCACGGTGCGCGGCCGGCCGGCCGCGGCGAGGGCGTCCCCGATCGCCTGGGCCAGGAGGTAGCCGAGCTGCCCTTGGGTCATCGCGCCGAGGACGAAGAGCGGCTGCGGCGGCACCTCGCGGGCGACGGCCTCCTGCGCCATCGCCAGCGCGCCCACCTGGGGGCCGTTGCCGTGGACGACCAGGAGGCGTTCCCCCGCCTCGACGATCGCGGCTGCGGCACGGGCGACGCCGCGGGCGCGCTCCTCCTGGTCGGAGAACTCCCCCAGGCCGGCGGGGGCGAGCGCGTTGCCACCGATCGCGAGGACCACCGTTGACGTCACGCCGACTCCTCCATCTGCGACTGTCCGGCGCGGACGATCGTCCATCAGCGAGGTTGCGCCGAACCCCACCAGGGGATGATGATCCCATCTTCCGAGAAACCCGGCGGTGTCCTGAGCTCAAGTGGACCCGTGCTGGACGCCTCCGTGCCCAATGAAGGAGCGAGCGTGGCGAAGATCGACGGAATGAAGCCCGAGGCCGGTCAGGAGCTCTACGACGTCGCGGAGAAGGTCTTCCCCGACATCAAGGCGGAGCCCGGCCAGGAGGCATGGATCTTCATGCACACGGTGCCGTACGAGGGGTCTGTCGGCCTCGTGAACCTCCTCACCGCGACCCGCCTCGGTCGTAAGGGGTTCAAGGTCAGCCTCGTGCTCTACGGTCCCGGCGTCCTCATGGCCTCCGGCACCCGCGGCTACCCGGCCGTCGGCCAGGAGGCCTTCCCCGGCCACATGGCCATCAACAACCAGCTCAAGACCCTCATGTCCGAAGGCGCGACCATCTACGCCTGCCGCTTCGCCATGGGCGCGCTGTACGGCTTCCGCGAGGACGACCTCATCCCCGGGGTGAAGGCGTTCAACCCGCTCGACGTTCTCGACTCGGCCCTCACGGCCTGGCAGAACAAGGCCTTCCAGCTCAACACCTGGACGGTCTAGGGGACTCCGGGAAACCGAAGCCGGCTCGGTGAGCGAGCGCGAGGACGTACTCCGCCGCTGGCGGCTGGGAGAGGAGCGCCTCTACCCGGTCGCCACCGTGCGCCCCGACCTCTACGAGGCCGTGGCGGTCGTCGTCCGCTCGCTCACCGACCACCTCGGGTCGGTCCCCGACATCGACGCGCTCGTGATCACCTTCCGCACGGCGGAACGCGACGCCGAGCTGGCCGCGGCCGGAGTGCCGCGCCACGAGATCTCGCCCGAGATCGACCTCGACCTCGTGCGCGAGGCCGCCTACCAGATGCGGGCGCGCGAGCTCACGATGCGCGCCTCCACGGAGCGCACCGGGACCGCCATCCGCCGGGCCCGCGCGGCCGGCGAGCGGACCGCCGTGATCTGGAGCGAGGGGGAGCGGGAGATGTGGCCCCCCTACCGACGCGTGGAGATGTCGCTCTCCAGCGGACGCGCGGTGGCCGTGTCGACCCTGATGGACCCGGACACGATGATGCCCCGCTACGCCGTCGAGGGGATCGCGCTCGATCCCGAGACCGGCGAAGCGACGACGGACGAGCCCCTGGCACCGCGGCGGGAGTTCACCGACCCGGACGAGTGGCGGGCCGCCGCCGAGACCCTCCGCGAGAGCCTTCTGACGACCTGAACGAACGGGAGAACCATGTCTTTGCCGGATGGAATGAAGCGGAACGTGATCGACGGGCACGCCCACATCGGTGAGATCGAAGCGTGGCCGTTCTACGGCATCGACTACCCCGTGAAGCCGATCGTCTACGACTTCCCGCGGGCCGCCGACTACCTCAAGTACATGGACAAGTACGGCATCGAGCGCAGCCTGTGCATGTCGAACTACGGCATCCCGAAGCCCGAGCAGCCGTTCTCGCTGAACCCGGTCGTGATGGAGGCCGCCACCTCGAGCGACCGCATTCGCGGCCTGCTGTGGGTGTCGTTCCTGCCGCGCGACCGCGAGCACACGATCGAGTCGCTCAAGCACGCGGGCGAGGCCGGGATCATCGGGCTCAAGACGACCTTCCTGCTTGGCGGCAACCCCAACCCCGAGGAATGGGACGAGGAGACCAAGGCGATCGCCGACATGTGCTTCGACGTTTGCGAGAAGCACGACTACGTCTTCCACTTCCACACGTCGGCCGGCGGCAACAGCGACATCAACAACTTCATCCCGATGGTCGAGGCCTACGGGAAGCGCTGCAAGATCCACCTGGTGCACTTCGGCGGCGGCGTCAGCGGCCACATCAAGCTGGTCCCGAAGTTCATGCAGTGGGTGAAGGACGGCTACAAGGTCTACACCGACACCTCCTGGGCGATCGGCTTCGGTGCGCGCTGGCTGCTGGTGGAGATCGAGAAGCAGGGCATCGGCGGCGACCGCGTGATCTTCGGGTCGGACGAGCCGTGGTCGGACTTCATGGGCGAGTACTGGAAGATCGAGGGCGCGCCGGTGTCCGAGCAGCTCAAGCGGATGGTCTTCAAGGAGAACTTCGAGAAGCTGCACGAGAAGCACTGGTGAGCACGACCCACGCCGTCGCCGGCGGATTCGACATCAAGACGCTCGCGGTCGAACTGCAGACGATGGGCGTGCGCACCCGGGAGGCCGTGGAGGGCCGCCAGGGCGGCGCCGGCCCGTCGGACGCGGGCTTCGTCTGGATCGACGGAGCCCCGCTGACGGTGCCGGTCAACGGCGACTACGTCTCCCGGTCGCCCTATGAGCTGGTGATGCACAGCTCGGGCAAGGCCGGGCGGCTGCTGCGCGACGGCGTCGAGATCGGACCGGTGCACCTCCACCCCCGCCCGAAGATCTACGACCTCGAGACGGCCGACGGCGTGCCCTACTGGAAGATCGCCCTGATGCACCTCGACAGCCTCGCGTCGACGGTCTTCCAGCGGTGCGTCTACTGGGGCACCGGTGATCAGTGCCACTTCTGCGCCATCGGCACGAGCCTCGCCGGGGGCCGGACGATCCCCCTGAAGACGCCGGAGCTCCTGGCCGAGGTGGCCGAGGCGGCGGCGCGCCTGGACGGCGCGAAGGACGTGACCCTCACCACCGGCACGCCCAACCGCGACGACCGCGGGGCCTCGTACATGGCCCGCTGCGCGGCCGCGATCCGGGAGGCCAGCGGCCTCCCGATCCAGGTCCAGCTGGAGCCGCCGAACGACTTCGGATGGTTCGCGCGGCTCAAGGACAGCGGCGTCGAGTCGCTCGGCCTGCACATGGAGGTGTGGGACCAGGACGTTCTGCGGCGGGTGGCGCCGGGCAAGCACGCCCAGGGCCGGGCGCTCTACCTGTCGGCCTGGGAGTCGGCGGTGGAGGTGTTCGGCCGCGGCCAGGTCTCGACCTACTTCATCCTCGGCCTCGGCGAGAGCGCCGAGTCGGTGATGGAGGGCTGCCGGGCGGCGATCGACCGCGGGGTCTACCCCTTCGTCGTGCCGCTGCGCCCGTCGCCCGGGAGCATCGTGGCCGACGGCGAGCCGCCGTCGGTGGAGTACATGCGCGAGGTGTACGAGCAGGTCGCCCCGCTGCTGGCCGATGCGCAGATGATGAGCCAGGACACCCGCGCGGGCTGCGTCCGGTGCCAGGCCTGCTCGGCGCTCAGCACGTTCGAGCGCGCGTTCGGCGGCGGACGCGACGGCGAGCCGGCCCCGGTGGGGGCCTGATGGAGCTGTGCGCCCGGACCGTGGTCGAGGTCCGGGTCGCGCGATCCCCCGCGGACATCGCCGCGCACCACGCGGTGCGCGAGGCGGTGTTCGTGGCCGAGCAGGGCATCTTCGAGGGCGACGACCGCGATGCCTGGGACGAGGGCGCCGTGAAGGTGGTGGCCTCGATCTCCGGGCGGGTGGTGGGGGCCGTGCGCCTCTACCCACTCGACGAGGCGGGGCTCTGGAAGGGCGACCGGCTCGCGGTGCTGCCCGACGCGCGCACCGTGGGCGTCGGCGCGCCGCTGGTGCGCTTCGCCGTCGCCACCGCAGGCGAGGCCGGGGGCACACGGATGATCGCCCTCATCCAGAAGCCGAACGTGGCCTTCTTCCGCCGGCTCGGCTGGAGCCGTCAGGGTGAGCCGGGGGAGTTCCGCGGGGCGACCCACCAGCCGATGGCGATCGCCCTCGCGGGGGCGCAGCCCGCGCCTGGGCCCTGGGGGCCTGAGCGGCCCCGAAGCGGTCGTGCGTTCCGATCGGCGCGCACCGGGGCAGCACCAAGGGATTCGGAAGACGGGTGGCGGTGGACGACCATCGCCGGCGAGAGGAGGCCTCCCATGGCGAGCCAGAAGGCGACCAAGGACCTGATCGAGCAGCTGCATGAGCGCGGCCTGCGCAAGAAGGTGGCGAAGACGGTGGCGGAGGCCATCGGCTCCGGCTCCCACAAGACGGCGCCTCCGGCGATCGTCGAGGTGGCGGACGACCTGAAGGATCTGGCCGACGAGATCGAGGACCGGGCCACGGGCCGCTCCGCGAAGCGCCGGGCCGCAGGACGCAAGGCGGCGGCCACCCGGGCGCGCAAGGCCGAGGCGCGCAGCGCCGCGGCCCGCAAGGGCGCGCGCCGCCGGGCCTCGGGAGCGACCAGCCGCTGAGGCGGCCGGAGGCGGCGGCCCGTCACGGCCGCCGCCTCCCGCCTCACGGGCGGATCAGGCGGCCGCGCGCTCCAGGCGGTCGGCGATCGCCCGGCGGGCCATCGCGATGTAGCGCGGGTCGCCGTGCAGGACGTAGAGGCCGTTGGCCTCGGCCAGCATGGCGTTGACCTCGAAGGTGAGCTGGTCGGGGTCGGCCTCAGGAGCGATCTCGCCCCGGTCCCGGGCGGTCGCGAAGGCCTCCTCGAACAGCCCGACCCAGTCGCGCAGGGTGCTGACCACTCGATCGCGCACCCGCCCCGGCTGCGTGTCGAGCTCGGCCGCGGCCGACGCAAAGAAGCAACCGCCGGGGAACACGGACCGGTCCACGTGCGACAGGAACCGGTCGCAGAGGGCCTCGACGCGGGCGAGGCCCTCTGCCTGCGTCGCGGGGCCGAGGACCTCATCCTGGAAGATCTCCTCGGCCATCCCGATCGTCGCGAGCTGCAGCTTCTCCTTGGAGCCGAAGTGCGCGAAGAGCCCGCTCTTGCTCATGCCGGTCTCGGACGCGAGGCGGCCGATGCTCAGGCCCCCGAGCCCCTCGACGGTGGCGAGGCGGGCGGCGGCCAGGAGGATCGTGCGCCGGCTGCGCTCGCCGTCGGAGCGGGTCCGGCGGGTCGCCGTCGTGGTCATGCTTGACAAGTTAGCACGATCGTTCGTAAATTCTCGCAACAAGAACGAACGGTCGTTCTAATTACCGATGGAGGCACGATGGGCGACACCATGACCACACCCGACTTCGCGGCGATCACCGCACGCCAGCGCGGAGTGTGGGCGCGCGGCGACTACGCCGTCGTCGGCACCCGAATCACCCTCATCTCCGAACGACTGGTCGACGCGGCCGACGTGCGTTCGGGCAGCCGCGTGCTCGACGTCGCCGGCGGCAGCGGCACCACGGCGCTCGCCGCCGCGCGCTGTGGCGCGGACGTCGTCTCGCTCGACTACGTCACGGCGCTCCAGGAGGCCGGCCGGCGCCGGGCGGCCGCGGAGGCCCTTCCGATCGACTTCGTCGAGGGTGACGCGCAGTCGATGCCCTTCGCCGACGCGTCGTTCGACGCGGTGGTGTCGGCGGTCGGCGTCATGTTCGCGCCCGATCAGGAGGCGGCGGCGTCCGAGATGCTGCGCGTCTGCCGCCCGGGGGGCACGATCGCCATGGCCAACTGGACGCCGGAGGGCTTCATCGGCGGCCTCTTCCGCACCGTCGCCGCCTACGCGCCACCACCGGCCGGTCTGACGCCTCCCCCGCTCTGGGGCACCGAGGAGCGGGTGCGCGAGCTGATCGGCGGCGGGGTGCGGGATCTCGAGGTCCGCCGCCGGGACTTCACCTTCCGCTTCGACTCGCCCGAGCACTTCACCGCATTCTTCCGCGAGCACTACGGCCCGACGCTGGTGGCCTTCGCGGGGCTCGACGAGGAGGGCAGGACGGCCCTCGCAGACGACCTCACCGCGCTCGCGCGGAGGTTCGACCGCATCGGCGGCGACGGCCCGGTCGCCATACCCGCCGAGTACCTGGAGGTGGTCGCCACACGCTCCTGAGCCACGGTCCGCGGCCGAGTCCCTTGACACGCGATCCACCCCCCTGCGAAGTTCGCGCCGCAGGGGGGTGGACACGGAGAGGTGCACTCGATGACGGATCACCAGGCTCGTCCCGGTCGTCGGGCGGCCACCGTCCGCAGGATCGGGGCCGTCGCGGCCCTCGCACTCGTCGGGGTTGTCGCAGGGTGCGGCGGCGATGACGACGTCGCGTCCCCGTCCACGGAGCAGATCACCACGGTGACCGCCACGACGACGGTGACGACCGCCGCGACGACGGTGGCACCGACCGCCGCCGCGACGACCCCGGCGGCGCCCGCAGGCGGCGCGGTGACCCGCGAGCGGGCCGGCGCGATCGCCGTCGGCCGCGTGGGCGGCGTGGTCGACACGATCGAGCCGGAGACGGACTACGGCGCCCGCTGGGAGGTCGGCGTCTACACGGCGGACGAGGAGTACACGGTCTACGTCAGCGCGGATGGAACGATCGTGCGGGTGGACGGGCCCTTCCCCGGTGGGTTCCCATCACCCCGCCCGGGGGGCCCTGGGGGGCGCAGCCCGGTGAGGGACTCGCGGGAGAGATGCCAGACGAGTTCCTCATGCCCGTCCGCGCGCAGGCGCATCGCACCGGTGTCGTCGAAGGCGCCGACCCGGGCCAGCGTGAGCCCGGCCCCGCCGAAGCGCGCGGCCAGAGCGGCGGGGTCACCCGCCAGCAGGAAGGCGTAGGAGGGGAAGCAGAGCAGCCAGTCACCGAGGTCGGCGCCGGGCGGCGCCGGCAAGGCGTCCATGTCGAGTGCGCAGCCGAGGCCGCCGGCGCTCTCGCAGAACTGCAGCAGCGAACCCGCGACG
>LNEQ01000035.1 GCA_001464995.1 Actinobacteria bacterium Ga0077541
TCGGTCCTGGTCGGCGCCGGGATCGGATGCGCGCTGCTGGCCCGGCCCCACGCCGTGCCGGCGCCCACCCCCGGCGCGCCCCTGGCCGTGGCGGTCGCCGCGCTCTCCCTCGCGGGGGCGCTGGTGCTCTCGGTGAGGCATCTGCGGCTCTTCCGGATCGGCGGGCGCCGCGCGTCGTTGTGGGCCTCGGTCGGGTTCCTCTACATCGGCCTCTCGACCCTGGTCTGGCTGGGCACCTCTCCCTTCTCGGTGGCGTGGTGGGGCGCGCACGCGGCCGACGGGGCGGGTGTCCTCATGGCGTGTGCGGGTCTGGTGCTGGCCCACCGGCGCGATCGCTCGATCGCGCCGACGCTGGCACCTGTCGTCAACCGCGACCCGCTGGTGGCGCTCGAGCTGGGGCTGACCCCGGTCGTCCACCGCTTCATGGCGGCGCTCGACCAGAAGGACCTCGTCACCCGCGACCACGTGGTCCGGGTCGGCGAGCTCGCGATGCGCGTGGGCCTGCGGGCCGGTCTCGACCCCGGCCGGCTGCGGGCGCTCGGCCTCGCGGCGTTGCTCCACGACATCGGCAAGCTCGATGCGCCGATCGAGATCCTCCAGAAGCCCGGTCCGCTCACCGACGACGAGTTCGAGCGGATGAAGGCCCACACCGTCTGGGGGGCCGAGCTGATGGCGGGCGTTCCGTTGCTCGCACCGGCGGCCGGATTCGTGCGGTGGCATCACGAGCGGGTCGACGGCGGGGGCTACCCGGACGGCCTCAGCGGCGGCCTGATACCCCTCGAGGCCGGCATCGTCAGCGTGTGCGACGCCTGGGACGCGATGACGTTCACCCGGCCGTACCGGCCCGGCATGGCCCCCCAGACCGCGCTGGCGATCCTCCACGAGGGCGCCGGATCGCAGTGGCGCGCCGACGCGGTCGAGCTGCTCGCGCGCGAGCTCGAGCACAACGGCCCCGTCACGGTGCCGGTTTACGACCGGGTCGGCCGGGGCGAGACGTGGCCCGCCGGCCGGGACGAGCCGGTGACCGAGGTCTGTCTCGACGCGCTGCCTGACCGAGTGCGGCCCGCGGTCTCCACGCGCTGACTCCGCCCGTGGGCGGATGCGCCGGTCCGCAGCCCGACACGCCCCCCGCCGAACCTGACCCGGCCGGGGGGGCGTGTCAGGTGGGGCTCAGTCGATCCGGGTGACCGTGACCTTGCCCACCGGGTCGCTCCATCCGTGCACGCTGGGGACCAGGTCCTCGCGGCCGGTGATGCCCGGGTGGTGGGCGATGACGCCGTTCGTGGCGAGCGCGGGGTCGCTCGCGCCGGTGCCGGTCTCGTTCCCGCTCACCCCGATCAGGCCCTGGCAGGGCGGGACGATGTCGCCGAAGTCCTCGGTGTTGGCCTCGCTGCCCGCGTCATAGGCGGCGGTGTGTGCGACGACCGTCTGACCGACCTTGCCCGGCAGGCGCAGGCCGTCCACGCCGGTGAAGCCGTCGTTCGTGCAGATCAGCATCGCGGCCCACGAGAGCCGGTCGTGACCGCGCCTGCCGTCGATCTCGAACGTCACGCTGCTCGAGAAGGGCGCCCCTCCGGGGTTCGCGGCGGGAACCTGCGGCGCGGTGCCGACATAGGAGTCGATGACCCGCGGGCTCGATCCGAGGAGGGCCACCATCGGTGCGAGGTCGCCGTTCTCGGCGATCTGCACGATCTCGTTGGAAGCGGGCCGTCCGACGTCGAAGAGCAGGTGCCGACCCCGGTGCGTGGCGACGGCTGCGGGCGTGAAGGCCTGGCCGGCGGTGAGGTTGTCGATCGTGACCTTGTAGGTGGGGGCCTTGGAGACGTCCTTGCCGTCTCCGGCGACGGCGGGCGAGAACCCGAAGGCCAATGCGGCGGCCCCGGCGACGACGGCGATTCCTGCGGTCGTGCGGCGGCGGTGTCTCATGGGATCTCCTTCGATGGGGACGTGCTGTCGTCCCCACCCAACCCCCGAGTCCTTTCGAGGGTCTTGGCGGATCCTTACGAGAGGCTGTCGCCGCGCCCGCGCCGCCAGCGGTTGCGGCCGTAGGCGACGAGCTCCGTGCGCAGGTGCGGCAGGGTGCGCCGCGCGAACTCGTCGGCCACCGCGCCGATCGCGCCGGCGAAGGTGGGGTAGGCGTGCACCTGGCGCTGCAGGCGCAGCAGCGAGGTCCGGCGGGCCACGGCGAAGGTGAGCAGCGGCAGCAGGTCGGACGCGTGCGGCCCGACCACGGTGGCGGCCACCACCCGGCCGGTCAGCCGCACGGCGGTGATCGCGACGAACCCGTGGCGCACGCCGTCGGTGAGCCCGCGGTCCGTGTCGGCGAGATCCACCCGCAGCCGCACCAGGGTGTCGGGGTGGCAGCGCCGGGAGAGCTCCGACGTGCTCGGGCCCACCCATGCGACCTCCGGATCGGAGAAGACCGCGTCGGGTATCACCGGCGCCCGGCCGATCGGCGGGATCCAGGGGAGGGCGATGCGCTGCACGATCCGGCGCCCGTAGGCGTTCGCGGCATGGGTCTGGTGTGCGACCGGGGTGACGTCGCCGACCGCCCAGACCCCCTCGGCAGACGTGCGCCCCCAGCCGTCGACGGTGATGCCGCCCGGGCCGGTGGCGACGGCGTCCTCGAAGCCGGCCACGTTCGGCGCGCGCCCCACGGCCATGAGCACGGCATCCACCCCCGCCACGGCGCCGGCGCCGCCGGGGCCCTCGAGCACCAGCAGTCCCCCGGAGGGTTCGTAGCCCGTGATCCGGGTCCTCAGCCGCAGCGAGATCCCCTGCTCGGCGAGCGCCTCGCCGAGCACCTCCGACGCCTCCGGGTCGGCGGGCGGCAGCACGCGGTCGGCGACGTCGATCAGGGTGACGCG
>LNEQ01000036.1 GCA_001464995.1 Actinobacteria bacterium Ga0077541
GCCGACCTCCTGGCCGAGTGCGAGGAGCGCCTGTCGCTCGGGCCGCTGACGATGCCGCACCAGCTGGCGCGGGTGGTGCTCACCGAGCAGCTCTACCGCGCGCTCTGCATCACCTCGGGGCACCCCTACCCGCACTGATCAGCCGGCGAGTGCCTCCGCCAGCAGGTCGTAGCGCGCGATCTGGCAGCCGTCGGCCCGGGTGACCTCCACCGCGACGGCGAGGCCGTCGACCACCCCCGTCAGCACGCGCCGCTCGGGGCCGCCGTAGATCTGGGTGCAGGCCTC
>LNEQ01000037.1 GCA_001464995.1 Actinobacteria bacterium Ga0077541
CCGCCACCGCAGCCGGCGAGCGCGAGGGCGGCCAGTGCGAGGGCCAGGGCTCGGTAAGCTGCCCGACCGTGACGGACGCGCCCCTCCTTCATCAGATCCGCTCCGCCATCGGCGATGCCGCGACGGCCGTGATCGGCACGTCGCCCCCGGTGATCCCGCTGGCCGCCCCGGCCTCGGCGGAGATGGGCGACCTGGCGAGCCCCGTCGCGATGGCCCTGGCCAAGGCGGCGAAGCGCCCGCCGCGCGAGATCGCCGAGGCGATCGCGGCCGGCCTGCGCGCGGATCCGGGCGCGGCGGCGTGGCTCGCGGGGGTTTGAGGTGGCCGGCCCGGGATTCCTCAACATGACGCTGACCCCCTCCTGGTTCGCGGACTGCGCCGCCCGCCTCGCCGCCGAGGGTGGATCCTACGGCTCCGGCACGGCCGCGCGGCCCGAGGACGTCCTGCTGGAGTTCGTCTCGGCCAACCCCACCGGTCCGCTGCACGTCGGTCACGCCCGCCAGGCGGCCTACGGCGACTCGCTGGCGCGGATCCTCGCCTTCGCCGGTCACACCGTGGCGCGCGAGTACTACACCAACGACTTCGGCCGGCAGATGCGCCTCTTCGGCGAGTCGGTCGCGGCCCGTTACGCCGGGCTCTTCGGCGTCGA
>LNEQ01000038.1 GCA_001464995.1 Actinobacteria bacterium Ga0077541
CGGGCCGTCGTTGCCGAGGCCCTTGAGCACCTCCACCTGGAGCGTCACGGTGCCCGAGACGTCGCAGGTGTGGCCGGCGATCTCGCCGTCGCCCTGCAGGGCGTGCATGTCGCCGAGGTAGATGCCCGCGCCGTCGAGCTTGACCGGGCACACCAGGATCGCGCCCGCCCGCACCGCGTCGATGTCCATGTGCCCGTCGGTCTTGTGACGCTGGAGCGCCTGTGCGTCGAGGGCGTAGCGGTGCGGCGCCCCGACCAGGAACGACCCGAAGTCGCCGGCGTTGTGGGAGTCGGGGATCGTCGTCGACGGGGACGTGCCGATCTGTCCGAGGAACGGACGCAGGCGCGTGGCGAGGGCGACGATGTCGTGCGGCGCGAAGCCCAGGATCGGGTTCTGCGCGGACCCGTCGGGCAGCGCCGCGACGCGCGCCGCGTCGCG
>LNEQ01000039.1 GCA_001464995.1 Actinobacteria bacterium Ga0077541
GAGGTGGCCAGGGAGGTGACCTCGATGTCCCTGATGCGGATCGCCACGGCGTCGCCGACCGCGGCGCCCTCGACGGCGACGGGCTGGCAGACCTCGTGGCCTCCGCGGATCGACGGCGTGATCATCGGCCCCCAGCAGCCGGGCGCCGAGTTCCAGACGATGTGCCCGCCGTCGGCGACCGGGCCCAGCATCGGGACCTCGGGCCCAAGGAGGCCGTCGGTGAAGGTGTCGACGAGCACGGTCCGGCGGGCCGCGCCGGTCCGTGCGGGGGAATCCTGGGTGGCCATCAGGGGCTCCTTCTCGGTCGGGGCGGGTCGTGCAGCGGTCAGCCGCCGGAGACGGGCAGCAGCAGGGCGATCTCCTGGCGGTCCTCGAGGCGCCGGCCGGGCTCGGCGTGCTCGCCCGCGATCACGGGCAGCGCCGAGCGAAGCGCCGGCGCCAGGCCGGGCTCCTCCTCCCGGAGGCGGGCGAGGGCGTCCTCGACGGTCGCGCCCTCGTCGAGCCGGAGGGTGAGCGCCGGGGCCCTGGAGAGCTGGGAGAGTCCCGCGCCGAGGCGTATCCGCACCTGCAGCTCCCACGCTCCTCTCGCGGACCTGTCCGGGGCGAGCGTATACCCGGCGCGGTGCATCCGTGGCGACCGGCCGGCGGGCCTCCGTAGTAAGCCGCGCGACCCGCCGCGCGGGCTCCGATTCCGATCCGGGGGATGCCGGTCAGCATCTCTGGCATGACCACACGCGAGCCCGGCCGCCGACGACCCGGCACCGTCACCCCGTGCACCATCTGAGCATCGAGGAGTCGCTCGCGCTGGTCGGCGGCGACCGGGAGCGAGGGCTCACAGAGGCCGAGGCGGCGCGCCGGCTGGCCCGGCACGGTGGCAACGTGCTCCCGGCCCCGCGCCGCCCCGGCCGGCTGCGACGGCTGGCGGTGCAGTTCCACAACCCGCTGATCTACGTCCTGATCGCCGCGGCATCGGTGACCGCGGCGCTCGGGGAGTACGTCGACTCGTCGGTGATCGCGGGCGTCGTCGTGGTGAACGCGGCGATCGGCTACCGCGCGCTGGAGGCGCTGATGTCGATCGCGACGACCCGGGCGCTCGTCGTCCGGGACGGCCGGCGTCACGTGGTCGATTCGCAGGTGCTCGTGCCCGGCGACCTGGTGGTGCTGGACGCCGGTGACCGCGTGCCGGCGGACATGCGCCTGACGTGGGTGCGCGAGGCCCGCATGGACGAGTCGATGCTCACGGGGGAGTCGGGGACCGTGGGCAAGCACGACGGGTCGCTGCCCGGCGAGACGATCCTCGCCGAGCGCGCGAACATGGCCTACGCGGGGACGCTGCTCACGGCCGGCCAGGCGCAGGGCGTCGTGATCGCCACGGGCGAGCGGACCGAGCTCGGCCAGATCCACCGGCTCGTGGCCGAGGCGGCGGATCTGGCGACGCCGCTGACGCGCCGGATCGCCGAGTTCGGGCGGCTCCTGACGGTGGCCATCCTCATCCTCGCGGCGCTCACCTTCACCCTCGGCCTGGCGCGGGGCGAGCC
>LNEQ01000040.1 GCA_001464995.1 Actinobacteria bacterium Ga0077541
CTCCGTGCGCGACGACCACGGTGAGGACCCGATGCTGATCGCCCCCGACGGCCAGGCCGTCGAGACCTGGCGTCAGGGCTACCCCTACTCGGAGCTGATGGACCGTGAGGAGTACGAGAGGGAGAAGTACCAGCTCCAGGTCGAGCTGCTGAAGTTCCAGTACTGGACCATCGACACCGGTGCCAAGCACGTGCTGGTCTTCGAGGGACGCGACGCGGCGGGCAAGGGCGGCACGATCAAGCGGTTCATGGAGCACCTGAACCCCCGGGCGGCCCGGGTCGTCGCGCTCACCAAGCCCACCTCGACCGAGCTGGGTCAGTGGTACTTCCAGCGCTACATCCAGCACCTGCCGACCGCCGGGGAGATCGTGCTGTTCGACCGGTCCTGGTACAACCGGGCCGGGGTCGAGAAGGTGATGGGGTTCTGCTCCGACGAGCAGTACGAGACCTTCATGCGTCAGGCGCCGGCGTTCGAGCGGATGCTGGTGGAGTCCGGAACCACGATGACCAAGCTGTGGTTCTCGGTCACCCAGGACGAGCAGCGCACCCGGTTCGCGATCCGCCAGCTCGATCCGGTGCGGCGCTGGAAGCTCTCGCCGATGGACCTGGAGAGCCTGGACCGCTGGGACGCGTACGGCGCGGCCAAGGAGGCGATGTTCGCCAGCACCGACAAGAGGTACTCGCCCTGGATCACGGTCAAGAGCAACGACAAGAAGCGCGGCCGGATCAACGCGATGCGCGCGTTCCTGAACCAGTTCGACTACGAGGGCAAGGACCCGAGCGTGGTCTACGCCCCCGACCCGGCGATCGTCGCGCGCGCCAAGGTGAGCAGCGAGGACTGACCGGGCGGGCGGCGGCGCCGGTCAGGCGACGGTGCGTGCCAGCTCGGCCAGGGTGGTCTGTCCCGTGAGGACCTTGAGGACGCCGTCCTCGCGCATCGTCCGCATGCCCTCGCGGCGCGCCTGGCGGCGGATCTCCGACGAGGGGGCCGACGCGGCCGTGAGGCGCTCGATGTCCTCGCTCATGGTGAGCATCTCGTAGATGCCGAGCCGGCCCTTGTAGCCGGTCTGGCGGCAGGCGCCGCACCCGACCGACTGGTAGATCGTCGCCGGGTCGGTGACGCCCTCGGGCAGGCTGGTGGTGGCGGCGAACTCGCGCAGGGTGGCCGCCGGGATCTTCACCGGGCGGCGGCACTCCATGCACAGGCGCCGCGCGAGGCGCTGGGCCAGCACGCCGAGCACGCCCGACGCCGACAGGAACGGCTCGACGCCCATCTCGGTGAGGCGGGTCAGAGCGCTCGCGGCGTCGTTGGTGTGGATCGTCGCCATCACGAGGTGGCCCGTGAGGGCTGCCTGCATCATGATCTGCGCCGTCTCGCCGTCGCGGACCTCGCCGACCATGATCACGTCGGGGTCGCTGCGCAGCAGCGCGCGCAGGCCGGTGGCGAAGGTGAGCCCCGCCTTCGCGTTGACCTGCACCTGGTTGATGCCGGCGAGGCGGTACTCCACCGGGTCCTCGACGGTGATGATCTTGCGGTCGCCGGTGTTGAGCGAGTGGAGCGCCCCGTAGAGGCTGGTCGACTTGCCCGACCCCGTCGGCCCGCTCACCAGCACGGCACCGTAGGGGCGCCGGTAGCAGGAGGTGAAGCGCTCGAGCGTGTCGCCGCTGAAGCCGAGCTCCGAGAGCTTCCGCATGGCGTTGGAGGTGTCGAGGATGCGGATGACGATGCCCTCGCCGTGCACGGTGGGGACGGTCACCACGCGCAGGTCGAGGCGGTGGCCGGCGGCCGTGAGGCTCACCCGGCCGTCCTGGGGCACGCGCCGCTCGGCGATGTCCATCTCGGCCATCACCTTGATGCGGCTGACGACCTCGCGCGACAGGCCGCCGGGGATGGCGGCGACGGTGCGCAGCACGCCGTCAATGCGGTAGCGGACCAGCATCTCGTCGGCCTGCGCCTCGAGGTGGATGTCGGAGGCGCCCTCCTCGACGGCGCGCGAGACGATCGAGCCGACCATGCGCACGACCGGCGCGGTCTCGCCCGTGAAGGACATGAGGTCGCCGTCGATCTCGTTGTCGCGATCGACGATCGCGCTGGGGCCCGCCTCGCGCACGAGGCCCGAGAGGAAGTTGTCCTGGTGGACGTTGCCGGCGGCGAGGAACGCCTCGATCTCCGGCTCGAGCGCCAGCGCAGGGCGGACGTCGCGGCCGACGAGCATCCGCAGGTCGTCGATGGTGAGGACGTCGGAGGGGTCGGCCATCGCCAGCATCAGCGCGCCGTTGGAGTCGACGCCGATCGGGATGGCGTTGTACCGGCGGCGGCTGCGCTCGTCGAGGAGGTTGAGGATGGCGGGGTCGACGCCGCCGATGAGCCGCGCCCGTGGCACGCCGAGACGGCGCGCGAGGCCGTCCCCCATGACCTCGGGGGTGATGTAGCCGAGCGCGACGAGGATCTCGCCGAGGCGCCCGCCCTCCTCGCGCTGGCGCTGCAGGGCGGTATCGAGGACCTGGGCGCTGATCGCGCCCATCTCGATGAGCACCTGGCCCAGCCCGACGCGGGCGGGTGCGGCGACCGTCGCGCCAGATGCCTCCTGCGGCATGCGACTCCTCATTCCCAAGGGCTCGATTCGCCCCCACCATCGGCGTTCCAGGGATTTACCTGAGCGCTGCGCCGATAAGGGGCGCCGGCGCGACCGGCGGGAGGCGGCGCCCGCGACCGGCGGGGCTACGCCGCCGCGGCCCTGGTGCCCCAGATGACGACCCCGCCGCCGAAGCTCAGACGGCGGATCCGGACGTCCTCGAGACCCGCGTCGCGGTGCATCTGCAGCAACTGCGGCACGGGGTGGCGGCGGTAGAGGTCGGGGATGCTGCGGTACAGGAAACGCCCGGCGCGCCACCAGCCACGGCCGCCGACGACCATTCCCGCGGCGGGCAGGAGGAGCCCGGTGTAGAGGTGCCACGCCGCCCGGGGCAGGGCGCGGGGCGGCACGCCGAACTCCATGCCCGCGACGACGCCGCCCGGCTTCACCACCCTCACCAGCTCGCGCAGCGTCGCGGCGGGGTCGGCGACGTACCGCAGGAGGTAGGTGACCGTGAGGGCGTCGAAGGCCGCGTCGGGGAAGGGCAGGTGCTCCGCCTCCGCCCGCAGCAGCGTGACGCGCTGGGCGAGGCCGCCCTCGCGGAGCCGGGTGCGGGCCACGGCGAGCATGTCGGGGCTCTGGTCGATGCCGGTCACGCGGCAGCGGTACTCCAGCACGAGCCGCTCGGCCACCGCCCCCGTGCCGGTCGCGACGTCGAGCACGTGCGCGTCCGGCCCGATCGGGAGCCGGCTCACCAGGAAGCGGTGCCAGCGGGGCTCCTGGCCGAGCGACAGGAGCGCGGCGCGGCGCGAGTACGCCGGACCCGCGAGGCCGGTGAAGAGGTCCTGCGTCTCCGGCTTGGCCGGAGGCCGGAAGCGGAGGCTCAGTAGAGGGCCTGGGCCAGGCGGCGGCGGAAGCGCGTGGCGAGGGGCGAACACGCCGAGCAGCGCCGCGCGCAGGTCGTCGCGCAGGTCGGGCCCGGCCACGCGGACGGCGTCCACGAGGTGGGCCAGGCCCTGCTCGGTGTCGCCCCGGCCGAGGGCCGTGAGGCCGGCGACGATGTCGGGCTGGTCGATCCCGGCGAGGCGGGCGCGCGCCAGCAGCGCACCGGCGCGCTGGTCGAACGCGACGGGCTCGAGCAGGTCGACGATCTCATCGGTCCGCCCGTCGCCGATCAGCAGCCGCGCCAGGGCCACCCGGGCTCCGACGTGCGCGGGCTCGGCGGCGACGGCCGCCCGAAGCGAGGCCTCGTCGCCGGCGGCGATCAGGAGCTCGGTCTCCGACGGGACCAGCCTGTCGAGGAACGACTCGATGGCGGCAGGGGGCTGCAGGCCGAGGAACTCGGCGACCGACTCGCCGCCGCGGAACCCCTTGACCAGCGGGATGCTCATCACCCGGTACTCCTGGGCGAGCGCCGGGTTCGCGTCGATGTCGACCTTCGCGAGGATCACCGCGCCACCGCGGCGCCCGACCGCCTCCTCCAGCACGGGGGCGAGCTGGCGGCAGGGTCCGCACCACGCCGCCCAGAAGTCCACCACGACCGGAACCTGGTGCGAGCGCTCGATCACGTCGGCGCCGAAGGTCGCCTCGGTCACGTCCACGTCCTGCTCCTCCATCGTCTGCTCACCGCACCTCACCGTAGCGGAGGCACGGCGGCATGGCCCGGGAGGGACGGGCCTACGCGGCGGTGGTCAGCTCCCGCGCGGGGGCCGGCGGGCGGCAGACCGAGCAGGGCTCCCAGTGCGCGGACAGGTAGCGCCAGGGGCCGTGCACCACGTGGCGCACGCCCGGCTCGCCGCGATGGGGCGCCAGCGCGCAGTCGGGACGGTGGTAGCGGCCCCAGCCGCCTTCGCTCAGATGGGCCACACAGCCCGAATCGGCGGCCTCGGGCCGCCGCGTGATGTCATGGATCATGTCTCCCCCTCCTGGGGGTGTGCGCGGCCCCGCCGCGCTCTGCGTCATATCGGTGTCGCATTCGACGATAGCGCGGGCCGACTTGAGGGGCCGGGCATGCGTGCCGAGGTGACACGCGCGTTGCAGGCGACACCTGGACGGGCCGAGGGGCCGGATGCTGGAGTGCCGGTGGATGCGCACACTCGTCACCGGCTGCGCCGGCTTCATCGGCTCGCACGTCACCGAGGCCCTGCTCGGCGCGGGTCACGAGGTGGTCGGGGTGGACTGCTTCAACGACAATTACGCCCGCCGCGAGAAGCTGGCCAACCTCGAGCAGGCGCGCGACTTCACGGCCTTCGAGTTCGTCCCCGTCGACCTCGCGCGCGGCGACCTCGCCGATCTCGTCGAGGGCTGCGGTCTGGTCGTGCACCTCGCCGCCGAGCCGGGGGTGCGCCAGAGCTGGGGCGATCGTTTCGACGCCTACATGCGCAACAACGTGATGGCGACGCACCAGTTGCTGCGCGCCGTGGCATCGCACTGCACGGCGCGGCTCGTCTACGCGTCCTCGTCGTCGGTATACGGCCAGGCCGCCACGTTCCCCACCCGCGAGGACGCGCTGCCGCGACCGCTGTCGCCGTACGGCGTCACCAAGCTCGACGCGGAGCACCTCTGCAGCCTCTTCCACGCCCACCACGGGGTCCGGGCCGTATCGCTGCGCCTGTTCTCGGTCTACGGGCCGCGCCAGCGGCCCGACATGGCCTTCACCCGGTTCATCCGCGCGGCGCTGGCCGGCACGCCGGTCCGGGTCTTCGGCGACGGCGGGCAGAGCCGGGACTTCACCTTCGTCGGCGATGTCGTCGACGCCGTGCTGTCGGCCGCGGCCGCCGAGAGGGTGGAGGGGCGCGTCTTCAACATCGGCGGCGGTTCTCAGGCCAGCGTCAACGAGGCGCTCGCCCGCATCGGGGCGATGCTCGGCCGGCCGCTCGAGGTCGAGCACACCGCGCCCGAGGCCGGCGACGTGCGGCGCACGGGCGCCGACACGGCCTGTGCCCGGACCCATCTCGGGTTCGCACCGACGACCGACCTCGGCGAGGGGCTCGCGGCCCAGATCGAGTGGGCGCTCCGGGAGGACGCGCCGGCCCTGGGCTGAGACCCGGGGGGCGGGCTGGGCGCGGCACCACAGCGCCCTGTCACGCTCCGGCTGGCAGACTCACGCACGCGACGGTTGCACGGGCGGGCTCCGCGGAGAGCGCCGGACGCCCGACGATCACCAATCTCCGAAGGGGCTCCATGGCCGATCAGTACATCTTCACCATGTAGCCCGCCGTATCCGATCGCCGTTATCATGGGGTTCTCACGCAGTAGCGTCTCCCCAAGGAGCCGTGTCTCCCCATGGCGATCACGAAGAAGTGCCGGCACCCGCGCGCCCAGTGGCGACGGTGTACTTGCTCTTGGTACTGGGACGGCTACCTGGACGGGCGGCGCAAGTACATCCCACTGGGGCCTGACCGCGACGAAGCTCAACGCAAGGCTGCGCGCATCGAGGCCGACCGCCTCGACGGCAAGGCCGCCCCCGTCCCGAGGGACGTGACGGTGGTGGCGGTCGCCGACCGATGGCTTCAGCATCTGGAGAGCCTCGGGCGCCGGCCCCAGACGCTGCGTGCGTATCGCACATCGGCGAGCGCCGTCGCGAAGTACTTCGGAGGGACCTGGGACGTCCGCCTGATCGACGCAGGGGAGGTCGCGAAGTTCAGAACCGACGCCCACGCAAGCCGCCGTGGCCACGGTGGCGCCCACCTGATGCAGGCGCTTCGGGGCATACTCAACCAGGCGCATCGGGAGGGTCACATCGGCGCCGTGCCGCAAGCTCCCTTCGAGCGACGCACGATTCCCCCGAACCCGAACGTGCTCATGACCGAGGCCGAGACGGATGCCACGATCGCGGCGCTCCGTCCAAGCCACTGGCAGGACATGGCCGAGGTCATCCTGCTCACCGGGCTGCGCGTGTCGGAGGCGCTTGCTCTGCGTTGGGACGATCTCGACCCCGCCGCTCGAACGCTTCACGTGCGCCACTCCGCCGAGCAGCACGGTGCCGTCGATGCACCAACCAAGACGTCGCGTTCCACTCGACGTATCCGATTGGAGGACGAGGTCGTGGCCATCCTGAGCCGCCAGCCCCGGTCCGACGACCGCATCTTTCCGCGCCGGTACGGCGCGGCGAACTCCGCCATGAGGCGGGCCCTTACGAGGGCCGGGACCTACAAGCGCGATCGTGGATGGCATTCGCTGCGGCACACCAACGCTGCCTTGCGCGATCGCGCGGGGCAATCGATCCGCCAAGCTGCCGCCGAACTCGGACACGGCCCCAACTTCACGATGACGGCAAGCTACGGATGGGCTGCCGAGGCTGCCGAGGCGCCGCCGATCTCGAAGGTCAGGCAGCGTCACGATCAACCGTCCGCGACATGACGCGCGGTGGCGGGGAGTAGCGCTCACCCCTCGGCTCTACACGGACTGGTTGGCCGGCGTCGAGCCAGGCATCGATGTCCGCCTTCGCCACCATCCATCGACCGCGTGCCTTGCGCCCGCCGGGGATGGTCCCGTCGGCGAGAGCGACCCGCACCCATGCGGTCGACTGTCCGAGATACGCGGCGGCATCCGTCACCCGCAACATCGGTCGCGGGGAAGCGCTGGCGCGGACCGCGGGCGGGCGCGTCGTCACGGTGCGTACTCGAGGCGCCGCGCGCCGATGTGGATGTGGTTCCAGTGGTTGCCGCCGACGTAGGTTCGCCAGAGCAGCTGGAAGCGGATCCCGCAGCGCTCGACGTTGAGGACTCCGCCCGTCCTTCCCCAGTCCGCGTACCCGGGTCCGCCGATGGCGCTCGCGATCCGGGAGGCGAGGGCGTCACCCGCCGGTGGCGTCGTGCCGAGGTCGTTCGCGAAGCACTTGGCGCAGCCGACCCAGTGATCGGACGTGCCCCCGCTCGCGGTCAGCTGGCGAGTGCGCTTGGCGCTCGTCACCGGCAGCCCAGTGAGACGAGCGAGCGCCTCGACCGGTTGCTCGGTGCCGCCCCAGGGCCCGACCGGGCAGAGGGCGGCCTGAGCGTCGCCGGCAGCCGCCGGCACGAAGGCGATCGACCCCGACGGATCGCCACCCATGTCGGCGTAGTAGCGCCCGACGGCTGTGGTCCAGGCCGAGTTGAGCCCGGTCGGGTCGTTCGCGGCCCCAAGCGGCGCCCAGACTGGCTGGATCGCCGAAAGGGTGTCGCGCCCGCGAGCGATGTACCCCTGCGCGAGGCCGCGCGCCACGGTGGCGATGTTCGCCTGCCAGCTCGAAAAGGCGATCGCCGGGCCCCAACCGAAGGCGTTGTGGATCGCCGCTCCCGATCCCGCGGTCCCGAGGACCGACTCGTGCATCGCGATTGCGACCAGCGCGCGTGGGTCGATGCCGTTCCGCTCCCCCTCGCGCAGGAAGTCGCCGCCGAGGCCGATCAGCGGCGAACCCGGCACCTGCTTCGCCATCCAGGCATCGAGGGTGCCAGCATCGACCGCCGAGGTTCCGGCCGAGCCGGCCGGACCCGACAGGCCAAGAAGCGCCATCACCGGGAGCCCGACGACCAGCGACAGGAGCGCGGCGACGCCCGCTCCGGCGATCGCCAGCGGGCGCGGAAGGATCTGGCCGTTCGTACTCACTTCGCCGAGGACCCCTTCGCTCGCGGCCGGCGGCGGGCGGGCTTTGCGGGCGGCTCCTCGCTGGCACCCGCCGGCTGGACCTCGAGCGGAGGCTCCATCACCGACTGCACTTCGACCACCGGCCTCCACGGGGGCAGGGCCTCGAGCGTCTCCGCGCCCAAGCGGCGCGACACCTCTGAGGCCGCCGCCACCACCGCGCGTGCGACCTCGTCGATCATCTCGTCAGGAAGGCGACTCGTCGGAGCCCCGACGCCGACGGCCGCGACCACGGTGCCGGTGTGGTCGCGCACGGCCGCGCCGATCGAGCGGCGGGCCTGGTGGAACTCGCCGTCCTCGATCGCGTAGCCGCGCTCCTTGGCACCGGCCAGGTCCTCGACCAGACGCTCGCGGTCCGTGATCGTCCTGGTCGTCCAGGGCGCGAGCACGAGCTCTGCGAGGGCATCGTTGCGTGCCTCAGATCCCATCTCGGCGATGATCGCCTTGCCGAGGGCGGTGGCGTGTGCCGGAAAGGCACGCCCGAGAGCGCGATCGGTGCCGCGGAAGTGATCGACGTAGACCGCCCGTCCCCCCGAGAGCACCGCGATCAGCCCACCGAAGCCCGTTGTCTCCTGCAGTGTCGCCAACGGCGGGCGGAACTCGTCCCAGGGATGAAGGGAGGCAATCGCGTAGCCGCCGAGCTGGGCAAGGCGGATGCCGAGGCGCCAGCCGCCCGACACCGGACCGCGCTCGACGACGCCCGCGGCCTCCAGGTGGCGAAGGAGCTTGACGGCGTACTCCTCCGAGATCCCGAGCTCTGCGGCGATCGCCGAGAGGCTGAGCTCCGTGCGATCCGGCGGGCGGAAGAGATCGAGCACCGA
The DNA here is from genome assembly GCA_001464995.1 of Actinobacteria bacterium Ga0077541. Classification (GTDB taxonomy): domain Bacteria; phylum Actinomycetota; class Thermoleophilia; order Miltoncostaeales; family Miltoncostaeaceae; genus Miltoncostaea. The sequence goes on from LNEQ01000040.1 coordinate 9,019, forward strand.
GAGGGCGTACTCGAGCTGGCGCACGCGGCCGGCACGGGGAAAGCGCTCGGTCATCGCACGACCCGCCGGTCCCGGCGCACTACGGGGCGCGTCGCCTCTCGTAGCGGATTCGGTCCTGGGGCTCGTCGCGGCGCATGTGCTCGATCAGCTCCTCGCGCGAGAAGCGCCAGCGCGGGCCCTCGTGCCAGCCGGGGAGACGCCCCTGGTTGGCCTCGCTTCGCACCGTCCATTCCTTCACCCGAAGGAACTCGGCCGCTTGCTCGGAGTCCATCCCGGCCGCCGCGGCACCCGTGCGCATCTCGAACGGCGAGCGCGGGAAAGGATCGTCCTCCGCTTTGCTCGTCGTGACGAGCTGCAGCCCTCGGCTCTCGGCGACCGCGTCGCGCAGGAAGCGCCACTCCTTGCCGATCCGCCGCGCCGGGATGCGGCCCGACTTCGCCCCGCGCTGGACCGTCTCGATGTTCAGCTCGAGCCAGGCCGCCACCTCGCTGGCGGTAAGCACCTCGTTCGCGGGTGTCTGACCCATTGAGGTCAGTCTGACCGACCGACGGGGCTTGCGAGGAAGCGCGAGTGCAAGATTTCATAGCTTGTGCGTTCCGCTCTCGGGTGGCTATTATCAGTTTGCCGCACTCAGTCAACAGAGCATAGGGAGACGGCGGCGAAATGGCAACAGAGGACGGCGCAGTGGACCGACCGGGCGATGGCCACGAGCGCGCACGCGTCGACGCCGCTCGCCCTGCCACCGCCGAGCCCGACGTACTCGCGAGCGACCTGCCGGCGCCCCCGACCTGGGGGCCGGCCATCGGAGCCGGCGGTGAGACCCTCGGCCCGAACCCCGACCTCGTGCCGCTCGAAACCGAGAGCGGACAGCGTCCCTCGACTGCACCTGCGGCCTCCAGATCGGGCCCTCGGCGGCAGCCTGGCCGATCGCAGGGCCGATCGACGTTCAAGGGGGGTGATTCTCGCCGCCCTCGCCCCTCTATTCATCTACCGAGCCTAGGCGCGGTCGTGGCCACCGGAGCGATGGCGGGGCTCATCGGGCTCGCGGTCCTCACCGCGGTGGTGCTCTTCTCCTTCGGCGGGGGCGCCCCCGCCACTCATGTCGATGCGAAGGTTGTGGCGATGAGCGTGCCCGCGCGAGCGATCCTGGATGTCGCCGAGAGGACGGCCGCCTTCGCCACGCGCGAGGCGCGCATCCGCGAAGCCGCCCGTGATCGGCACCGGGCCGAGGCTCGCTACACGCGCGAGGTCGCGCGGCGTCGGGCGCGCGAGCGTGAGCGCGCTCCCGTGCAGAGTGGTGGGGCGCGGACGACCCAGGTCGTGGCTCCCCCGCCGGCATCGAAGCCCGGCCCTCCGCCGGCCCCGACGGTGTCGCCGGCCGAGCGCGAGTTCACCCCTGGCCCCTGGAACCTCAGCTGATGCGGCGGCGCAGGAGACTCGGACGAGCGCTCGGCCTCGGCGCTCTCGCCCTCGGCGGTGCTCTGGCGTCCTCGCCGGCGCTTGCCACCGACGGGAGCCTTTACACGTACGGCATCGAGGCCCTGGTCGCCCAGGCGGTCCCTGATGGCCAGTGCTCGGTCGCCCAGACCGGGGCGAGTTTCGGCGTGACCTGCCCTCCGATCGGTACCTCGCTCACCGGGACGAAGTGGCAGATCGATCTGCGCACACCCGTGACTGGCTCTGCGATCGAGGCGTTCAGCTGGCGCGCGGTGCGCTTCCATCAGACGGCCACCTCGATCGCCCAGCAGGTGCTCGCCGACGGCGCCCTCGCCTGGCAGGTCGCTGAATCCGACATCCCGCGCAGCCCCTCCCAGCCGAAGGCCTACCAGATCGCCATGGGAGCCCAGACCGCCTCGCTTCGCCTCTGGCAGACCGAGGCGCGCCAGCAGCCGAACCGGGTCTGGACCTTCCTCGATCCGACGATCTTCGTGCGCGACCTGCAGGCACCCTCGGCGCGCTGGGTGAGCGCTCCCGGGGGCTGGATCACGGGCGACCAGGCCCAGGTCCAGTGGCAGGTCTCCGACAACTTCGGCGCCGACGGGATGGGCCAGCAGCGGATCAGCGCGGCGGGGCGCACGCTCTACGCCGGTGCTCCCGGCGATGGCGCCCACGTGACCAGCCTCGGACTCGGCGCGGTGCCCGAGGGAGTCCAGACCCTGCGCCTCGAGGCCGACGGCGACGGCACCGCGGGCGCGCCCCCTCAGGAGGCGGTCCTTCGCATCGACCGCACTCCACCTGTGGCCGCCGTCACCCTCCTCGGCCTTCCGAACGACGCGGTGAGAGCGACGGTGAGCGTGAGCGACGCGACGAGCGGGGTGCGCGACTGGACCCTGCACGCGGGCAACGCCGACGGCCCGACGGTGGCCTCCTCGTCGACCGGCGCCGCCTCGTCCGACATCGACCTTGCGGCCTACGCCACCCCGGGGGAGACGATCCGCTTCGTCCTCGAGGCCAGCGACAACGCCGGGCTCTCCCGTCAGGTCACCTCGGCGCCGGTCACCCGGGCGGCGCCGGGCTCGAGCGGGCCCTCGACGACGGTCGTCGGAGGAGACGGCCCACTCGGTGATCCCGGACGAATCGAGGCGAGCGGCGCTCCCCTGCCGAACTTCTCCCGCATCGAGACGCGCGGGATCCGCGCGAGCCAGGCCCGCAGCTACAGCCGGAACGGCCGTCTGCTCATCCCGACGATCGCATCGACGTACTCGCGCCCGGTGACAATCTCGGGGCGATTCCTTCACCCGAATGGGCGCGGCCTGCGCGGGGCAACCGTCTACCTCGTGGACCCTAAAGGCTTCACGCGCGCACGGACGCTGACGAATCAACGCGGGCGCTTCACCTTCCGCGTTCGCCCGCGCCAGAGCGGGACCTGGCGGGCGATCGCGCTCGGGCGTCCCCTGGTGCTCGCACCCGGCGTGATTCAGCTTCGGCCACTGGTCACGACGCAGGTCAGCGCTCGCTCGATCCGACCGGGCGAGACCCTCCGGATCTCGGGCACGATCGCGCCCCGAGGCGCGGGGCGCGGCAAGCTCGTGAAGCTGGAATGGCGCCAGGGCGGCACCTGGCGACCCCTGGCGCTCGCCACTGCCGATCGACGGGGCCGCTACGTGCTGGCCTACCGGTTCAGTCTGGGCGTGGGCTCCTTCACCATCCCGCTGCGCGTCGTTGTCCCCCGCGAAAAGGGATGGCCCTTTCTTCCTGTTGTCGCGAAGCGCCTTGAGGTCCATGTGGACTGAACTGAAACCGGCACGCCGAGGGGGGATTGACCGAGCCCTTGATCCTATGGCCAGGGGCAGGGAGCCGACCGCCGATTCCTCGCAGATACCGATCGCGCCGGGAGGGCGGACTTCTTACACGCGAGCGATGGTCGCTGGTTCGTCGGAAGCTCTGATGGCAAGAGGGTGGAGCGTTCCGGTTCGCCGAGCCTGAGGCCCAGCGCCTGACCGAAGGCGACGGGGCACGAGGTCGTCTCAGCCTCCGCCTTCCTCCGCGTCCCCGGGAGGGCATAGGGTCCTAGGCCGATGAGGACCAACGCACTCCTCCTGCTGCTCGCCGGGTTGGCCGCCGTGGCTTCGACCGGTGCGGCCCAAGGCCCAGACGGACTTCTCGCGTGTGCTCCGGACGTCGAGGCCCTGACGACCGACGTCCGCATCCCCCACCCGGCCGCGGGCGCGCAGGTCACAATCTTGACCCGACTAAGCGATGTGAGCAGCGCCGAGGTCACCGCGATCACCGCGCAGCTCGACGATGGTTCGGGTCCCGTGCCGATCCCGACGCCCGGCCCAGGCACCGTCTCGGGAGCCACCCTCTCGTTTCCACCGCTCGCCAGCCGGTACGTCATCACCATCAGCTGGACACAGGGTCCCGAGCCATTCCTGTCGGACGCCTGCCTGGGCAGCGACCGGATGACGGTCAAGGTAGGACCGTCCGCGACCCAGGTCCGCGTGTATCTGAGGAAGGCGGGACGGGCCCAGACACTGTGGCTTCAGCACCGGACCCGGTACAGCGCCATCCTCGATGCCTACCGCGCCCAGGTTCCCGCCCAAGGGGCGGGTCCGGCCGAGTTCGCGGCGCTCCATGCCGCAGCACGCGCGGCCTTGGCCGAGCTCCCGGCACTGCGGGTGATTTCCCGGCGTTATGCAACGCTGGTCCTGGCCTCGGATCCCCCGGGTGGCTTGGGCGAAGTGAACGGCCACCTCTCGACGACGGCCTTCCGCTTCGATTCCGATGTGACCCAGATGTTCGCTGACTTGGCGCGGGCGTCGACGATCGCCGACGTGACAGCCGCCTTGCGGGCCTCGGATCGTCGTAACGCGCGCTGGAACGCGGACCGCGTCGCATGGCGGAAGACCGTCACCGCCGCGACGCGCGGCGCCGGCGTCCCGCTTCCGCGCTGGGCGTCACGCGTT
>LNEQ01000041.1 GCA_001464995.1 Actinobacteria bacterium Ga0077541
TGGGACAAGAGCCCGGCGTGGCTCCGCGAGAGCCTGGACGGCGCGCAGGCCCTGGTGGACGGCGAGGCCGAGCTGAGCGTGGTGCTCGACGGCGACATGGGCGTGCGGCGCACCCGCCTCACCCTCGAGGCCATCGGCCCCTGGGCCGCGGACGCGGGCTGGTTCACCTACGGCGCCTGGACCGAGCGCGAGTTCGACCGCCTGGACCGGGCGATCGCCGGTCACCGGGACGGGCCGATGCCGCGCCCCGATCACGTCTCGGTGGTCGTGCGGGTGGACACCGAGCCCGACTACCGGCCCAGCTACACGACCGTCCACCCCTGGATGATCGACGCGCTGGCCGGCATGTTCGGCGAGGAGGGGGTGAGGGCGACCTTCGTCACCGTCGGCCGCCTCGCCGAGAGGCAGCCCGCCGCGGTCGCCCGCGCCGCCGCCGCGGGCCACGAGATCGCCTCCCACTCCTATGACCACGAGCAGATCGACGCACTGCCCGTGCAGGCCCAGATGGAGACGGTCGACGGGGGTCTCGCGGCCCTCGGCCGGCTCGGATTCACCGTCCGGGGCTTCGGGGCTCCGCGCAACAGCATCACCGACGAGGCGCGCGACCGCCTGATCGAGTGGAACCTCGAGTACGACGGCTCGGCGGCCTACGACCCGCTGCGCGGGCTGCTCGACGTGCACTACGCCGCGCACTCCGAGCGGCCGCAGGAGCGGATCCTCGTCGTGCCCTTCGTGATCCCCAACGACTGGGACGCGCGCTGGCTGGGCGGGATGTCGGCCGAGGAGATGCTCTCGGCGTGGACGCGCCGCCTCGACGCCGTGGTGGCCTCGGGCGAGCCGGTCTTCGTGCTCGACGTCCACCAGTGGGCGATCAGCGACCCCGAGAACCTCGAGGTGCTGCGGGCGTTCATCCGCTACGCCCGCGACTGCTCCGAGTGCCGCGTGGAGACGCTGCGCGAGGCGGCGCGCAACGCGCGCTCGGTGCTCGACCGCTACGAGCTGCCCGCCACGACGAGCGGGTCCTCCACGCTGGCGCTCGCCACCCCGCCCCCCGGCACCGCGGGCGCGGCGGCCCGGCCGTGAGCGCCGCGCGACGCACCGCGTCGAACGTCTCGTTCGCCCTGGCCTTCTTCGGCGGCCTGGCGTTCGTCTGGGCCGGCCTGACGACGCTGGTCTTCGGAGGCGACGCCGCCGCGGGGCTCGCCTCGCTCGCGGCCGGCTTCGGGGTGTGGGCCTCGCTCTCCCTGGCGACCGCGCTCCCGGCCCGGCTCTCCCGGAGGCGCGCACGATGAACGATCGTGTGGTGCAGTTCGTGGCCCT
>LNEQ01000042.1 GCA_001464995.1 Actinobacteria bacterium Ga0077541
GCGGCGAACAGCAGGGCCTCGGTCACCAGGGCCATCTCGCCGGTCTCGACGCCCAGCACGATCTGGCGCACGGCCTCGCCCACGGGCGTGCCGCCGGGCTCGCGGGTGCGCACCACCGGGATGCCGCGCAGGGCGAGGGCCGACTCGAGGAGGGCGGCCTGTGTGCTCTTGCCGCTGCCGTCGATGCCCTCCAGCGCGATGAAGCGCGCGGCTACCAGGGGTTGGCCTGGAGCGCGCCGACCACCACGCCGGCGCAGAGCGCGATGCAGATGCCCCATCCCATCCACCGCGCCGAGCGGGGGGGCGGATCTCCGCCTCCTCGGCCAGTCGGGCGTACACGCCCGGACGCTCGGATTCGTCGGCCGGGGGGGTCAACGCCTGGCCTCACGTCGGTTGTCGGCGTCCATCACGTGGGCCATGCTGCCACCGCTCCGATTGCCAATTCCACCGGCCGAAAGGTAGCAGCGTGAGCAGTGTCCTCATCACCGGGGGAGCCGGTTTCATCGGCTCCAACCTCACCGACGCGCTCGTCGCCGACGGCCGTGCGTGCCACGTCGTGGACGACCTCTCCAACGGCAAGGCGAACCGCGTCCCCGACGAGGCCGAGCTGCACCTGCTCGACATCCGCGCCGGCGCCGAGCTGGCCGACCTGGTGGCCCGCGTGCGCCCCTCCACCATCTTCCACCTGGCCGCCCAGGCCGACGTGCGCCGCGCGATCGAGGACCCGCGCTACGACGCCGACGTGAACATCGTGGGCACGATCAACGTGCTCGAGGCCGCCCGCGCCGTGGGCGCGCGCGTGGTCTTCACCTCCACCGGCGGCGCCGGCTACGGGGAGTACGAGGGCCTGGAGGTCCCGACCCCCGAGACGGCCGAGACCCGCCCGCTGTCGCACTACGGCGCCAGCAAGATGGCCGGCGAGGGCTACTGCCACCTCTACGGGCGGCTCTACGGCACCGAGGTCGCCGTGCTGCGCCTGGGCAACGTCTACGGACCGCGGCAGGACCCCCACGGCGAGGCCGGCGTGGTGGCCATCTTCTGCGGCCGCATGCTCGACGGCATCGCCCCGAAGGTGTTCGGCGACGGCCTGCAGACGCGCGACTACGTCTACGTCGCCGACGTCGCGAGCGCCTTCATGGCCGCCGAGGCGGGCCCGGCCGGGGAGACCGTCAACATCGGCGCCGGCGTCGAGGTGACCGTGCTCGACCTGCTCGATGGCCTCGGCTACGAGGGCG
>LNEQ01000043.1 GCA_001464995.1 Actinobacteria bacterium Ga0077541
CGCCGCGGCTGGCTCGCCGTGGTCGGCTGGACGATGTGGGCGCTGGTCGGGCTCGGGGTGTCGGTGCTCGCGGGCGGCTACATCTACCTCGACGACACCCTCGAGCAGGCCGCCCCGAACACCCCCGAGGCGCGCAAGGCGCGGGCCGCGACCAAGCCGGTGCTCCCCGGCCAGCCGACCAACATCCTCCTGATCGGCTCCGACACGCGCCCCTCCGAGGGCGACCCGGGGCGCAGCGACTCGCTGATCCTGGTGCGGATGGACCCGCAGCGCGACTTCATCTCGATGCTCTCGTTCCCGCGCGATCTCTACGTCCCGATCCCCGGCTACGGCACCGACAAGATCAACGCCGCCTACTCCCACGGCACCGACGTCACGATCGCGACCGTGGAGCAGTTGACCGGCCAGCCGATCAACCACTACGTGATCATCGACTTCACGGGCTTCGAGAAACTGGTCGACGCCGTCGACGGGGTGTACCTCGACATCGACCGCCGGTACTTCAACGAGAACATCGGCACGGCGGCCACCAACTACTCGAACATCGATCTCCAGCCCGGCTACCAGCGCCTGAACGGGGCCGACGCCCTCGCCTACGTGCGCTACCGGCACACCGACTCGACCTACTCGCGCGACGCCCGCCAGCAGACCTTCCTGTCGGAGCTCAAGCGGCAGACCAGGGACCTCGGCAACCTCACCAACGTCACGAACTTCCGCAAGATCTTCGGCGAGAACATCGAGTTCAGCATCCGCGACCCGCAGAAGTTCATCTCGCTGCTCGAGCTCGCGCTGGTCACCCCCAAGGACCGGATCGCCCGTGTCTCGATCAACGCCGGCAGCGACATGACCGCGGCCGGCGCCTGCGATCGACGAGGCGATCGACGCCTGGCGGGAGCCCGAGTTCGAGTTCGGGCAGAAGGAGGCCGTCAAGCCGATCGCCCCGGAGTCGGTCGACGTCGTCGTGCAGAACGGCAGCGGCCGCCTGCTCGCGGCCGAGGGCGTGGCCGAGGCCCTGGCGGCCAAGAAGTACCGCACCTCGGTGGCGGGCAACGCGGACAGCTTCGACTACGCCGCGAGCGCGGTCTACTACGCCCCGGCCTTCCGGGAGCCGGCGCGCAAGATCGCCGCCCTGCTCGGGCCGGACGCCACCATCGGCGCGCTCGCCGGGCCGGCCAAGGCGCGCGGCAACGAGGTCGTGGTGATCGCCGGCGCCGACTTCACGGGAGAGCTGGCGCCGCCGCCTCCCAGGGAGACGGCTCCCGCCGCCGAGACGGTCGACACCACCAGCCTGGTCGAGCCGCTGCGCGAGGCCCGCAAGCAGGTGCCCGGCCTCGCCGTGATGGCGCCCCTCAAGGTGGCCTCCGACTCCAGCGTGCGGATCATCCGCCCCTACTCGATCAACCGGACCGAGTCCGGTGGCCCGCCGGCGATCAAGATGGTGTTCGAGCACGGCTACCGCGAGTACTGGGGCATCTCGATGACGTCGATGAAGAACCCCCCCATCCTCGAGGGGGAGACCGGCTCGTACACCTCGGGCGGGCGGAAGTACCTCACCTTCTACGACGGCAAGAACCTCCAGAGGCTGGCCTTCCAGTCGGGCGGGGTGACCTACTGGGTGTCCAACACCCTCAACAACGACCTCAGTGCCAAGACGATCGAGGAGATCGCAAAGTCGATGCGCCCGCTCAACCGCGCCACACTCAAGAAGGGCCGCACCGACACGGCGATCACGGTGGAGACCGAGGCCTCGACCCCGTGACCGGTGCGATGGGGGGCGGCGCGACCGGGCCCGGCGGCGCGGCGGCGCCGGGCGGCCCGCCCGCCCGGGAGCGCATCGGGGTGATCGGGGCCGGCTACGTCGGCCTGGTGACCGGCGTGTGCCTCGCCTCCATGGGGCACGAGGTGACGCTGCGCGACATCGACGCCGTCAAGGTCGCCGCGCTGAACGACGGCCAGACCCCGATCTACGAGCCGGGCCTCGTGGACATCATGGCCGAGCACGCGGAGCGCCTCACCTACACGCTCTCGCTCGAGCGCATGCTCGACCGCTCGGACATCATCTTCATCGCCGTCGACACCCCGCCGACCTACTCCGGCGACGCCGACCTCTCGCGCGTGATGGGCGTGGTGGACGAGCTGGAGCGCGTGGGCGCCGATGCCCGTCACATCCTGGTGATGAAGAGCACGGTGCCGGTGGGCACGGGCGAGCGCGTGCGCGCCGAGCTCGATGCGCGGGGTCTCGGCGAGGTCGGCTACTGCTCAAACCCCGAGTTCCTGAAGGAGGGGGCGGCGATCGCCGACTTCCTCCGGCCGGACCGTGTCGTGATCGGCTGCTTCGAGGCGGTCCACGGCGACCGGGTGGCCGCCCTCTACACGCCGCTCGCCGCGCCGATCGTCCGCACCACGGTGCCGACGGCCGAGATGGTCAAGTACGCGTCCAACGCGTTCCTCGCCACCAAGATCAGCTTCATCAACGAGATCGCCAACGTCTGCGAGGAGGTGGGCGCCGACGTGGCGGTGGTGGCCGACGGCATGGGCCGCGACGCCCGCATCGGCAGCGCCTTCCTGCGCGCCGGCATCGGCTTCGGCGGAAGCTGCTTCCCCAAGGACGTCTCCGCCCTCAAGCAGCTGGCCGGCAACTCCGGCTACCACTTCCAGCTGTTGACCTCGGTCATCGAGGTGAACGAGCTCCAGAAGCGCCGGGTCATCGGCAAGCTGAAGAAGCACCTCGGGACGCTCGAGGGCAGGCGCGTCGCCCTGCTCGGTCTGGCCTTCAAGCCGGAGACCGACGACATGCGCGAGGCGTCGAGCCTCGTGCTCGCCGCGCGGCTGCTGGCCGAGGGCGCGGAGGTCTGCGCCTTCGACCCCGTCGTGGACACCTCCACCGAGCGCCTCAAGGGGGTCACGATGGCCTCGTCCGCCGAGGAGGCGATCGCCGGTGCCGACGCCGCCGTGCTGGTCACCGAGTGGGCCTCGATCGTCGGGATCGACTGGGCCGCCGCCCGGGACACGATGCGCTCCGCGGTGATCATCGACGGCCGCAACGCCCTCGACCCGCTGGAGATGACCCGCCTCGGCTACACGTTCGAGGGCATCGGCCGGATCCCGGCCCACGTGGGGGTGCCCGCGTGACGCAGGCGGTGGTCCTCGTGGGCGGTGCGGGCACACGCCTGCGGCCGCTCACCGACACGCGCCCGAAGCCCATGATGGCGCTGGTCGACAGGCCCTTCGTGGCCCATCAGATCGACCTCCTGCGCCGCCACGGCATCGACGACGTCATCTTCTCGTGCGGCTACCGCCCCGACGCCCTGCGGGCCCACTTCGGCGACCGCTCGCCCGAGGGCGTCCGCTTCCGCTACGTCGTCGACCCCGAGCCCCTCGGTACGGCCGGCGCGATCAAGAACGCCGAGGGCCTGATCGACGACGCCGCGTTCCTGGTGCTGAACGGCGACATCCTCACCGACCTCGATCTCGACGCCCTGGCCGCGCGCCACAGGGAGACCGGCGCCGCCGGCACGATCGCGCTGACGCCGGTCGAGGATCCGAGCGCCTTCGGGCTCGTGCGGCTCTACGAGGGCGGCCGGGTGGAGGCGTTCGTCGAGAAGCCCGCCCCCGAGGACCTGCGCCCCGGTGAGCCCTTCCGCATCAACGCGGGCACCTACCTGCTCGAGCCGGGTGTCCTCGAGCGCATCCCGGCGGGCCGCGCGTGCTCGATCGAGAGGGAGGTGTTCCCCGCGTTGGCCGGCGAGGGCGCTCTCTACGGCTTCCCGAGCGACGCCTACTGGCGCGACATCGGCACCCCGGGTTCGTATCTGTCGGCCGTCCACGACGTCCTGACGGCGGCGCTGCAGACAGGCTCTCCCACGGGCGCGGGCTATATCGGCCCGGACGCCGCGGTCGATCCGTCGGCGCTTGTCGACGCCCGCTCGGCGGTCGGCGGCGGGGCGGTCGTGGGCGCGGGTGCCCGCATCGCGGGGAGCGTGGTGGGGGCGGGCGCGCGGATCGGCGAGGGCGCGCTGCTCGAGGGCGCGATCGTGGGGGAGGGGGTCGTGGTGGGCGCCGGAGCCCGGCTGGGCCCCGGGGTGATCGTGGGCGACCGGGCGGCCATCGCCGCGGGCGCCGTGGTCGATCCCTCCGCGCCCGTGCCCACCGACGGCGCGGCCGGGTGAGCCCGCGGCCGCTCCGATAGGCTGACGCGATGTTCGGACTCGACGGACCCGATGCGACCGCCGCCGACAGTCTCGGGCTGATCCGCGGCGTGGGCGAGTCGGTCGCCGCCTTCGACGAGGCCCGCGCCGCCGCCGAGGGCGTCGAGCTGGTCTACCCGCCCGAGGAGATCCACGACGTCGCGATCTGCGGCATGGGCGGATCGGCGATCGCCGCCGACCTGGTGGTGGGCGCCTACCGCGAGCGCCTGCGCAGGCCCGTGACCGTCGTGCGCGACTACTACCTCCCGGGCTGGATCGGCGAGAACACGCTCGTCATCCTCAGCTCGTACTCGGGCGGCACGGAGGAGACGCTCACCTGCGCCTCCCAGGCGACCGAGCGCAACTGCCTCTGCGTGGCCGTCACCAGCGGCGGCAAGCTCGGCTCGCACTATGCCGACGAGGGCGTGCCGGTGGTGCCGGTGGTGGCGGGGTTGCAGCCGCGCGCCGCCATCCTGCGCATGCTGGTCCCGCTGGTGGTGCTCTTCGACCGGCTCGAGGTGCTGCCGTCGATGACCTCCGACCTCGAGGAGGCGCGCGCGACCATCTCCTCCTCGATCTCCGCGCTCGGCCCCGACGTGGACGAGAGCGGCAACCCGGCCAAGCAGCTCGCGCGCTCCCTGCAGAACGCGGTGCCCCTGATCTGGGGCGCCGAGCTGACGGCGCCGATCGCCGCGCGGTGGAAGGGCCAGTTCAACGAGAACGCCAAGATCCCGGCGTACAGCTCGACCCTGCCGGAGCTCGACCACAACGAGATCGTCGGCTTCGCCGGGATGCCCGCGCCGCTCAGCGAGCTGGCGCAGCTGATCCTGCTGCGCGACGAGCGCCAGCATCGCCAGGTGCACCGTCGTTTCGACCTCACGCGCGAGCTGGTGGAGTCTCACGTCGGCAACGTGCTGTCGATCACGTCGGAGGGGCGGAGCGCGCTCGCGCGGATGCTCGACCTCGTGATGCTCGGCGACTACGCCTCCCTCTATCTCGCGCTGCTGCGGGCGGTCGACCCCGGCCCGGTCGAGGTGATCGAGCGGCTGAAGGGACGTCTGGCCGAGACCGGTTACGGCAGGAGCGCGGACCCGGGCGCGTGAGCCGCGCGGCTCAGGGCCCCCGGCACGACGTCGCCGACCTCGGCCTGGCACCGGCCGGCCGGCGCGGCATCGAGTGGGCCGAGCGCGACATGCCGGTGCTGCGGTCGATCCGCGAGCGCTTCGCGCGCGAGGCGCCCCTGGCGGGCCTGCGCGTGTCGGCCTGCCTGCACGTCACCACCGAGACCGCCAACCTGGTCCGCACGCTCAGTGCGGGCGGCGCCGACGTGGTGCTGGTGGCCTCCAACCCGCTCTCGACCCAGGACGAGGTCGCCGCCGCGCTGGTCCGCGACCACGGCATCTCGACCTTCGCGCGCCGCGGCGAGGACGATGGCACCTACTACCGCCACATCATGGCGGCGATCGACCACGCGCCCCACATCACGATGGACGACGGCGCCGACGTGATCGGCGTGCTCCACGGCGAGCGCCGCGAGATGCTCGACGGCGTCATCGGCGGCACCGAGGAGACCACCACCGGCATCATCCGCCTGCGGGCCCTGGAGGCCCAGGGCGGCCTCGGCTTCCCGGTGGTCTCGGTGAACGACGCCGACACCAAGCACCTGTTCGACAACCGCTACGGGACCGGCCAGTCGACGGTCGACGGGCTGCTGCGCGCGACCAATGTGCTCGTCGCCGGACGGCGCGCGGTGGTGGCGGGCTTCGGCTGGTGCGGGCGCGGCGTCGCGAGCCGGCTGCGCGGCATGGGCGCCAACGTGATCGTGCTGGAGGTGAACCCCCTGCGCGCCCTGGAGGCCGTGATGGAGGGCTTCCAGGTGATGCCGGTCGCCGAGGCCGCCCGCGTGGGCGACATCTTCATCACCGCCACCGGCGACGTGAACGTGCTGCGCGGCGAGCACGTCGCCGTGATGAAGGACGGGGCGATCCTCGCCAACACCGGCCACTTCAACGTCGAGATCGACCTGCCCGCGCTCGCGGCCCTCGCCGAGAGCGTCACCGAGGTGCGCCCCTCCGTTCAGGAGTACCGGATGGCCGACGGGCGGCGCATCCACCTCCTCGCCGAGGGCCGTCTGCTCAACCTCTCGTGCGCCGAGGGCCACCCCGCCTCGGTGATGGACATGAGCTTCGCCAACCAGGCACTCAGCGTGGAGTACCTGGCGCGCGAGGGAGCCGGCCTCGAGCGCCGCGTCTACGCCGTGCCGCGGCGGATCGACGACGAGATCGCCACGCTCAAGCTCGCGTCCCTGGGCGTCGAGATCGACGCGCTCACCGACGAGCAGCTCGCCTACCTCGCCTCGTGGGAGCAGGGGACCTGAACGGCGCGGCGCCCCCCGGCCTCGCGCCGCACGAGGTCATCCGCCTGACCGGGGCCGGCGTCGAGATGCTCGACCAGACCCTGTTGCCGGCGCGCGAGGAGACGCTCGTGTGCCCCGCCTGGCCGCAGGTCGTCGAGGCCATCCGGCGGCTGTCGATCCGCGGAGCCCCGGCCATCGGCGTGGCCGGCGCGATGGGGGTGGCGCTGGCCGCCGCGCGCGCCGACGCGTCCGACCTGCCCGGGCTGCGCGCGGAGGTGGGCCGCGCCGCCGCCGCCCTCCGGTCGGCCCGCCCGACGGCGGTCAACCTCGCCTGGGCCGTCGACCGCATGTGCGCCGTCGCCGACGCGCACCCCGGCCCGGGCGACGCCCTCGTGGCCGCCCTCGCCGCCGCGGCGCGGGCCGTGCACGACGACGAGGTGGCGCGCTGCCGCGCGATCGGCGCCCATGCGCTGCCGCTGATGGGGCGCGGGGCGCGCATCATGACGATCTGCAACGCCGGGGCGCTGGCGACCGGGGGGTACGGGACCGCGCTCGGCGTCGTGCGCTCCGCGCACGCCGCAGACCCGTCCGTGCGCGTGGTCGTGCCCGAGACGCGCCCGCTGCTGCAGGGCTCCCGGCTGACGGCGTGGGAGCTCGCCCGCGACGGCATCCCGCACACCCTGATCACCGACTCGATGGTGGCGGCGATGATGGCGGCGGGCGCCGTCTCGCACGTCGTGGTCGGCGCCGACCGGATCGCCGCCAACGGGGACGCCGCCAACAAGATCGGCACCTACGGCATGGCCGTTCTCGCGCGCGAGCACGGCATCCCGGTGATCGTCGCGGCGCCGACCACGACGGTCGATCTCTCGACCCCCGGCGGCCGCGACATCCCGATCGAGGAGCGCGCCGCCGCAGAGGTGCGCGGCCTGTCGCTGTTCGGGCGCCCGGGCTCCGCCGACACGACCCCCGTCGCCAACCCCGCCTTCGACGTGACGCCGGCGCGGCTGATCTCGGCGATCGTGACCGAGGCGGGCGTCCACCGTCCGCCGTACGAGCGCTCGCTGCGCGCCGCCGTGGAGGACTCGGCCGCCGTCTGATGCGGTGCCGTGCGCGTCCCGGCACGGGAGCGCGGTGACCGGTGGCAGGGCGTGGCCGTAGCGTGGCCCCGTGTCCATCGGCGCCCTCCTCGACGTCATCCTGCCGCCCGCGTGCGCGTCATGCGGCCTGCCGGGGGCGGCCGCCTGCGCGGCCTGCCGGGCCGCCCTCGAGACGCTGCCGCCGCCGTGGTGCGGGGGCTGCGGGGCGCCGGTGCCCGTGCCCGTCCCGCGCTGCGGCGCGTGCCGGGGGCGCATCGCCGGGGCGCGCCAGGCGGTCGCCTACTCCGGTCCGGCCCCCGCCCTGGTCGCAGCCCTCAAGGACGAGCGCCGCCGCGGTCTCGCAGGCGTGATGGCGGAGGTGATCGCCGCGTCGGTGCCGGCACCGCCGGCGGGCGTCGTGCTGGTCCCGGTGCCGCTGGGTCCGCTGCGCGCCCGCGCCCGCGGCTTCAACCAGAGCCTTCTGATCGCCCGCGCGCTGTCGCGGGCGTGGGGGCGGCCGGTCGCCGAGGCGCTCGTGCGCACGCGCGAGGGCGCCGACCAGCGCGGCGCGCGCGCCACGGCGCGGGCCCGGCAGGCGTCGGGCGCCTTCGCACCGCGCGCGGGCGCGCCGGCGCCGGAGGCCGCCTGGCTGGTGGACGACGTGCGCACGACGGGGGCGACGCTCGCCGATTGCGCCCGCGCCCTGCACGCCGCCGGAACGCGCTCGGTGGGCGCCGTCTGCTTCGCCCGGGTGCCGGACGGGGCGACGCGATGACCCGGGCGAGCGGAGCCGGCGCGTGGCGTTCGCCCTGCGCCTCTGCCGCGCGCCCCACCGGGCGCTACTGTCCAGGCACCCGGCAAGAACGCGAGGGGGGCGAATCATGCAGCTTCAGGTCAAGGGCAAGGGACTCTCTGTCACCGATGCGCTCTTCGATCACGCCGAGCAGAAGCTCGAGAAGCTGGTGAAGATCTTCCCGCCATGGGACGACGCCACCTCCGTCGAGCTCGAGCTCTCGGTGGAGCGCAACCCGAAGATCGAGCGGGCCCAGATCGCCGAGGTGACGGTGCGCACCAAGGGCCCGGTGCTGCGCGTGCGCGAGAGCGCCGACGACATGTACGCGGCGATCGACCTCGCCGCCCACAAGCTCGAGCGCCAGGCGCGCAAGTACCGCGACCGGCGCAAGGAGCACCACGGCGCGTCCGCGGCCGAGGCCGCCCCCGCGGCCCCGCCGGCCCCGGTGGACGGCGCGGTCGAGGCCGCCGACGACCACATGCCGAAGCTGGTCAAGAGCAAGAGCTTCGAGATGCGGCAGATGGGCCCCGAGGACGCGGCGCTCGCGATGGACATGCTCAACCACGACTTCTACGTGTTCCGCAACGACGAGGACGGCCAGGTGAACGTCGTCTACCGGCGCCGGGACGGCGACTACGGGCTCATCGCGCCCGAGGCGTGAGCCGCGTCGCTACGCGCCCGGGCGCTGGAGCCCGGGCGCGTCGCATCTCGCGGCGCGGTCCGCGCGGATCGCTCGCCTCATACGGGATCCGGGCCTTCCCAAGGGGCTTCCCTGGGGTGCGACCCGGATCCCGTCTGATGCGGCGACCGCACGCCCCGCATCCACGATCTGTCGCCGGACCCGGGCTTCAGCCCGGGCGCGTCGGCGCCGATGAGGCCTGCGCTACGATGATCCGCGTTGTGCCAACGACCTCCCGAGCCCGCCGATGAGCACTGATCTCCTGAACAAGGTCCTGCGCGTCGGCGAGGGCCGGGCGATGAAGGGGATGCAGGCGAAGGTCGCCAGCATCACCGCGCTCGAGCCCGCGATGGAGAAGCTGACCGACGAGGAGCTGCAGGCCAAGACGCCCGAGTTCCGCGCGCGGCTGGAGGCGGGCGAGACGGTCGACGACCTGCTCATCGAGGCCTTCGCGGTCGTCCGCGAGCTCGGTCGGCGCGTGCTCGGCATGCGCCTGTTCGACGTGCAGATGATCGGCGCCATGACGCTGAACGCCGGGCGCGTGGCCGAGATGAAGACCGGCGAGGGCAAGACCTTCGCCGGCGTGCCGGCGGTCTACCTCAACGCCCTCACGGGGCGCGGCGTGCACGTGGTGACGGTCAACGACTACCTGGCCAGCCGCGACGCCGAGTGGATGCGCCCGCTGTACGACAAGCTCGGCATCAGCATCGGCGTGATCGCGTCGATGATGCCCGAGGAGCAGCGCCGCGCCGCCTACGCCGCCGACGCCACCTACGGCACCAACGCCGAGTTCGGCTTCGACTACCTGCGCGACAACATGGCCGTGCGGCTGTCCGACTGCGTCCAGCGCGGCCACTACTTCTGCATCGTGGACGAGGTCGACTCGATCCTGATCGACGAGGCCCGCACCCCGCTGATCATCTCCGGCGTGCCCGAGGCCGCGACCGACACCTACTACCGTTTCGCCCGGATCATGCCGACGCTGGTCGCCGCCGATCGCGAGCGGTACGAGCGCATGAACGACGACGGGCTGCGGAAGGCCCTGATCTCGCAGGTCAGCATCAAGTCGAACGAGCTGGTCGCCCGCGCCCGGGAGGCCGGCCTCGAGGTGCCCGACAAGATGACCGCGGCCGAGCTGATCGAGGTGGTCGAGGCCGACTTCCCGCGCCTGATCTCCGAGGATCTGATGGCGAGGGTCCACCCCGAGCTCGACTCCAAGCTCGCCGGCGCGCGCATGGACGTCTCGGCGGGCCGCTGGAACGGCTCGTTCACGCGCGACCACATGCTCGAGGCGGTGATCGGCGACTACGACGTCGACGAGAAGCACCGTGCCGCCTCGCCGACGCTGAGCGGCGTCCGCAAGGTGGAGAAGGCGCTCGGCATCGACAACCTCTACCTCGACGTCAACGGCAACCTGGTGAACCACTTCATCCAGGCACTGAAGGCGCACGCGCTGTACCGCAAGGACAAGGAGTACATCGTCCGCGACGGCGAGCTGCTGATCGTCGACGAGTTCACCGGTCGCGTGCTCGAGGGAAGGCGCTACTCGGAGGGCCTGCACCAGGCGCTCGAGGCGAAGGAGGGGCTGCGGATCCGCGAGGAGAACCAGACCCTCGCGACGATCACGCTGCAGAACTACTTCCGCATGTACGAGAAGCTCTCGGGCATGACGGGAACGGCCTCCACCGAGGCCAACGAGTTCCAGAAGATCTACAACACCGACGTCACCTCGATCCCGACCAACCGCCCGATGGTGCGGATCGACGAGAACGACTTCATCTTCAAGACCAAGGACGCCAAGTTCCGCGCGGTCGTCGAGGACATCGTGCAGGCGCACGAGAGCGGCCAGCCGGTGCTCGTCGGCACGATCTCGGTCGAGATCTCCGAGAACCTCTCGGGCATGCTCACCCGCCGCGGCATCCCGCACAACGTCCTCAACGCCAAGAACCACGCCCGCGAGGCCGAGATCATCCTCGGCGCCGGGCAGCCGGGCGCCGTCACGATCGCGACCAACATGGCCGGCCGCGGCGTCGACATCAAGCTCGGCGAGGGCGTCAAGGAGGTCGGCGGCCTCTACATCCTGGGCACCGAGCGGCACGAGAGCCGGCGCATCGACAACCAGCTGCGCGGTCGTGCCGGCCGCCAGGGCGACCCCGGCCGCTCGCGCTTCTTCCTGTCGGCCGAGGACGACCTGATCCGCATCTTCTCCGGCGACCGGATCTACAAGATCCTCGACCGGCTCGGCCCGGGCGACGACCTGCCGATCGAGGCGAAGATGCTCTCGAAGACGGTCGAGGGCGCCCAGAAGAAGGTCGAGGAGCAGAACTTCAACATCCGCAAGCGCGTCCTCGACTACGACGACGTGCTCAACAAGCAGCGCGAGGTCATCTACTCCGAGCGCCGCCGCGTGCTCGAGGGGGAGGACCTCGGCGAGCAGGCGCGCGACTGGATCGCCGAGACCATGGTGGACGTGGTCGACCAGTTCGCCGACGACGACGCGCTGCCCGCCGACTGGGACCTGCAGGCGATGTTCACGGCGCTCCACGCCTACTACCCGATGGGCATCTCGCTGTCGGACCTGCAGCCGGACCTCGAGCACCCCGACGACCCGCTGACCCGCGAGGAGCTGCTCGACAAGCTCGAGGACGACATCATGGACGCCTACGCGCGCCGTGAGGACGAGCTGGGCGCGACGCTCGTGCGCGACCTCGAGCGCTGGGTGCTGCTGCAGCTCATCGACCAGCACTGGCGCGAGCACCTCTACAACATGGACTACCTGCGCGAGGGCATCCACCTGCGCGCGCTCGGCCAGAAGGACCCGCTGTCGGAGTACCGGCTCGAGGGCCACACCATGTTCGACGAGATGATGACCCTCGTGAAGGGCGAGTTCGTGCGGTACATGTTCCACATCCAGGTCGACCAGGCGCCCGAGGCCGAGGAGCAGAAGGTCGCCGACGTGGACTACTCGTACCAGAGCGACCCGATCCAGGGCTTCGCGGGCGCCGCCGACGACGACGCCGAGATGGAGGCCGAGGAGTCGTCCGGTTCGGTCGCCGTCGTGGAGCAGAGGGTCCTGACCGACGACGACAAGGTCGGCCGCAACGACCCCTGCCCGTGCGGTTCCGGCAAGAAGTACAAGAGGTGTCCCGATGAGCACCGACTCGACGCTCTCGCTCGACGACCTCGTCCAGCGCGCCGCCCGCCTCCGGGAGCGGGCCGGCGTCCTGGGCGACTATCTTTGACCCCGCTTCGCTGGAGCGCCGCGTCGCGGAGCTCGAACACGAGATGGGCGACCCGGGCTTCTGGGACGACCAGGCCAACGCGGCCCGCATCTCGGCCGACCACGCGGCGGCCAGCGGGCGGCTGACCGGCTACCGGTCCCTCTGCGAGGAGATCGACTCGATCGCCGAGATGGCCGACCTCCTGCGCGAGGAGGAGCGGTCCGGACAGCTCGACATGGACATGCTGCACGAGCTCGCCGACGGCCTCGGCCGCTCGGAGGAGCAGCTGGCGGGCATGGAGGAGGCCCGCCTGTTCGCGGGCGAGCACGACGCCGGCGACGCGCTGGTGACGATCAACTCGGGCGAGGGCGGCACCGACGCCCAGGACTGGGCCGAGATGCTCCTTCGCATGTACCTGCGCTGGTCCGAGCGGCGCGGCCTGCGGACCGACCTCAAGGAGGTCCAGGAGGGCTCCGAGGCCGGCCTCAAGTCCGCCGCCTTCACCGTCCACGGCGAGAACGCCTACGGGCTGCTGTCGGCCGAGCGCGGCGTCCACCGCCTGGTGCGCCTGTCCCCGTTCGACTCGGCCAACCGCCGCCAGACCTCGTTCGCCGCGGTCGAGGTGGCCCCGCTCGTCGACGACGCGGTCGACATCGAGATCCTCGACAAGGACCTCAAGGTCGACACCTACCGGGCCAGCGGCGCCGGGGGCCAGCACGTCAACAAGACCGACTCGGCCGTGCGCATCACCCACCTGCCGAGCAAGATCGTGGTCCAGTGCCAGAACGAGCGATCGCAGACCCAGAACCGCGCGACGGCCATGGGGCTGCTGCGCGCCAAGCTGGTGCAGGCCGAGCTCGAGCGCCGCGAGGCCGAGGCCGCGAAGGACCGGGGCGAGAACCAGAGCTCGATCGGCTTCGGCAGCCAGATCCGCTCCTATGTGGTGCACCCGTACACGATGGTCAAGGATCTTCGTACCGGTCACGAGACGGGGAACGCCCAGGGAGTGCTCGACGGCGACCTGGACGGCTTCATCCGCGCCGAGCTGGAGCGCCGCACGCAGGGCGATTCCCGCATCACGGAGCCGATCTCGGATCCCGGCGGGAAGGATTGAGGCCGCGCGTGTCGAAGGCCACCCCGCCTTCCGGACGCGCCGGTTCGCGGCACCTTCGATGGTTTGACCAACCGAATGGCACGGGGTACCCTCCCCGGGCTTCACGGGACGGTCGCATCCGCCGAAGGAGTTCCTGACGGTGGCTCGCCCCTCATCTCGCCTCCCGAAAGCCGTGCGTTCGACGCCCTCATGAGCACAGACGCCCCCTCCACACCCACTGAGCCCGACACGCCCTCATCGCGTGTCCGCGAGCGTGCCCGCCGCCGCGGCGAGTCGCTGCGCTCCAGCGACCGGCGCTCGGTGCTGCGCCCCGGCGACGGCCCGATGGTCATCCTCGACGGGGTCTCCAAGGAGTACACCAGCGACGCGCGCGGCCTCGACGACGTCACGCTCTCCATCGAGAGCGGCGAGTTCGTGTTCCTGGTCGGCCCGTCCGGGTCGGGCAAGTCGACGTTCATCCGGCTGCTCATCAAAGAGTTCGAGCCCACGGCCGGCTCGATCACGGTGGGCGGGCGCAACCTGCAGCGGCTGCGCCGCTCCAAGGTGCCCTACCTGCGCCGCTCGATCGGCTGCGTGTTCCAGGACTACAAGCTCCTGGCCGGCCGCACCGTCTACGAGAACGTGGCCTACGCGCTCCAGGTGATCGGCGAGAACCCGCGCTCGACGCGGCGCAAGGTGCCCGAGATCCTCGCCCTGGTGGGCCTGTCGGACAAGTCCGACCGCTACCCGAACGAACTCTCGGGCGGCGAGCAGCAGCGGGTCTCGATCGCGCGCGCGTTCGTCAACCACCCGCGCCTGCTGATCGCCGACGAGCCGACCGGGAACCTCGACCCCGAGACCTCGATCGGGATCATGCAGCTCCTCTACCGCATCAACCGCACCGGCACGACCGTGATCATGGCGACGCACGATCGCGAGATGGTCGACAAGATGCAGATGCGCGTCATCGCCCTCGAGAACGGCAAGGTCGTCCGCGACCAGCGCCAGGCCAGCTACGCCCGCGCGGACAGCTAGCTGATGAGGGTCCGCTTCTTCTTCGCCGAGGCCCTGCGCTCGATCCGGGCGAACGCCGCCGTGTCGGTCGCCGCGACGGTGACCGTGCTGATCGCGGTCTTCATCCTGGGCGCGTTCATCCCGTCGTTCCTGTACGTGCAGTCGACGGTCGACTCCCAGAAGAACCGCCTCGACATCCGGGCCTATATCTCCGACTCGGCCACGGTGCCGCAGGTCAACGGTCTCAAGACGCAGCTCGACGCCCTGCAGGCCAACGGCCAGGTCGCCTCCTACGTCTACGTATCGGCGGACGAGGGGCTCGAGGAGCTCCGCGGCCGCCTGCAGGACCCGTCGATCCTCGACGAGCTGCCGAGCAACCCGCTGCCGGCCAAGTTCACCGTGATCCCGAGCGACCCCGAGCAGTCCGGCCAGATCGTCGCCTCGCTGCAGGACAGCCCGGCGATCGACGAGGAGCTCGGCATCGACTACGGCGAGGAGACGGCCGACAAGCTGCTGACCGTCGCCCGTGGGCCGGCCTCGGGCTGATCTCCATCCTCCTGGTGGCATCCATCCTGCTGATCGGCAACACGATCCGCCTGTCGATCTTCGCCCGCCGCCGGGAGGTCGAGGTGATGAAGCTGGTGGGCGCGACCAACTGGTTCATCCGCTGGCCGTTCGTCATCGAGGGCATCGTCTGCGGCCTCATCGGCGCCGCGCTCGCCGTCGGGCTGCTCTGGGCGGTCAAGATCACCGTCGTGGACACGTGGATCCAGGACGCCGACAGCGCCCTCACGCGCGACGAGGCCACCGCGATCGCGTTCCCGCTCCTCGGGCTGATGCTGATCGTGTCGGGCGCCGTCGTCGGCGCCCTCGGCAGCGGCA